>JBMNVL010000061.1:0-11464 GCA_050946775.1 Acutalibacteraceae bacterium
CAGCGACGGCCGAGACTGGGGGATAACGCCGCTTATGCGGCGTGTCGCCCTTTGGGCGACTATCCCTCCGACCTCGCTGACGCTCGGCCACCTCCCGTTAGGCAAGGGAGGCGTGACGCACCCCGCGCATTGGCACAAACCGTTTGCGGGCGGGTCTACCGTCTACCATCTAATATCTACCATCTAAAAAGGGGTCCTTTTTATGGCCGACAAAACCTACGAGGAAAAACGGGAGGAGATCGTCCGGCAGGGCAACCGTCAATGGCGCAAGGCGTTTTTGCTGATGCTGGGCGGGATTTTGCTGATCGCCGGCGCGTTCGCCGTCGGGGTGATCCTCAAGGCCGAATGGGTGGGCTTTTTCGCCGCCGGCGCGCTGATTTTGGTGGGCTTCGTCGCCCGTATCGGCGGCGAGGCGATGAAAAACGCCCGCCAGTTCCAGCACCATCAGCTGGAGCTGCTCGACGAGAGCGCGCCCTCCGGCCGGTTTAAGATTTAACGCCATGTTTTTGCATTTGGGCGGCGACACCGTGGTGCCCTTGCGGGAGGTCGTCGGGATCTTTGATATGGATTTCACCACCGTCAGCCGGGCGACCCGCGCCTTTTTGGCCGACGCCGAAAAGGGCGGCCGGGTGGTCAACGTAACGGACGAATTGCCCCGTTCGTTCGTGGTCTGCGCCGACCGGCAGGGCAACGAGACGGTGTATATCTGCCAATTGGCGCCCGCCACCCTGCG
The DNA here is from genome assembly GCA_050946775.1 of Acutalibacteraceae bacterium. Classification (GTDB taxonomy): domain Bacteria; phylum Bacillota; class Clostridia; order Oscillospirales; family Acutalibacteraceae; genus UMGS1474. Next base: position 734 of record JBMNVL010000061.1, read on the forward strand.
CAAAAGGGCAAAATCCGGCGGCGGATAAGGGGCGTCGGATCCATACACCCCATCCGTATTGCCGCTGGCGCGGCAATCCACCGCCCTTTACACAAGGGAGGCATCGCACCCCGCCGATTGGCACAAACTCCCGGCGGGCGCGTCTAACATCTACCGTCTAACATCTACCGTCTAACATCTACCGTCTAACATCTATCATCTAATACACCGGAGGTATCGACTATGACCGAAAACGAACAGGCCCTGCAGCGGGTGATGGAAAACGCCGAGCAGCGCGCCAGGGAAATGGAGCTCGAGCGGCAGGAGGAGGAAGCCCTGACCCGGGCCGACGCCACGCCCTACGACGAAAGCCAGATCCAGGTGCTGGAAGGACTCGAGGCGGTGCGCAAGCGCCCGGGTATGTACATCGGCTCGACCGGATCCCGCGGACTGCACCATCTGGTGTACGAGATCGTCGACAACTCCATCGACGAGGCGCTGGCGGGATACTGCACCCACATCGACGTGGAGATCCTGCCCGGCGACGTCATCTGCGTGCGGGACAACGGCCGCGGCATCCCGGTGGGCATCCATGAGAAAATGGGCATTCCCACCGTCACGGTGGTGCTCACCGTGCTCCACGCCGGCGGCAAATTCGGCGGCAGCGGCTACAAGGTGTCGGGCGGTCTGCACGGCGTGGGTTCGTCGGTGGTCAACGCGCTGTCGGAATGGATGGAGGTCGAGGTTTCCCGCGAGGGCAAGGTCTACCACCAGCGGTTCGAGCGGGGCAACGCCGTGGACGAGCTGCGGGTGATCGGCGAGAGCGAACACGACGGCACCACCATCCGCTTCAAGGCCGACGGGGAGATCTTCGAGACCACCGAATACGAGTTTGAGGTGCTGCAAAAACGGCTGCGGGAACAGGCCTTCCTCAACGCCGGGCTGTGCATCCGGCTGCACGACTGGCGGGACGACGACAAGCGGGTGGATGAGGAATACTGCTACGAGGGCGGCATTTCCTCTTTCGTGGAGTTTATGAACAAGACCCGCGGATACCAGGCGCTGCATCCCGACGTGATCCACATCGCCACCCACGACGGCGATTCCATCGCCGAGGTGGCGCTGCAATACAACGACAGCTACAACGAAAACATCATCTCCTTCGCCAACAACATCCACACGGTGGACGGCGGTACCCACGAGATGTCCTTCCGCAACGGCATCACCCGGATTTTCAACAACTACGCCCGTGCCCACGGGATGCTCAAGGACAACGACGCCAATCTCAAGGGCGACGACGTGCGGGAAGGGTTGACCGCCGTGGTCAGCGTCAAGCTCAAGGACGCCCAGTTCGAGGGCCAGACCAAGGCCAAACTCGGCAACACCGCCATGGGCACGCTGGTAACGGCGCTGCTCAACGAAAAGCTGGCGCCCTATCTCGAGGAAAACCCGGCGGTCGCCAAGGGGATCCTTGAAAAATCCATCAACGCCGCCCGGGTGCGGGAAGCGGCGCAAAAGGCGCGGGAAGCGGCGCGCAGCAAAAAGGGGCTGGGCTCCACCCGGATGCCCGAAAAGCTGGCCGACTGCATCTGGAACGACGCTCAGCGCACCGAGCTGTACATCGTCGAGGGTGACTCGGCCGGCGGCTCGGCCATCCAGGGCCGCGACCGCAATTACCAGGCGATCCTGCCGCTGTGGGGCAAGATGCTCAACGTCGAAAAAGCCCGCATCGACAAGGTCTACGGCAACGAAAAGCTGATCCCGGTGGTGGTGGCGCTGGGCTGCGGTATCGGCGACGATTTCGATATCACCAAGCTGCGCTACAACAAGGTGATCATCATGGCCGATGCCGACGTCGACGGCTCGCATATCTGCACCCTGCTGCTGACCTTCTTCTTCCGGTATATGCGCCCGCTGATCGACGAGGGCCACGTCTACATCGCCCAGCCGCCGCTGTTCAAGGTGAGCAAGGGCAAACAGCACCGCTACGCCTTTTCCGACGCCGAGCGGGACCAGGAGATCGCCGATCTGGGCGGCAACTGCGACGTCCAGCGGTACAAAGGTCTCGGTGAAATGGATCCCGATCAGCTGTGGGAAACCACCATGGACCCGGCCTTCCGCACCATTCTCAAGGTGGAGATGGAGGACGCCGCCGCGGCCGACGAGGTCTTCACCATCCTGATGGGCGACAAGGTCGAGCCTCGCCGGGAATTCATCGAGAAAAACGCCCAGTACGTGTCCAATCTGGATATTTAAGCCGCCGGTTGGCGCCGTGGCGTAGGGGCGGATACCATCCGCCCGCCAAATTGTGCAAACTTGCGGCAACACCGTAGGGGCGGATACCATCCGCCCGCGGGCTGACGCAGGAAAAAGATCCTTCGCTTCGCTCAGGATGACACCGCAGCAAAAAGGAGGGTCATCCCGGGCAACATTTTCGACCGCGCCCGGTGGGCGATACAGGGAGAAAATGGTGGGCGCCGCGGTCGGCGACCGGTGAGCGCGATAGCGCCACACCGGAGCCGGGCACCGCAAGAGGGCCACGCGGCAGCGACGAAGGATCTTATCTCGCAAACCGGCGGGAACCGCAAGGCCCCCTTGCCTAAAGGGGGCTGGATCGACGGACGCGAAGACGGCCGTCGAGACTGGGGGATAACGCCGCTTGTGCGGCGTGTCGCCCGTTGGGCGACTATCCCTCCGACCTCGCTGACGCTCGGCCACCTCCCTTTAGACAAGGGAGGCTAACGCGCCCCGCGAATTTCCCCAAACTCCCGGCGGGCAAACATGGCCCCCTCTGACGAGGGGGCTGGCACGGCGCCAGCCGTGACTGAGGGAGAGATAACGCGACTGGCGGTAATCCCTCTCTCCCTCCGTCTTTCGCCTGACGGCGAAATCCACCTCCCTTTAGGCAAGGGAGGCGAGACGCGCGCCGCGCATTGGCACAAACTCCCGGCGGGCAAACATGGCCCCCTCTGACGAGGGGGCTGGCACGGCGCCAGCCGTGACTGAGGGAGAGATAATGCGACTGGCGGTAATCCCTCTCTCCCTCCGTCTTTCGCCTGACGGCGAAATCCACCTCCCTCGTCAGAGGGAGGCTAACGTGCCCCGCCGGACAACGTACAAAGATCCTTCGCCGCAAGCGGCTCAGGATGACACCGCAGCGCCAGCTTTTTGCTCGCTGCATCCGCCACTGGCGGCGCTCGCAAACGCTACCCGTCAGAGGGAGGCGAGACGCGCGCCGCGCATTGGCACAAACTCCCGGCGGGCGTGTCTACCGTCTACCGTCTACCATCTACCGTCTACTATCTGACAGGAGATCATCATGGACGAAACCTTCGGCGAAAAGCGGTTTGAAGCCGCCTATCAACTGAATAAGGACGAGCTGTCCCGGGTGTTCGACAAAGCGTACGCCCGCCACGCCTCCAAAGCCCGCCTGATCGTGCAGACGGTGCTGATGGCGGCGGTGGCGGTGATCTCGCTGATCGATTATATCACCGTTCAGCCCCGGCGGACGATGTCGCTGGTGATCGCCGTTGCCGCGGCGGTCGTCGGGGTGGCGCAATGGGTGATCATGCCCTTGTTTCGCCGCTCGTCGGTCAAGCAGCAGCTGGCCGAAAACGAAACGATCCACCTGGCGATCTACGAAAACGGGATCGGCTTCGGCGAAGGCGCGCGGCAGATGATCTTCGATTACGAAAACTGCCGGCTGATCGCCCTCGACGGGATGCTGATCGTGCGGATCCATCAGGAATATATCGGCGTCCCCGACCGGGTGATCGGCGACGATCGCCGCCTGCTTTTGAGCGAAAAGATCCCGCCGGTGCAATGACCGGCGACGGGCGCAAGGCTTCCCCTTGCCCTAAAGGGGGCTGTCACCCGTAGGGGCGGATATCATCCGCCCCTACGGGATGACGATGAAAGATTCTTCGGGCTACCGCGTGGCCCTCTTGCGGTGCCCGGCTGAGGTGTGGCGCATACGCGCTCACCGATCGCCGACCGCGGCGCCCACCATTTTCTCCCTGTATCGCCCACCGGGCGCGGTCGAAAATGTTGCCCAGAATGACCATCCTTTTTACGGCGTTGTCATCCTGAGGAGCATAGCGACGAAGGATCTTTACCCTGCCAAATTGTACAAACTTGCGGCGACCCTGTAGGGGAGGGGTTTCCCCTCCCGTCGTACTAACCGACGGTGGGCAAAACTTGGCTCCCGCGGCAACGGCAACCCCCGCAAGGGATTCCCATAACGACAAAAACAAGGAGTGAAACGGCGGATGGCCGATTTCGAGCAAAACGGAATAACGCCCCAGCCGCCCGAGCCGCCCGAGCCGCTGGCCGGGCAGACGATGCTGGATGATTTTTCCGCCGGCGAGCCGGTGGCGCCCACCTGGGAAGACCGCCCGGTGGAGCTGACGCCGCCGTCCGACCCATGGCTGATGCCGATGGCGCCGCCGATACCTCCGGCGTCCGCGCCGGTATCGCCGCCGGGCAGACCGGCGCCGGCGGCTTACGCCGCCACGCCCGCCGGACGGATGCCGACGGTGGCGGCGCCCTATACCGACCGGCCGCTGCCGCTGTACGCGCCGGAAGAGCCGCCGGTCGAGGACGTCCCCCGGATGTTGACCGCCGCCTCTCCGCTGACCTGGGGAGATTTGAGCGAGGCGGACGAGGCGACCCGGATCCGCTGGTGGCCGGCGGTGGCCGCGGCGGCGGCTTTGCTGGCGCTGCTCAGTCTGTACGCCGTGGAAACGGCGGCTCAGAGCAGCATTTATCTCGGGTTGAGCGTGCAGCTGCAATGCCTGTTGGGGCTGGTGCTGTTCGCGGTGGCCGCGCCGGTGACGCTGGGCGCCTTAAAGCGCCGGCGGATCGCCCGCCGGACCGCCGCGGCGGCGGTACAGGCTCCCGGCGTGATCGAGGTTTACGCCGACCGGGTGGTGCATATCGCGCCGCGCACCCGCACGGTGGTGCCGCTGCGGCGGGAGGATACCGTCATCCGGGAGACCGCCCGGACGCTGACGGTGCAAAACGAACACGGCCGGGTGATCTGGCGGGCGGACGATCTGACGCCCCAGGCGGTGGAAAATCTCCGCCGGCTGCTCTATCCGGCTTTTCGGGAGGATCGCCGCCAAAGCGAGCGGCGGATGATGGCCGCGGCCGAAACGCTGGCGCCGCTTCCCGATATTGCGTTTACGCCCGACACCCTGACCCGGATCCGCTTTTCCCCCGATCCCCGTGAACGGCGGGAGACGGCCTTTCGCCGGGCGGTGGCGCTTTCGCTGCCCTTTACCGGCGCCGTCGCGCTGGTGATCGGCGGGGCGTTGGGGGTGCTTTTCCCGGTGCTGCCGGCGTGGCTGAACCCGCCGGTCTTCGCGGCGGTGCTGTGGCTGCTGCTGACCGGCGCGGCCGCGACGGCCGTCCGGCCGCTGATCCGCCAAACGGCGCCGGATACTGTCGGGGTGGCGTTGACCGCCTCCGGCGCCGCGATCGAATCCGACGGCAACCTGCGGTTCATCCCCCGGGGATGGATCCGCTCATCGGCCGACGCCGACGGGGTGACCCTGCGGCTGCCGGACGAGACCCTGATGATCCCGTGGGGCGCGATCCCCGATCCCGACAGCGTAAAGATCTGGTTGGGAAACCTTTCCTAAGGAGTGTCGATAGATGGACGAGCAACAATTGCAGCAAACCGAAAAAGTGATCCCGGTCGTACTGGAAAAGGAGATGCGCCAACGGTTTTTGGACTATTCCGTGTCGGTGCTGGTCAGCCGCGCCCTGCCCGACGTGCGGGACGGGCTCAAGCCGGTGCACCGCCGGATCCTGTACACCATGCACGAAAACAGCCTGACCCCCGACAAGGCCTACCGCAAATGCGCCGATACCGTCGGCACCGTTCTGGGGCGGTATCATCCCCACGGCGACGCGTCGGTTTACGACGCCATGGTGCGTATGGCGCAGGATTTTTCCCTGCGGTACCCGCTGGTGGACGGCCACGGCAACTTCGGTTCCATCGACGGCCATCCGGCCGCCGCCTACCGGTACACCGAGGCGCGGATGAACAAGATGTCGCTGGATATGCTGGCCGATATCGACAAGGAAACGGTGGATTTTATCCCCAACTACGACGACCGGCTCAAGGAGCCGGTGGTGCTGCCCTCCCGGTTTCCCAACCTGCTGGTCAACGGCTCGGCGGGCATCGCCGTCGGCATGGCCACCAACATTCCGCCCCACAATCTCGGGGAGGTGGTGGACGCCATCTGCCTGCTGATCGACAACCCCGACGCCGAGCTGCCCGAGATCATGGAGGCCATCAAGGGCCCGGATTTCCCCACCGGCGGCATCATCATGGGCACCGCCGGCATCCGGGCGGCCTACGCCACCGGCCGGGGCAAGATCACCCTGCGGGCCAAGGCCGAGATCGAGGAGCACGGCAACGGACGCTTCCGCATCGTCGTCACCGAGATCCCCTATAAGGTCAACAAGCTCAGCATGGTCAAGTCGATCATCGATCTGGTGGACGACAAGCGGCTGGAAGGGATCTCCGACGTGGTCGACCATTCCAGCAAAGAGGGTATGCGGATCGTCATCGAGGTGAAAAAGGACGCCAACCCGCAGGTGGTGCTCAACCATCTGTACGCCTATACCGAAATGCAGGTTACCTTCGGCGCCATTTTGCTGGCGCTGGTGAACGGCGTGCCGCGGGTGCTGACCCTCAAGCAGATGCTGGAGGAGTACATCAAATTCCAGGTCGAGGTCATCACCCGCCGTACCCGGTATGAACTGGGCAAAACCAAGGAACGCGCCCACATCATGGAGGCGCTGAAGACCGCCAGCGATTTCATCGACGAGGTCATCGCCATCATCCGCGCCGCCGCCGACGTGCCGACGGCCAAGGAAAAGCTGATGGCCCGCTTCGATTTTGACGACGTGCAGGCCGACGCCATCGTCAAGATGCGGCTGGGACAGCTGGCCGGGCTGGAACGCCAGAAGATCGAGGACGAGCTGGGCTCGCTGCTGCTCAAGATCGCCGAGCTGGAGGCGCTGCTGGGCGACGAGCATAAAATCAAGGACGTCGTCAAGGAAGAGTGCCGCAAGATGCAGGACAAATACGGCGACGAGCGGCGCACCGAGATTTCGCCGGTGGACGGCGAGATGGACGACGAGTCGCTGATCCCCGAGGAGGACTGCGTGCTGACCATGACCCGGCTTGGCTACATCAAGCTGGTCAAGGCGGATACCTACACCGTTCAGCGCACCCGCGGGGTGGGCAAACGCGGAATGGGCACCCGGGAGGGCGACGAGCCCGAGCGGATGTTCTTCTGCTCCAGCCACGACCCGGTCATGTTCTTCACCAACGCCGGCAGAGTCTACCGGATGAAGGCCTACAAGGTGGGCCGTCCGTCCGAGCTGACCACCCGGGGCGTCAACATCGTCAACCTGCTGCCGCTGGCGCCGGAGGAAAAGGTGACCGCCATGCTGCGGGTGCCGGAGGTGGAGGAGGATCTCTTCGTCACCATGGTCACCCGCCACGGGGTGATCAAGCGCACCCGGCTGGACGCCTTCGCCAACGTGCGCAAAAACGGATTGATCGCCGTCGATCTGGACGAGGGCGACCAGCTGGTCAACGTCGAGATCACCGACGGGTATCAGCATCTGCTGCTGGCCACCCGCAAGGGTATGGCGATCCGCTTTAAGGAAAGCGACGCCCGCGTGGTCGGCCGACCCGCCCGCGGTGTGCGGGCCATCACCCTGCAGGAGGGCGACGAGGTGGTCAGCATGATGATCTGCCGTCCCGACCGGCTGGTGCTGACGGTGTCCGAGACCGGCTACGGCCGGCTGAGCGATCCGGGCGATTACCGGGTCCAGTCCCGCGGCGGCAAGGGCTTGACCAACTACCGCGTCGGCACCTACGGCGACGTGGCGGCGGTGCGCACGGTGGAGCTGACCGAGGACGTCATCCTGATCGCCGACAACGGCAACGTGGTGCGTCTGGCAGTCGCCGATATCCGCCAGTGCCGCCGGCCCAGCAAGGGCGTTACCCTGATGAAGATGGCCACCCGCAACGAAGGCGCCCGCGTGGTGGCGCTGGTCTGCCTGCCCCACGAGGAGGGCGAGACCGAAGCGGTGGACAACTCCACCCTGGAGGAAGAAGCCCCGACCGAGGAATAAAGCGAAAAATATGGATCGAAAGCACAACACCAAAATAACAGCCAACGCCCGACGGTTGCGCAAAGAGATGACCAAGGAAGAGCGACAACTGTGGTATGGCTTTTTGCGATCCTATCCGAAAAGGTTTTTTCGACAGAAGGTATTAGGGCGGTATATCGTCGACTTTTACTGCGCGTCGGCGAGTCTGGTGATCGAACTGGACGGCGCGCAGCATTTCGAGACAAAAACCGAAACACGGGACAGCCAACGCACAGCGTACCTGGAGCAATACGGATTGCGGGTGGTGCGCATCCCGAACAACGAGATCAACCAAAACTTTCGGGGTGTATGTGAGTATATGGACTATCTCGTAAAGCAAGCGACCGATTAAGGCGCAAAGCCCCCCTGTACAGGGGGGCTTGTCTGCCTGTATGAACGATCCGGATGCGAGCGCATGGCTCCCCTGTGTAAGGGGAGCTGTCAGCGAAGCTGACGGAGGGGTTGTTTTCGAGAAAAGCGGGACAACCCCTCCGTCTCGGCGGCAAGCCGCCGATCCACCTCCCCTTACACAGGGGAGGCTTGCGCCCATCCCGTGATTCGTTGACCATGAAAAAGAGGTTTCTGTTATGGCATTTTTCGCGGGCGAATACGACGTGGCGGTGATCGGGGCGGGTCACGCCGGGATCGAGGCGGCGCTGGCCGCCGCCCGGCTCGGCTGCCGTACCGTCATCTTCACCATCAATCTCGACTGGGTGGGCAATATGCCCTGCAACCCCTGCATCGGCGGCACCGCCAAGGGGCATCTGGTGCGGGAGATCGACGCCATGGGCGGCGAGATGGGCCGCGCCGCCGACCAAAACACCCTGCAATCGCGGATGCTCAACCGGGGCAAGGGCCCGGCGGTGCATTCCCTGCGGGCGCAGATCGACCGGCGGGGCTATTCCGGCTATATGAAGCACACCCTCGAATCCCAGCCGGGTCTGCACATCCGCCAGGGCGAGATCGTCTCGCTCACCCGCCGGGAGGGCGGTTTTCGGCTGGTCACCCGCCTGGGCGCGGCCTACGACGCGGCGACGGTGATCCTCGCTACCGGCACCTTCCTCAAGGGCAAAATTTTCGTCGGCGACGTCAGCTACGACGGCGGCCCGGACGGAATGTTTGCCGCCACCTCTCTGACGGCGTCGCTGCTGGAGATGGGGATCGCCCTGCGGCGGTTCAAAACCGGCACGCCGCCGCGGGTGCTGCGCTCGTCGGTGGAGTTTGCCGGGCTGGAGGAACAGCCGGGCGACGAGCCGGTGATCCCCTTTTCCTTCGAGACCGACGATCCGCCCAAAAACGTCTGCGACTGCCACATCACCTGGACGGGAGAGAAAACCAAACGGGTCATCCTGGACAATCTCCACCGCTCCCCGCTGTACGGGGGAAAAATCGAGGGCGTCGGCCCGCGGTATTGCCCCAGCATCGAGGACAAGATCGTCCGCTTCGCCGACAAGGAGCGGCACCAGGTCTTCATCGAGCCCTGCGGCAAGGACACCGAGGAAATGTATCTGCAGGGGCTGTCGTCCTCCCTGCCGGAGGACGTGCAGCTGGCCTTTCTGCACACCATCCCCGGGCTGGAACACGTCGACGTCATGCGCCCGGCCTACGCCATCGAATACGACTGCTGCGATCCGCTTCAGCTGGCGCCGACGCTGGAATTCAAAGCGATCCCCGGGCTGTACGGCGCCGGGCAGTTCAACGGCAGCTCGGGCTACGAGGAGGCCGCCGCCCAGGGACTGATCGCCGGCATCAACGCCGCCTGTAAGGTGAAGGAGAAGCCGCCGGTGATCCTCGACCGGGCCGACGGCTACATCGGCACCCTGATCGACGATCTGTGCACCAAGGGCTGTACCGATCCCTACCGGATGATGACCAGCCGGTCGGAATACCGGCTGGTTTTGCGGCAGGACAACGCCGACGAGCGGCTGACGCCCATCGGCCGCCGGGCCGGGCTGGTGGACGATACCCGCTGGGCGCGGTTTGAGATCCGGCAGGCGCAAAAGCAAGGGGAGATCGCCCGGCTGCGGGACACCGTGATCCCGCCGGGCGAGGCGGTCAACGCCCTGCTGGCCGCCCGGGGCACCGCTCCCATCGCCACCGGCACCCGGCTGGACGAACTGCTCAAACGCCCCCAGCTCGATTACGAGGCGCTCGCGCCCATCGATCCCGACCGGCCGGAGCTGCCGGCGCTCGTCCGCCAGCAGGTGGAGGTCGAGATCAAATACGAAGGGTATATCCGCCGTCAGCAGGCGACCATCGCCGAGATGCGGCGGCTGGAAAACCGGCTGCTGCCGGACGACATCGATTACGCCGCCATCACCGGTCTGCGGATGGAGGCGCGGGAAAAACTCGACCGGGTGCGCCCTCGCAGCGTGGGGCAGGCGTCCCGCATCAGCGGGGTCAGCCCCGCCGACGTGGCGGTGCTGATCGTCTGGCTGTCCAGCCGGTAACGAAACCGGAAGGCATCCGCACCCCGCGAATTTCCCCAAACTCCCGGCAGCCAAAGGCCCCCTTGCCTAAAGGGGGCTGGCACGGCGCCAGCCGTGACTGAGGGATAACGCCGCTTACGCGGCG
>JBMNVL010000062.1:0-11351 GCA_050946775.1 Acutalibacteraceae bacterium
GTTTATTGTTATTGGCGTATAAATTATTTAATATTATAATATTTGCATATGGCTTTTTACTTGTATTCTTTTTGTGTTTGTGATATAATTTATTTTAACTGGGTAATGAACACGGGAATGATTATTTGTTCGCCGTGACGGAATAAAGGAGTACGCATATGGACGCACAGCATCTTGCAAAGCTGACCGAAGATCCCCGCTTTGGCGGTATCCGGCCGTTTTCCTCCAAGGTTTGGCTGTCTTCTCCCACGATGCACGGGGAAGAACTGGCCTTTGTGGAAGAGGCGTTTCGCACCAATTGGGTCTCGACGGTCGGGGAAAATATCGATGAGATCGAACGCCAGATCGCCGAAAAGATCGGGCGCCGTTACGCCGTGGCTACCGGCACCGGCACCGGCGCGCTGCATCTGGCGGTGCGGCTGTGTGCCGAGAAACTGTACGGCGCGCCGGCCTTGGGACACGGCGCGCTGGAGGGACGCACCGTTTTCGTGACCGATGTCACCTTCGCCGCGACGGTCAACGCCGTCGCTTATGAGGGCGGCCGGATCGTGCTGATCGATTCGGAGCGGGATACCTGGAACATGGATCCGCTGGCGCTGGAAAAGGCGTTCACGCTTTATCCCGATACCCGGCTGGTCGTGATGGCGCATCTTTACGGCGTCCCCGGAAAAATGGAGGAGATCGAGGCGGTCTGCGCCCGGCACGGCGCGCTGCTGGTGGAGGACGCGGCGGAATCGTTCAGCGCCTCCTACAAGGGCAAGCAGACCGGATCCTTCGGCGACATCAGCATTTGCAGCTTCAACGGCAACAAGCTGGTGACCGGCTCCAGCGGCGGCATGGTGCTGACCGATTCTCTTCAGGACGCCGACCGGCTGCGCAAATGGTCGACCCAAAGCCGGGAAGCGGCGCCGTGGTACCAGCACGAGGAGCTGGGCTTCAACTACCGGATGAGCAACATCATCGCCGGCGTGGTGCGGGGACAATTGTGCCACGTGGTGGAGCATCGACAGAAAAAACAGGCGATCTACGAGCGGTACCGGGATGGATTGCGGGATCTGCCGGTGAAGATGTATCCTTTCGAAGCCGGCGTCAGCAATCCCAACTACTGGCTGTCCTGTATTGAGATCGACCGCGAAGCGATGTGTCCGCAAAAGCGGGACGCCTGCACCGTCACTTACGAACATAAACCAGGGAAAAGCTGTCCTACCGAGATCCTGGAGGCGCTGGACGCTTTCAACGCGGAGGGACGACCCATCTGGAAGCCGATGCATCTGCAGCCCTTCCACGGCGCGGCGGATTTTGTTTCGGCGCAGGATACGGCCGTGGGCGAGGATATTTTTGAGCGCGGCCTGTGTCTGCCCAGCGATATCAAGATGACCGAAGAGGAACAGCAGACGGTGATCCGGATCGTTCACGCCTGCTTCCGGTAACAAAGGACGGATGACGCTATGAAACATACCCCCGGGGTATACGAGCGTTTTTTCAAGCGCCCGCTCGACGTCGCTTGCGCGCTGGCGGCGCTGGCGGTGTTTGGCTGGCTGTATCTGCTCGTCGCGCTGCTGGTGCGGGTGAAGCTGGGTCGTCCGGTGCTTTTTCGCCAACCCCGTCCCGGGAAGGACGAGCGAATTTTCACGCTGTACAAATTCCGCACCATGACCGACGCGACCGACGAGCAGGGTAAACCGCTTCCCGACGACCGGCGATTGACCCGCTTCGGCAAATTATTGCGGGCGACCAGTCTGGACGAACTGCCCGAGGCGTTCAACATTCTTAAGGGCGATATGAGCGTCGTCGGACCAAGACCCCTGCTGGTGCAGTATTTGCCGCGCTACAACGCGACCCAAAGACGGCGCCACGAGGTGCGGCCGGGCTTGTCGGGTTACGCGCAGGTGCACGGGCGCAACGCGGTCAGCTGGGAAGAAAAATTCGAGATGGATATCGCCTACGTGGATCATATCACCTTCGCGGGTGATCTGAAGATCGTATGGCAGACCGTAAAGCAGGCGTTTTTCAAGCGGGACGGGATTTCGTCCGCGTCATCGGTCACGATGGAAGAATTTATGGGGTCGCCGGATACCGGGGAAACGGGGGAGAAGATATGAGCCGCTTGTTGATCATCGGCGCCGGCGGACACGGGAAGGTGATCGCGGATATCGCCGCGCAGCGCGGATATACCGATATCGCGTTTTTGGATGACAATCGCCGCGACGTTCAAGCCGGTTATCCGGTGGTCGGCGCCGTGGCCGACGCGGGTCGGCTGGAAGGGGATCTGTTCGTGGCGATCGGCAACGGCGAGATCCGTCGGCGGATCCAGGAGAGCCTGCCGAAGGAGCGGCTGGCAACGCTGATCCACCCCCGGGCAACGGTGGCACGGGACGCGAAAATCGGCGCCGGGTCGGTCGTCATGGCCGGCGCGGTGGTCAATCCCGGGGCGTCGATCGGCGACGGGGTGATCGTCAATACCGCGTCGTCGGTGGATCACGATTGCGCGGTGGGCGATTTCGCCCATATCGCCGTCGGCGCGCATCTGTGCGGAACGGTGGAGATTGGCGCGGATACCATGATCGGCGCCGGCGCGGTTGTGACGAACAACCGGCGAGTCTGCGCGGGGTGCCTGATCGGCGCCGGCGCGGCGGTGGTGAAAGACCTCGATCAGCCGGGCACCTACGTCGGCGTCCCGGCGAGGAGATTGCCATGAAGGTGTGGATCCTGGCAAATTTTGACGTGGGCTTGTACCAGTTCCGCCGGGAGCTGATCGGCGAACTGCTGAAAAAAGCGGACGTGACGATCGCTTTGCCGTACGGGCCGCTGGTCAAGCCGTTGGTGGAAGACGGGTGCCGGTTCGTGGACACCCCGCTCGATCGCCGGGGGATCAACCCGTTTCGCGATCTGAAGCTGTGGAGAACCTACCGGCGTCTGCTCAAGCGGGACAAGCCGGATCTGGTGGTGACGTATACCGTCAAGCCCAACGTTTACGGCGGCCTTGTCTGCCGGATGCGGCGCATTCCCTACGCGGCCAATATCACCGGACTTGGCACCGCCTTTGAAAAAGGAGGCGCGCTGCGCCTGCTGGTGAGCGTCCTGTACAAAACCGCTTTGAAAAAGGCGAAAACGGTGTTTTTTGAAAACGCCGCCAACCGGGATCTGTTTTTGAAAGAAAAGATCGTGACGCCAGAGCAGGCCTGCTTGCTCAACGGCGCCGGCGTCAACGTTTCGCGTTTTGCTCTCGCACCCTATCCCTGCAACGAGGAAATCCGTTTTTTGTTCGTGGGCCGGGTGATGCGGGAGAAGGGGATCGACGAGCTGCTTGCGGCGATGAAGACGCTGCGTGAGCGGCAGATCCCTTGCTTTTTGGACGTGGTCGGCCCTTGTGAGGAGGATTATCGGGAGCGGTTTGATGCCGCCCGGCAGGAAGGGTGGCTGCGGTATCACGGTTATCAGGAGGACGTTCGTCCCTTTATCCGGCAGGCCGACTGCTTTGTGCTGCCGTCCTGGCACGAGGGGATGGCCAATACCAATTTGGAGTGCGCCGCCTGCGGCCGGCCGGTGATCACCAGCGATATTCCCGGTTGCCGGGAAGCGGTGGTAGACGGAGAAAGCGGCTTTTTGTGCCCGGTGCGGGACGAACAGACGCTGTTTGAAATGATGGAGCGCTTTTGCCGCTTGAGCCGCGATCAGCGCGAGCAAATGGGCCTGCGCGGCAGACGGCATATGGAAGAAGAATTTGATAAGAACACCATCGTCGCGCAAACGCTGTCGCGATTGTGATTTCCTGAGGTGACGGGCGTGGCTAACGAACAGACGTATTTGATCCTGCCCGGCTGTGACGATACCAATCGAGGCGATCAGGCTTTGATTTGGGAGACGGCGGCCGTGGCCAAAGAAGCCGGGTTTGACGGACAATTCCATATGATCGCCGATCACAAGCACGGGGAACAGTCCCGGCAAATCGGCATCCGCTCGATGGCGTATATTCTCCCTCATCCGTCGGCAAGCCGCGCCCAGGGAGCCGATAACCGCCGCTACGGGATCGGGCTGAAGATCCGCTGGTCGCTGGCCGCCGTGCGGGATTTGCTGCGCGCCGTTCCGGTCGGTCACGCATTTTTGCGAAAACCGGCGTCCTGGTTCTTGTCGCCGGAGCAAAAAGAGACGCTGCGCCTGTTTGAGCAATCGTCCGCGGCGTTTGTAAAAGGCGGCGGATTTTTGCACGCTCACGGCGGATGGGCGGAAACGTATAAGATCTATTTCTTTTTGTATCATATCCGGCTGGCCCTTTCGATGGGGATCCCCGTGTACGTCATGCCCAACTCCTTTGGGCCGTTCAACGGCATTCTGGTCAGGAGGATGGTTCGAAAGACCCTCAGCCGATGCCGGCTGGTCTACGCGCGGGAATCGATTTCCCGCCGGATGCTCAAACGCGAATGCGGGATCGATTGCCGCGTCAGCCGCGATCTGGCGATGTATCTGGAAAAACAGAGCGATTTTGACGCCGGGCGCTGCCTGGAGGAACACGGGATCGTGGCGCGGGACAAGCCGCTGGTCGGCATCACGGTGCGGCCCTACCGGTTCCCCGGCCAACCCGACCCGCAGGAGCGATACCGGGCGTATTGCCGGGCGATCACCGGGCTGGTGGTCTGGCTGAAGGAGCAGGGGTATCGCCCGGTTTTGATCGAACACGTGTATTCGGAAAACTACCACGAGCGGGATATGCTCTGCATCGAGGAGATCGCGCGGGCGGTTCAGGAACGCGGGCAGACGGTGGACGTGTTTTCGGATCTGCGGCTCAACTGCCGGCAGATGAAGGCGGTTTACGGCCGTATGGATTATCTGGTCGGCACCCGCTTTCACTCGGTCGTTTTCGCCTTGACCGAACAGGTGCCGTCGATCGCCATCACCTACGGCGGCAACAAGGGCAGCGGGATCATGCGGGATCTCGGGCTGGAATCCTATTCCGTCGGTATGGACGCCGTGACGGAGGAAAAATTGATCCGGCTGTTTTTGGATCTGGAATCACACGCTCCTCAAATCAGGGAGCTGCTGGCGGATCATCAGCGGCGGATCGATCGGGATTACCGCGAACTGGTCCAATCTATCCGTGAGGTGCGTTGATGAAACTGTTCATAGCAACCGAGACGAAAGTGTTTTTCACGCCGGATCAACGGCTGTATACCAGCAATTCCTTCAAAAAGGTTCTGGAGCGCTATCACCGCGCCTTCGGCGCGATCTGTTTGTGTACCCGCATCCAAAAGTGTGACGCGGCCGATCTCCCGCCCTCCTATGAGGACGCGACGGCGTTTGCAAAAGAGACGCTGCCGATCACCAGCTTGAAAAACGCTTTTTTGGGCAAGCACAAACGCGCCATGCGGCAGGCGATCCGTCAATGCGATCTGGTGGTGGCGCGCGTGCCCTCCATCGTGGCGTATCAGGCGGCGTCGATCGCCCGAAAGGAGCGACTGCCCTATCTGGCGGAGGTGGTCGGCTGCACGTGGGATTCGTATTGGAATTACGGCTTTTCGTCCAAATGGCTGGCCGGGCCGTCCTATCTCTGGATGCGGCGCACGGTGGCCGGGGCGGATTACGCCACCTACGTGACCGAGCGCTTTTTGCAAAAGCGCTATCCCTGCCCGCGGGACTCCATCGCCTGCTCCAACGTGATCGTGAACGCCGGGGACGAGACGGTGCTGGCCGACCGGATCGAAAAGATCCGGCGCCGGGATCCCCAAAAACTCGTTTTGTTCACGGCGGCGGCGATCGACGTGCCATATAAAGGGCAGGAGTACGTGATACGCGCCCTGCCGGAATTGGCGGCCAAGGGCTACCGGGCGCAGTACCGCCTGGCGGGCGGCGGCGACGCGGCGCGGCTGCGGGCGATCGCCCGTCAATGCGGGGTGGAAGAGCAGGTCGTCTTTTTGGGGGCGTTGTCCCGCGAGGACGTGATGCGGGAAATGACGCAGGCGGATATCTATATCCAGCCCAGTCTTCAGGAGGGATTGCCCCGCTCGGTCATCGAAGCGATGAGCCGCGCCTGTCCGGCGCTGGGGGCGCGTACCGCCGGTATCCCGGAACTGCTGGAGGAGGATCACGTTTTTCGCCGGGCGGATCCCAGGGATATTGTCCGGGCGGTCAACGGGATCTGCCGCGCCGGTTTGGAGAGCGCGGCGCGCCGCAATTTTGAAAAAGCGCGGGAATACGACAACGCCGTGCTGGAGCAGCGCCGGGACGCCTATTACCAACGGGTGATCCGTGAACAGGAAAAGGACGGATAACGCCATGAAAGTGGGTATCATTGTCAGCGATATCTCGAGCGGTGGAGCGCAAAGGGTGGCCATCGGGCTGTCGGCGTGGCTGAATGAGCACGATTGCCAAGCCGACGTTTTGGCGCTGCGCTCCTCGTCAAAGCATCAGTACGATACCGACGGGGTCTCCTTCGTTTCGCTGGAGGCGCTGTACCCCCAAATGAAGATCGGCCGCCGTCTGCGTGCGCAGGTGATGAAAGAAAACTACGACGTGTGCGTGGTCATGGGCGTGCCCATGTGCGTGTACGTGATTCCGGCGCTTCGGGGGCTTAAAACCAAAATCGTCGTTTCCGAGCGGAACGATCCCCGCCATTTTCACGGGAAGCGGATTACCAAATGGCTTTCCCGCCGGCTGATGCGCCGGGCGGACGGGTTCGTGTTCCAGACGCCGGACGCGCTGGCTTTCTATCAAAAGAAGCTGCGCGGCCCGGCGCAGGTGATCCCCAATCCGCTGACCGCCGATCTGCCGACGGCGGACGGGCGTGATAAAGACAAAGCCGAACGGCGCGTGGTAACGGCCGGCCGGCTGGTGGCGCAAAAAAACCATCGCCTGCTGATCGAAGCTTTCGCAAAGGCCGCGAAAAAGACGGACGGGATCGGCCTTACCGTCTTCGGAGAAGGCTCTCTTTTGCCCCAACTGCGGCAATGGGCGCAGACGTGCGGCGTGGCCGACCGGGTGTCGTTTCCCGGAGCGGTGGACGATCTGCCCGAGAAGATCCGGGACGCGGCGCTGTTCGTTTTGTCCAGCGATTTTGAGGGGATGCCCAACGCGCTGATGGAGGCCATGGCCATGGGCTTGCCCTGCGTCTCCACCGATTGTCCCTGCGGAGGTCCGCGGGAGCTGATCCAGGACGGCGTCAACGGCTTGCTGGTGCCGGTCAACGACGCGGACCGTTTGGCGCAAGCCATAACGCGGCTTATGGAGGATCGGGCCTTGGCGCGCTCGCTTGGCGAGAACGCCAGACGGGTGCGCGACGATTACGGCATGGACGTGATCGCCGGCCGCTGGCTCGCGTTTCTTCAATCTGTAATGTCGATCGGAAATGGTGGGAACTTTTATGCCTAAGATCAAAAACTGGTTCTGGAAGATCCGGGTCGCTTTGGCTGACAATGAAGGCTACGTTAGTCTGTTGCGCCGTAAGGGAGTAACGATTGGCGCCGGTTGTTCCGTTCATAAGGACGTTACTTTCGGCACAGAACCGTATTTGATCACCCTTGGTGATCACGTCAGAATTACACACGGGGTACGGTTTATCACCCATGACGGTGGGTTGTGGGTGCCCCGAAATATGGGACTGGTGGACAAACGCGCCGATAAGTTCGGCAAAATCACGGTGGGAAACAACGTGAACATCGGATGGAATGCAATTATAATGCCGGGTGTTTGCATAGGCGATAATTGCATCGTGGGCGCCGGAGCGGTCGTTACGAAGGATATCCCGGCCAACTCGGTGGTGGCCGGCGTGCCGGCGAAAGTTATTGAATCCGTCGAGGAGTATGTAGAAAAAAACCGGGACCAGTTTCTTATGACAAAGGGACTGACCGCCGGCGAAAAAAGAAGAGAAATCGAGCGGCGGTTTTTCTAAAGCGGTGCGCGATGACCGCTGCACGGATGCCGTCGCCGGCTAACGGCTGAAACGTCTGCGTTTGTTGATACCCATCGCGTTTCGCCAAAAACCAGGAACGCGCATATACCTGTAACAACAA
Source organism: Acutalibacteraceae bacterium (assembly GCA_050946775.1). Lineage (GTDB taxonomy): Bacteria > Bacillota > Clostridia > Oscillospirales > Acutalibacteraceae > UMGS1474. Next base: position 8,004 of record JBMNVL010000062.1, read on the forward strand.
TCCGACCGCCGGTTTTGAAATGAGGAGCTTTTGAATGATTAAGCAACCCATTATGGATAAGAAAAAATTTCTTGTGTTGCTGTTGTGGACGGTCATGACCTTCGTTTGTGTGGGACAGTTGACGGAGGTTTTGCCCATGCCGTCCAATACGGCGGTCACGCTGGAGTCTCTTGCCGTTTTTTTGATCGTCAACGCCTATTTTCTGTTCGACAAAACGCTGAAGCTGTTCGGATTGACCCATGTCCACCTGTTGTACGCCTCCATCAGCGCCTTCGGCGTGGGATGGATCTGTTATTTTGTCGGCCGGGACAGCGTTTACGAAACGATCTCGGTATATTCGGCCGCTTTTCTCGACAGCCCGATGTACGCCAAAGCGATCGTTTTGAGTATGCTGGCCTTTTTGGTGTATATTCTGGGCGTCATCATCGGGAAGGCCTTGATAAAACCCGCGCAGAAGAATCGGGAAATCAACGAATTGGAAGACCGGTATCTTTCCAAAATACTGGCGAATATCGGCATTGCGTTTATCGGCATGATGTTTGTGGCGTTTGCGGCTTTGATGGTGATGGGGCGGATATCCCTGACCATGAGCTACGAGCAGTTCCGCGCCGCCATGGAAGGCAGTACCCTGTATGCCTATCTGCTGCTTTTCTATGAAGCGGGGATCTGCTTTGTGGTCGCCTGCGGAAACACGACCCAGGTCAAAATCGGCGTCACCCTGTTTTCGATCGTGGCGATTGCGTTCTTTTTGACCGGAAACAAAGGAGAGGTCCTGTACGGACTGCTGGCCTGTATCGGCATACTGCGCTACAAGGGCGCGAAGATCAAAGTGAAATACGTGGTGGCGCTTTGTATATTGGCGTTTTTTGTGATCCCCTTTGTTACCGCTACGCGAAAAATGGGCGTGATCGGTTCTCTTTCGTGTCTGGATCTGAACTTCACCGGTTTCTTTGTCGAATTGGGGACCCAGGTGCGGTGCACCGTCTACGTTCTCGAGCAGATGTTCAACGGAAGCCGGGAATTGATCTGGGGTTTTTCGTATTTCAACCCGATCGTCAATATCGTCAACCGCCTTATTCCGTTTGTGGATCTGAGCATGGCCGTGCCGGCTTCCTTCGATTTCAAAACGGCTTTCGCGTCGATGGGATTCAACCAGATCGCGGAAGGGTACGCCAATTTCGGGGCGATCGGTTCGTGTCTGTATTTCTTCATAACCGGCTTGTTCCTGTCCAAAAACGAAGGCAAAAAGCTTTCCAACGCGGCGCTTGGGTATTTCGGCGCCATCTGCGCCATTCTCATCAACGTCTCGCGCAACAAATTCGCCTTTTTCTTCGGGCAGGTGCTGATCATCTCGGTGGTGTATTTCGCGGCGCGCAAGATCGCTCCCTACCGGCTCGCGAGGGTGGCGCGAAGCGTCCAGGCCAATGGAAAGGATTGATCGGATACGGCAAAGAAAAAAAGCGGCGACGTGACGGTTTGCGAATACTTCGGACTGCCCGGCTCGGGGAAAACCACCCTTATGATGGCCACGAAGACGGACAAAGACGCGCCAGCTTATTACGTGAACGGGGCGTTGCTGCGTGAGGACGCCCGTCGCGTGCCCGCGGCGAGAAAAGTTTTCAACGCGCTTTTGGGGCATCCGGTTTCTCTTTATTTCCGGACAAGACGGTTTGTAAAAAAATACCGGCTGGGCGGCGCCGTCAAGCCGTTCATCCGCTCGACGCGGGTGCTCTGCCTGAATATGGCCGGATGGGAACGCGCCGGCAAAAGCGCCGTGGTCGTCAACGACAACGGCTTCGCGCAGATCCTGGTCTCCATCCTCAAACGCATCGGGACGCAGGACGTAGAGACGTTTGTGCGCGATTATCTGGACAGCTTTTTTCGCTGCCCGTTCGGGTATCGCTTTATATACGTTGAGGCGCCCGTGGAAGAGTGCTTCAAGCGGATCGTTCAAAGGGGCAAAGCGCTTTCGATCACCCGGCAGGGGACGGACACCCTAAACGAATTGCGCCGGGAAAAGGCGCTGTTCGACGCGGTGGAAAAGGCGCTGCACGCCTATTTTCAGACTAACGGCAGGGTTTTGCTTGAAAGAGAGGATAATTCGTGACCAGAAGTGAAAAGGTTCTTGTAAACAGCGGATCGGGACTGCTCCTGGAGCTGGTGACCTTTCTCAGCGGCATCATCCTTCCGCGGCTGATCATCGGTCATTACGGCTCCGAGGTGAACGGTCTGATCACCTCGATCACGCAGTTTCTGGGATATTTGACGCTTTTGCAAAGCGGCGTCGGCGGGGTGGTCAAGGCCGCCTTATACAAGCCGCTGGAAGGCAAGGATACAAACGCGGTCAGCCGTATCGTCAAAAGCACGGATACCTTTTTCAAACGCCTCGCGGGCGTCACCGTGCTGTATCTGGCGGTGCTGTGCGTCGTTTTTCCGTTCGTTGTCGAGGGATCGTTCGATACGTGGTACACCGTCTTTATGATCCTGCTGATCGGTATGACCACCCTGGCGCAGTATCTGTTCGGGATCACCTACCAGCTGGTGCTGCAGGCCGACCAAAGAAACTATATCTGCAACGTCGCGCAGATCGTCACCATCATCGGGAATCTGGCGGTTTCCGCCCTGTTGATCTTTTTGGGTTCGTCCATCCATATGGTCAAGCTGCTCAGCGGATTCGTGTTTGTGCTGCGGCCGATCGCCATCCATTTTTACGCCAGAAAGAAATACAAGATCGACACCAAAGTCCAACCGGACAACAACGCCATCAAACAGCGGTGGTACGGCGTGGGCTTTTCCGTCGCCTCGTTCGTGCATAAGAAAACCGACGTTTTCCTTCTGACCATCTTCTCCACCCTGTCGAACGTATCGGTCTACTCGGTGTACGGCAGCGTGCTTGCCGGGATCGACAGCTTTATTTCCAATCTGACCGGCTCCTTTCAAGCGGCGTTCGGCAATATGCTGGCGCGGGATGAGAGGGAGAATATCAAAGAAAAATTTGATATTTACGTATTCCTTTCCAACGTATTGGTAACGGTCGTTTTCTCGGTCACTTTTCTGCAGATGATCCCCTTTGTGAGGCTTTATACGGCCAAGGTGAGCGACGTCAACTATATCTATCCGGTGTTTGCGTTCGTCATCTCGGCGGCGGAAATGTCTTTTTGCCTGCGCCAGCCCTATCAGGCGATCATCACGGCCGCCGGCCATTACAAGCAGACCTCCTTTGGCGCTTATCTGGAGGCGGCGATCAACATCGTGCTTTCTCTGGCGTTGCTGAAGCCGCTCGGGCTGTTGGGTATCGCCATCGGCACGCTGGTCTCCATGGTGTACCGCACGGTGGATTACGCCGTG
>JBMNVL010000063.1:0-11279 GCA_050946775.1 Acutalibacteraceae bacterium
CCCAAGCACAACAAACTTTGCCACGGCGATTTCAGCCCCTCCAACGTCATCATCCGCTCGGACGGCACCGCCTTCATCATCGACTGGGCGCACGCCACCCAGGGCAACGCCTCGGCCGACGCGGCGCGGACTTATCTGCTGTTTTGCCTGAAAGGGGAGACCGAGACGGCGGAAAAATACCTCGATCTTTTCTGCAAAAAGAGCGACACCGCCAAGCAGTACGTCCAAAAATGGATGCCCATCGTGGCGGCTTCGCAATCGGTCAAGGGCAACGAAAAGGAACGGGAATTCCTGCTGCGCTGGGCCGACGTGGTGGAATACGAATAAGCGATCAAAACCAAAACGCCTCCGGGATCCCGTACGGGATCCCGGAGGCGTTTTGGGTTGGGCAATGTTTACGGCAGATCGTCGTCCGCGCCGTCGCCGCTGCCCAGACCCGGATCGCCGGGCTCTTGCGGCGGTTGGGCGGCTTGCACCGGGAAGGAATCGATCTTGCCGGTGGCGTATTGCAGGATCATCAGCGCGTCGGCGGCGGTCACGCTGTCCTGACCGTCGACGTCCGCCGCCGCAGTCTGATCGGCGGTCAGGGTGATCTTGCCGGTCGCCGCCTGCAGCGCCATCAACGCGTCGGCGGCGGTTACCCCCTCTTTGCCGTCCACATCGCCGGCAATGATCCCGGCGGCGATCCGCACTTCGGGTAACGTTTCCGATGTGCCGTCGATCTGCTCGCGCACCCCTTTGGCCAGCGCGTCCATATCATCCACCGGCATAAAGTCCGGCTCGATTTCATACAGGATGATCGCACCGGCGCCATCCACCGATCCGCGGTTTTCAAACCAGCAGTCGTCGTCGCCCTCAAAACCGATGCAGCCGCACCAGCATTCGCCGTCGATCGTCAGGGTGGCGTTGTCTTCGTTGATGATGGGACTGCCCATCTGGCTTTTCAGTTGTGCACCCTCTTCGATCAGCATAACGCCGCGGTTGAGGATATGGCTGCCCATGGTGGTATACAGTTTTCCGCCCGACTCCACCTTGACCTCGCCGTCGTTTTCGAGACCGCATTCCAACAGGCCGCCGGACTGCACCGTCAGCCGTAACCAGTCGGGAACGGTGATCATCGCCATCGTCTTGATAGACGCGCCTTCGGGGATGACCACGTCGTCCGAAAGCTCGATCATCACGTCCATGTCGCCCTCGACTTGCTCGCCGGCTACCGTGCGGTCGCCGGGAAGAGCGGCGGCGAGTTGATCGTAATCGGATACCTCGACGTATTTGTAAATGTTGATATCGTCCCAATTCTCAAACCGGGTCTGCTGTCCCAGCTGCGCCATCACGTTTTCGATCATGGCGTCCATATCGTCCACCGGCATGGCTTGGTACAGGATGATCGAGCCGTTGCCGGTGACCTTGCCGCGGTTCTCGAACCAGCAGACGTCGTCGCTGTCCAAACTGACACAGCCGCACCAGAAATCCCCGTCCAGTTGGATCTCGCCGTCCTCGGCGTTGACGATGCTGCTGCCAAAACGAGATGTCATGACCGCGTCGTGTTGGATCTCGATGGAACCGTGGTTGACGGCGTTTTGACCCTGTGAGGTGTTGTAAAGACCGCCGCCTTCCACGATGACGGTGCCGTTGTTGGTGGTGCAGCAGATCGCTGCACCGCCATCTTTGACGATGATCTTGCCGTTGTTGGTATCAAAATCGTATTCCGTCGCGCCGCCCTCTTCCACGATGACGGTGCCGTTGTTGATCACCCGTCCGTTGGGCAGCGGAGGCGTTTCCCAATCGCCCCCGTAAGACGGCCAGCAGCTGCCGATCAGGCCGCCGGCGCCGATGCGCAGGGTCACCCCTTCGGCGATGGTGAGAACCGTATCGTGGTACTGATCGATATGCAAGTCAGTATATAAAATGGTGCAATCGTCATTGACGGTAAAATCAGCGACGATGTTGATCGCCTGTACCGGCGTGTCCCGGTCGAGCGCCGCCTTGAGCTCCTGCGCGTTGGTCACGTCCAGCACCGCGCCTTCACCATCGGCGACGACCGACGCCGCGCCAAGCGGGATCAATCCCACCAGTATTGCGGCAGCGAGCAGTACGGACAATGCCGTGCTTTTGATACGCTTTTTCATAACCTTTCCTCCTCTTTTAAGTGGTTTGTATCTGTTGTCACTATACCATATTGGCAAAAAGATGTCAATAAAATGACAAAAGCGCTCACGGTTTTTGGGGCGTGCCGATCAGGAATGAATCTCTGATCGGCACGCCCCTTTCCGCGAACGCGTCAGTACAATACTTGAATGAAATCGGGGTTGTAACCCTCGTGGCCGCCCTCAAAGCGGATGGTGTTGGTCGCGCCCGGCGTCAGGCCGGAAATGGGAATGCGGACCATCTTGAAGGATTGCCAGCTGCCGGTGCCGGGGATGGTAATCAGCCCCATTGATTCACCGTTGACAAAGATCTCGGTTTTGGAGGAGGCGTTGCCGTTCATATAGGCCAGCGTCAAGGTGGCGTCGCCGCCTTCGCCGCCGTTCACCCCGGTAAACTCGAAATAGGCGCCCGCGTGCTCGAGATTGTGGAGCGTTTTGCCGCCCGACGCGCCGGCGTCGTCATACGCGCCGACCGTCGCGCCGGAAGGCGGGGTGGTGTTGCCAAAATGGGAATTTTCCGCCTCGTAAACGGCGTAGCCCGCCTCTTTTTTGACCGCGTCCTCCGGCGTCGGCGGGTCGGGCTCATCCTCGCCGCCGCTGCCGGGCGCCTGCGTGAAGGGCGCCGGGATCACCGTCGTCCCGAGGGTGATCCCGCTTTCGTTGTAGGCGTCCACCCGGAAGTAGTAGTCCACACCCTTGTTCAGGCAATTGAGGGTGACGGAGTTGTCGCCGATCACCTGATAATGGTTGTGCAGCGCGCCTTCCTTCGTGCCAAAGCGGACGATGTAGCCCTGCGCGCCCTTGACCGGCGTCCAGGAGATCGTGGCCGAGCGTTCGTTTTGAGGATAGCGGTTGACGCTGACGTCGCCCGGCGCGGCCGGCGCAACGCCTTCGCCGTCGCCGAATACCCGCAGCCCGCTGACGGCGAATTTGCCGTTTGCCGGAATGGCGCCCTTGTTGGTCACCCGGATATACCGCGCCAGCACCGCCTCTTCAAACTCGATGTAATCATGGGGCATATCCTTTTGGTTGTCGGTGCGGTCGACCAGCGGATACCAATGGGTGCCGTCCTGGGAGAATTCCGCCAGGTACTCGTAATGGAAATCGTTGTCCCGTCCGTAGACGTTGGGATCGATGTTCTGGTCGGCGAAGTTGATCTGCAGCGACCGTGTCCGGTACACCCGCCCGAGATCCACCTGCAGCCATTCGCCGGTGTTGCCGGTCTCGGCGCTCCACCAGGAGCGGATGCTTTCGTCAAAGGCGAACCGGGTGTCCTTCAGCGACGAGGAAGCGCTCGCTTTCTTGCCGTAGGAGAGCAGGTTCCATCCCGGACCGGGCTGGGCGAAGGGATCGCTTGCCGCGGTGGGAACATACATCGGATAATCGCCGAAGACGGTGTTGGTGAACAGATCGCCGTCCGCGTCAAAAGAAGCGGGGAAGATGGCCAGCCGCCGTTCCCATCCGGTGGTCATAATGGACACCGTGTCCACCTTCCACCAGTTGCCGTTCAGATCCTCAAACAGGCAGCCGTGACCGGCGCCGACGGCGTAACCGCTGGCTTTCCAAACCACCGGACTGTTCTCACAGAAGGTGTACGGGCCCATCGGATCGTCCGCCACGTAGCAGCCGTCGCAATAGGTCTTGTCGCCGGTGCCGGGAATGGCGTAGGTCAGGTAATATTTGCCGCCGTGCTTGTTCAGCCAGGCGCCCTCCAGATAGGGACTGCCGTTGTAGTTGGTGTTGTCGTTGCCCGGTACTTCAAAGCCGTGGTTGTCCTTGTCGGAATTGAAGCAGTCCACCCAGTCGCTGATTTTTTTCAGATTCTGCTTCGGATCCAACCGGCAGACCCGGATGGGCGCATCGGGGCTCAACCCGGTAAAGGCGTAAACGTAGCCGTCGCCGCCGTCGGCGGGATCGTCATAGAACAGGGCGGGATCCACCCATCCGGCAGCCGGGCCGACGTGGACCCAGGCGTCGGGATTGCGGGGATCGGTGGTCTTCATCAGATCGCCGCCTTCGGAGAAGGTGACGTACAGGGTATCGCCCACCACCACGGTGGCCGGGGCAAATTTGCGGAACCACGGGAATTTTTCGGTGTCCAGCCGGATAAATTCCCAATCCGCCAGATCTTTGGACACCCAATATCCGTCGTTGTGGGAGGCAAACAGATAGTATTCGTCGTCGAAGATCACCACCGCCGGATCGGCGGCCTCGCGGGATTTCAGGGAATCGGTGATCTGATAGGTGCCGATGTCAATCGAGTAGGAATACATATAGTTGAGGTTGATGGGATTGCAGATGGTGGTCGGCGTTTCGTTGACGCTGACCGGGATCGCCGCGGGAGTCGCGTCGACGATCTTGCCGGTGGCCAACTGCAAAATGATCAGCGCGTCGGCCGCGGTAACGCCGCTCTTGCCGTCCACGTTTCCGGCGGCGGTCTGCGCCGTGGTCAGTTGGATCTTGCCGGTGGATGCCTGCAGCGCCTGCAGCGCATCGGCCGCCGTGATCCCGTCCTTGGCGTCCACGTCGCCGTAAACGATGTCGGGGATCTCCCGTTCGGTCAACCCGTCGATGGCGTCACGCAGCGCGGCAGAAGCCGCCTCGATCTCGGCGTTGGAGGCGATCTCGCTCAACAGGGTTTGTGCCTGCGCCAGCGCCGCGACGTACGCCGCCAGGGTGTTGTCGGAATACGCCGCCCGGTCGATCGGCTCGTCCGCAACCGCCTGCAGCGCCGTTTTATCATCGGCGATCATGGCGCCGCGCAGGGCTTTCAGCGCGGTGCTGACTTCGCCCAGGCCGGCGTTGGCGTTGGCGACGACCGACTGTGCCTGCGCTTTGGCGGTGTTGTAGGCGCTCGTCAGCCGAGCGGGAGCGTCGGCAGGGAAGGGCTGCGCCAGCAGATCCGCCAGCTGCTCTTTCAGCGTCGCGGCATACTCCGCCGCCGGGGTACCGTCGGCGCCCAGCGCCCTATCCACGATCCGGGCGGAGCGCACCTCGTAGGTGATGCCGGTGTGTACCGGCGGGTTGGATTTGGGGAAATCGTTGTAATCGGCCACCCGCAGCTTGGTGATCGCGGTCACGCTGCTGCTCATCGCCGAAAGGGGCAGCGCCACCGGCATCCAGTTTCCGGCGACCCGCTGGTCAGTGGCAACGCCCTGCTGCACCGGCTGCAAAGAGGAATAGCACTCGCTGCCGTTTTGATCGTGCAGTTTGGTCCAGCCGTTGACCACCTTGGACAGGGATCCCGCGCCGGTCACGCCGTCGTCACGCGTCACCCGCAGCTCGTACACCAGCATCAAGCCGGCGGGATCGTGACCCCGGACGCTTGCCGCGGCCGGCAGGGTGACGGTCACCTCCGCCAACCCTTCGGCGGCAAGCGCCACCCGGGCGATCTGTCCCGGCTGCTGCAGCAGCGCCACGGTGGCGAAATCCTCGTAATCGCGCCCGGTCGTAGCGGCAGAAGCGCCGATCGGCAGCGCCGCCAGCAGCAAAAGCGCCGCGCAGCATACGGCCAGCAGCCGCAGGGAAGAAATCCGTTTCATAATGACAATCCTCCTTTTCTCTACATTCATTATAAAGATAGAAGGCAAAAAAGTAAACGGCTAACCGGAGATTTAGTAGAATTTGGCTGAATCTGCCGGGATTTTGGCCAAAAGAACACCCGGCAGGGAATTCCCTGCCGGGTGGCTGTGATAACTATGCGATCAATCGTCGCCGAAGGGATCGTCCTCTTCGTTGTAGCCTTCGGAGTTGTTGCCCGAGGTGGTCAGAACGTCCTCAAAACGGATCAGACGAATCAGCATTTCAGGGTCTTCGTAATGCTTTTTCAAGTGCGTCGCCTCCATTTCGTAAACGGTTCCGATCAGAACGTCGCGTCGGCCACGATAGCGCCGCCCAAGGTGTTGGCGCTGAAGTAGGCAGTACCGTCGACGATGACGTACGCGATGGCGTAACGGTTCTTACCGCTGGTGACGTTGCGCAGACCCACCATGAACTGCCGGTTGGCGGTGGTGGAGCTGGAGGCCACCCGCACGTAATCCTTGCCGTCAACGCCGGCCGCAAAGCCGCCGGTGCGCACCGCGTCGAGTTTCGCCGTGTTGGGAGCGAAGACGATGCCGTACTCGTCGATGGTCGCGGCAGCGGGCACGTAGATCTGGCCGATGGCGGTGAAGGTCAGCTTGCCGTTGTCGAGAACGGTGGTGTAGCCCTTCTTCATGGAGACCTGGATTTCATCCGCGGTCGCCTCGCTGCCGCCGTAGACGGCTTCGATCGTGTTGTCGCCGCTGACGTAGAAGGTGTAGGTGGTGTCGAAGCCGACCACCATGCCGTCCAGCTTCCAGTAGGAGAAGCCGGCGCCGGTCGCGGTCACGGTGACGCGATCGTCAAACTTCGCGGTGAAGGAGGTGGTGTCGACCGTCGCACCCTTGAGCTTGGCGGTCATGTCGCCGACCAGCGTCACGGTGAAGTTGTCGCTCGCGGCATCCTGCACGTAGCTGGCGGTAACCGTCGCGGTGGTGCCTTCGTTGATGGCGATGGCCAGCGCATCGGCGTCCACATCCCACGCGGAGAAGGTGTAACCGTAGATGACCGGGGCTTTCACATTGCTCAGCGCGGTGGCGGCGTCATCCGCCTTGATCACCTGCATGTCGAAGTAATTGTTGCTCTTGCCGTAGAAGAAGACCACGGCTTCGTCGTCCTTGACGAAGTAGGCGGTAGCGTTCTGCTTGCCGTCGGCCGTCGCGGTGGGATTGGCCTCGGTGGTCCACTGGCCGTTGATGGTCCAGCCGGCCAGGGTGTAGCCATCCGCCGGATGGGCGACCAGGGTATCCTCGGTGCCGCTCAGCAGACCGCCGGTCAACTCGACGTAGCCGTTGCCGACCACGTTCAGTTTACCGAAGTTCTTCTCGGCCGTGGTGTCCACGATCCGGGCGTTGGAGATGGTGAACTGATAGCTCTTCTTCGTTGCGCCGTTACCGTCTTCCTTCGCATAGCCGAACACGCGGGCATCCTTGAGGTTGGACAGGGAAGCGTAGTTAACCAAGCTGACCTCGATCGCGTTGTCGCCGATGGGCCAGGTTTTCTCCGCCAGCACACGGGTCACTTCGTTATCGGCGTTGCGCAGTTCCACATAAGAGCTTCTGGTATCCACGGTGGTGACGCCCTCAGGAATTTCAGTAGTGCCGTTTTCGTCATGCAGATTCAGGTTGAAGCGCATGACGAGATTGTCAGCTTTATAACCGGACAGATCACTAACAGCGTCGTTCGACCAGCTGCGCTCAATGTAGCCCTTGCCGGTGCCGGAATTGCCGTTGAGCCCTTCAAAGACCTTGACCACATGGCCGACAGCCGTCAGCGCCGCTTTCGCGGTGTCGATAGCGTTCTGGGCCGCTTCCAGTTCCGCGTAGGTGGGATCTTCCTTGGCCAGCACGACAAGCGCGTCGGCCTGCGCCTGCCGGTAAGCGGTCAGCGCCGCGCCTTCAACATACACGCCGGTCGCGGTGGCCGCTTCTTCCAGAGCCGCCGCCATCTTCTCTTTGGTGGTATCGATCACGCGGGCGTTGGCGATGGTGAAGACGAAGTGGTTCGCGTCCTCATTCAGCTCGTTGAAGTTGACCCACATGAGGATATCGCGCACCAGGCCGTCTTCGTTGGTGCTGCCGTTGGCGGACAGTAGCGGGATCTCATAAGAATTGACCTTGGAGGTATCCAGCGTGGTAAACGGCTGGCTGAATTCGATGCTGCGCTCTTTCCCGTCGGGATCTTCGCGGTCGCTCCATTTACGGATCGCCAGCCGCATGCCGCCGGAACGGGTCAGGGTATCGGGCAGGGTGTAGCCCTCTTTCGCGGACACCGACAGATCAAAGCAAACAACCAGATTTTCGAGGTTGCGTTTGGAAATGTCGACCGTGCCCTGATCGGCGGTGCGCCAGTCGGCGTAGAAGCCGCGGGCGTTGCTGTCATAGGTCTTATTCCACGCACTGAAGGTCATCACGTCGCGGCCGACCGGCGCCAGCAGAGCTTTCGCTGCGGTCATCGCCGCGATGGCGTCTTCCGCCTGGCTCAGATCCACGAACTGATACACCGGGTACCACTGGTCGTAGACCGCCTGATAGGCTGCCAGAGAAGCGGCGGTGTATTCACCGGTCAGCGGCTTGAAGGCCTCGGCCAAAGCGGCAACGTCAGCGGTGTTGGTGGTGTCCACAATGGCCACGTTGCGCAACTCAAAGGTGGCGCCGGGGTTGGAAGTCAAGCCGCGCAGATCGTTGTACTGGAACAGAGCAAAGGTGTTGATCGCACTCAAGTCGGTTTCAGCGGTGATGCCGAAATCGCTCAGCGGGATATACACCGCGCCCCACTCGCCGGATTTGAAGCTGCTGTTGGAGAAGGTACCGTTTTTCTGGAAGCTGTTCAGCTTCAGGTTACCGTTGACCATGGTCTTGGAGCAATCGGCCACTCCGTCGTCACGGGTGACGCGATACTCGATGCGCAGCGCCAGTTTGGAGAAGTCCTCTCCGCCGGTGATGGTGTTGCTGGTCACGGCAATGCTCTGGTTCATACCGTGCTGGCCGTTGATACCGGTGTTGTACCAGGACTTGATCGCTTCCGGCGCGCCGAACTGGACGTACTCGGCCACGATCGGCACAAACTGGGCTTTCGCCGCGTCCACCTGAGCGAGAAGGGCGTTCTTCTGCATCAGGGTGGCGTTGGGATCGGCCATCAGCGCCTGGGCGTCAGCCTGCAGCGCCAGATACGCCGCGGTGGAATCCGCGGTGTATTTGCCGGGGGTGACGTAAGCGTTCGCCACGTCGGCGATCTGCGCGTCAACCGTTTCCAGCGTTTTGTTGATGATGCGTACATTTTCCAGCGTGCAGTAAACCGGAATATCCGTATTACTTGCAGAACCATTTTCGCGCAGATCTTGGTTCATGTTTACAAAAATAATGCTACTGCGGACGTTGGACCAATTCATATCTTTGCGGTCGCCCGTATTTTGAGTGCTATCATCCAGCCAGCACTCCATTTCATAGACGACTTTGCTGCCGTCTTCCGATACCGTTTTGTTCAAGGTATTCATGGTAAAGGAATCCGAACGGCATTCCCCGGATACACCGTCGGGGCGATCGCCGTCAGCAGCGCGCAAACGAATCTGCACGTTTTTCATCACAGTACCAATATCGGGTACCGTGATGTCGCCGGTGTAGGCGGCGTTTTTCTCCAGTGTAACTTTCATCGTAGCATAGAGATTAGCGCCAAGGACGTTTTCTCCCGAGCCAAACGTGAGGTCTGTGCCAGGTACGTCAGCGTTGTTCCAGTTGTACCAATATTGATTACGACCAACATCGGCAACCTTTTTCATGTACTCTTGACTACTAAACCGCATTACCTCATACGAGACGTCGCGGAAATTGGTCAGCGCCGCCTTGGCGTCGTTCAATTCGTTCAGCGCGGTCGTCACGTCAGCGTAAGTGGTATCAGTGTCTTTGAGCACCGCGATCGCCGCCGCCAGCTTGGCTTCAAATACCTCCGCATTGGCGTCCTGTGCATAGGTATAGGATTTTGCCGCCGCAACAGTTTTTTGCAACGCATCATAGTCATTGTAGGTAATCTTGATGTTTTTGACGTGGGTAGTGAAACCGGGGTTGGTCTGCACACCGCCCACCGACGCGTCGTTGTAGTTGAAGCCAAAGATCCGGTTGATGCCGGAAGGAGTCAACTCCGCCGGGTACGAAGACAGCGGAATGCTGATGTGATGCCAGGTATCTTTCGCGGAGATTTTGCCGCTCAGATAACTGCTCTGGCCGTTGCGTTCGTTGGGATCGTACAACCGTACGTTACCGTTGACAATTTTGTTGGGAGCGAAGTCAGCGTTGTCGCTGGTGTACATAATATCGAACTGCAGGGTCAGATCGTCCCGGGTCATGTCCGTGGTCAGACCGTTGTAAAAAATGTTGGTGCTGGGGACACTGGTGACGGTATGGCTGCCGTCGTTGTTGACCGCGGTCTGTTCCGCATCATAAGGAGAGCCGAAGGTGGCGACTTCTTCCTTGATGGTGCCGTTGGCGTTGCGGGACATATCCACCACATAGACGTTGCGATAGGTGATGGACGCGCCGTGCAGACGGTCGTCGGCGGTCAGACCGCTTCCGGCCACCCGCTCGGGATGGTTGTAGATGTTGAACTGCACCGTTTTGATGTCGCTGTAGGCGTAGCCCGCCAGCGGAATAGCTACTTTCATCCACTCGTCATTTTCACGACCGGACTTGGGCAGCCAGGTGGTGATCAGATGACCGGGGTTGAAGTTGGACCCTTCCGAGGGCATGACAACGGTGCTGCCATCGTCCAAAGCAGCCTGCAGCCACTCGCCGTCGGTGAAGCCATAGTCCTGGTGGACCTTGATCTCCGCCACGATGGCGTAGTTGCCGGCCGCTTTGTCCAGGGTGATCACCGGATCCAGATTGTTGAACTGGCGTCCGATGAAGTCACCGCCGTTGACGGTGGTCTTCGTCTCGCCTTCGTAGACGACGCCGACAACCTGTCCGAGATCGGACGTAGGCGTCGCTTCGTCCGCCGCCGCGCCGTAGGGCAGGGCGAACATGGTGGCCAGCATCAGCACGGTGCTGATAACGGCCAGCAGACGTTTGCTCCTTCTCATAAAATTTCCTCCCATTTCTTTTTTCGGAAACGGCCGTTTGAGCGCCGTCCGCTTCCGATTTTATGATATAATATATCCAATATATTATATTCACTCATCATTATAGCGCTTTTTCCGAAAATGTAAAGTACCCGATCGAAAATTAAGCGTTTTAACCAATAATTTCCTCTTATGTATATGCAAAAAGTCCGTCCGCGATCCCTCCCTTTCACCGGCTTTCCCGCAACCGCATAGGGTGGAGAGCGGGAGGTGGCGATATGCGGAAAAAAGGAGGGCGAAAACGGCCGGTTTTTCTCGCGCTGGCGGCGGTGGCGGCGATGCTGATCGGCAGCGTGATTTGGGTCGACGCGCGGGTGAAGGACCGGATGGCCGATTACGGGCCGATCCACGCCAAAACCGTCTGCACCGGCGCCATCAACGAGGCGGTCAGCGCGCTTTTGAGCGAGGAGCGGCCGGCGTATGCCGATCTGGTAAAAATG
>JBMNVL010000064.1:0-11269 GCA_050946775.1 Acutalibacteraceae bacterium
CTCCTAAACCAGATCGTGTCGGCTATTAACAATAGGCCTCGCAAATGCCTTGGCTGGAGAACTCCCTCTGAAGTCTTTCGGAGTGTTGCACTTGCTTGACAATCTGCCGTGGATTTCGCCGTCAGGCGAAAGACGGAGGGAGAGATTGCCGCTAATCTTGTTATCTCTCCCTCAGTCTCGCTGTGCTCGACAGCTCCCTCGTCAGAGGGGGCCATGCGGTTACCACCGGTTTTCAAGATAAGATCCTTCGCTTCGCTCAGGATGACAACGCAACGAAAAGGTATGTCATTCTGAGGGCGGTAGCCCGAAGAATCTTTTATCATTATCCTGCGGGCGGATGATATCCGCCCCTGCGCCTGCCGCCGGGCACACCTGCCGGCGGACAGATTTGCCGGGAATAGCCGTGATACGGCAAAAACATATGGTGAAATCAAACAAAAATGGCCCGAAAAGTTTGGCGGCGCAAACGGGCAAAAGCCGTTGAGAATTCGGCCGGGGCGTGGTATACTTGCCTTAAGAATGGGTATCTATACATATCCAGGAAAGAAAGGGGAAACACAGATGAAGACCGCAAAACGATACGGCAGAAGGGCCTTGTCCCTTCTGGCGGCGGCGCTGATGGTCGTTACCTGTCTGGCGGTATTCAGTCCCGCCACGGCGGAGACCACGACCAAGGTGACGCAGTATCCGTTCCTCGACACCAGTCTGTCCTTTGAAGAAAGGGCGGCCGATCTGGTGTCCCGTCTGACGCTGGACGAGAAATACAACCAGCTCGGGCGCAACAGCGCGGCGGTGCCGCGTTTGGGTCTGGCGAAATACGACTACTGGAACGAGGCGCTGCACGGCATCCAGAACGGTACCGGCGAAGGCACCTCCTTCCCGATGCCGCTCAGTCTGGCGCAGACCTGGGATGAGGAATTCATCACCCGGGTGGCGTCGGCCATCGCCGACGAGTGCCGCGGGCACAACCAGCCGGTGGAGGCCGGCGGCCGCGGCCGCGGGCTGACCTACTGGTGCCCGACCGTCAACCTTGCCCGGCATCCGCTGTGGGGCCGTACCAACGAGGCCTACGGCGAGGACGCGTTCGTTTCCGGTATGCTGGCGAGCGCTTTCGTTGAGGGCATGGAGGGCGACGGCAAGTACGCCAAAACCATCGCCACCATCAAGCACTATTCCCTGAACAACCACGAAAACGGCCGCGGCTCGACCTCCTCCGACGCCAGCGAGGCCGACATTCGCGACTACTACGCCCGGGTGTACCGCTACATCGTGGAGCGCACCGACGTCGGATCGCTGATGAGCGCGTACAACGCCGTCAACTACACCCCGTCTTCGGGCAACACCTTCCTGCTGACCACTCTGCTGCGCAAAACCTTCGGGTTCACCGGCTTTGTGACCAGCGACTGCGGCGCTATCGACAATCTGGAAAAATCCCAGAAATGGCAGCCGGCGAAAAACACCGTGCAGCCGAACAACTACACCCTCGCCCAGGGCAAAGCGCTGAGCGATTACGTGGCCGCCGACGGCGTGGTCACCAAGCCCGGCTCGGTGGCGCTGGCGCTGATGGCCGGCTGCGATATGGACTGCAACGGCGACGTGTATCCCACCCAGGCCAAGCAGGCCTACAACGCCGGTCTGCTGACCGAGGCGCAGATCAACAAAAACGTCTACAACATCCTGCTCTCCCGCTTTAAGCTGGGCGAGTTCGATCCCGACGAGATGGTCGCCTACCGCGGCGCCGCGTACGACTTCGCCAACGTGGTGGAGAACGCCGAGCATCGCGCGCTGGCCGACGAGGCCGCCAGCAAGGCCGCCGTTCTGCTGAAAAACGACGGCGACGTTCTGCCGCTGGATATCAAGGCCATGAGCGGCAAGACCATCGCGCTGGTCGGTCCGTTCGTCGACGTTTGCTGGCTGGGCAACTATTCCGGCAAGCCCCAGCTGAAAAACCGCATCTCGATGTACGCCGGTCTGTCCGATTACATCTACGCCCACGGCAACGACGTCAATCTGGTCAAGATCGACACCTTTGAAAACGGCGCCATCTCCGAGGCCGATCAGGCGGTCATCCGCGACGCCGACGTGGTCGTCGCCCTGGGCGCCGACGATCACGACGATTCCTCCGAGGGCCACGACCGCGAGGCGCTGACGCTGACGCACGGCCAAAACGAGATCATCGCCGCGGCGGCGGAGCTCAACCCCAACACCGTCGTCTTCCTGCAGACCTCCAACGTGGTCGAGGTCGGCGCCTTCAAGGACAAGGTCAAGGCCATCGTCTGGGAGAGCCAGAACGGCCAGAGCCAGGGCGTCGGCTTCGCCAACCAGCTGTTCGGCGAGGTCAACGTCTCCGGTAAACTGACCTTCACCTGGTACGCCGACGAGGATCAGCTTCCCGGCATCCGCCAGTACGGGCTGAGCGAGGCCTATCTCGCCAGCGAGACGCCCTACACCAACGGCGGCTTCACCTATCAGTATTTCAAGGGCGACGTGGATTATCCCTTCGGCCACGGCCTGAGCTATACTACCTATGAATATTCCAACGCCAAGGTGGACAAGACCACCGTGGACGCCAACGGTACCCTGACCGCGTCGGTCGACGTCAAGAACACCGGCGACCGCGACGGTTCCGAAGTGGTGCAGGTCTACGTGGTCTATCCCGCGGCTGACGGCCGGCCGGTCAAGCAGATCAAGGGCTATCAGAAGCTGGATCTGGCCGCCGGCGAGAAGAAGACGGCGACCATCGCCATTGACGTGGCCGACTGCCGCTTCTGGGACGAGACCGCCGGCAAGAACGTGGTGCCCACCGGCGCCTATCAGATCGAGATCGGCGCCTCCAGCACGGACATCAAGGCGACCAAGGCCGTCACCGTCACCGGTACGCTGGCCGATAAGATCAACCTGGTCACCGTCGATCCCGCCGACGTCACCGTCGCGGTTGGCGGCAGCTTCGCCGCTCCGGCCACCGTCGCCATGAAGGACGACACCCTGCTGGACAGCGCCGCTTTCCTGGCCAAGTCCGGCGCCAAGCTGACCTATACCAGCTCCAATCCGGCGGCGGTCACCGTCGATCAGAACGGCACCGTGCGCGGCGTCAAGGCGGGTACCGCCCTGATCACCGTCAAGGCCGAGTACAACGGGTCCTCCGACGAGACGACCTTCCCGGTCGCGGTGCCGGGCGATCCGCCCGTCGAAGAGGTCGACGCCTGCGCCATCACCGCGCTGACGTTCCCCTCGGTCAAGCTGACCACCGCCCAGGCGGCGTCCTATAAGCTGGCCGCCCAGG
Source organism: Acutalibacteraceae bacterium (assembly GCA_050946775.1). Classification (GTDB taxonomy): domain Bacteria; phylum Bacillota; class Clostridia; order Oscillospirales; family Acutalibacteraceae; genus UMGS1474. The sequence continues at coordinate 3,284 of JBMNVL010000064.1, forward strand.
CGACCACCAAATCCTGCAACCAGGCGGGTCACGCCGGCGCGCAGGTCACCTACACCTACGCCATCGTCGACGACGGGATGCAGACCGCGCCCGCGACCCTGACCGGCGACACCCTCGCCGTTACCGGCGAAGGCCGGGTGACGGTGTCGGTCACCGCCAAATTCAACGATACCACCAAATACGCCACCGCCCAGATCCTTGTGTCTGACGCGGTCGACCGCAACGCGCTGGAGGAAGCCATCCGCATCAAGGTCTCCGGCGACGATTACGATCCCGAGACCCTGGCCGCTTACGAAGCCGAGATCGAAAAAGCCCGCGCCGTCTTCTTCGACGAGGACGCCACCCAGGCCGAGGTCGACGCGGCGGTCGCCTCCCTCAACGCGGTCAAGGATCAGCTGAAGGATTACCGTTACCTGGTGGCCGACTTCGCGCCGGCCAACAAGGAGTGGCCCTATAACTCCAGCAAATCCATCTGGGTCGAATGGTCCCACGCCAAGGACGCCGAGGGCCGGGACGTCAACGTCGACTTCACCGGCCACGACCCCGAGAAGCTGGAGCTGCGCTTCACCGTTACCCTGACGCCCAGCGATTACAACACGCCCTTCCTCGACGCGGCGTCGAGCGGCGGCTACATCAAGCTGCGCTCCGTCAACGTCGCCCAGAAGGACAACGACCCCGATCTGCAGCAGTTCGGCGGCTCGATGGCCACCAACGACGAGCACAACTTCGGCTGGCTGGTGCAGGATTACATCCAGGATTGGGGTACCACCGAGGTCTGCGTCCCGCTGGCGAAGCTCAATCCCGACGGCACCGTCGGCCTGCCCTTCATCGACAAGGGCTTCAAGGCCGAAGGCCCGCACTATTATTCCCGCGGCAAGATCGACTGGACCTGCATCGACCGGTTCTTCATGCAGATCAACTTCAAGGACGACTTCAAAAACAAGACCTCCGTCGTTTGCAAGATGGAGAACGTCCGGGTGGTCGACGTCACCCTCGAGGAGGAGCGGGACAATCTGAAAGCCCTGCTGACCGATAAGGTCGACACCGAAGGCGCCGGCCTCGCCGTCACCATCGGCGAGCTGGACGGCAACGAGGGCGTGACTGCGGCCGACGCGCTGATGGCGCTGCAGGCGGCCACCGGCAAGATCACCCTGACCGCCGCCCAGACGGCTGCCGCCGACGTGGACGGCAACGGGAGCGTCACCGCGGCCGACGCGCTGATGATCCTGCAGTACGCCACCGGCAAGATCGACACCTTCCCGGCCGAAGGCGGCACCGGCGAGCCGATCGAGATCGATCCCGACACCCTCGCCGCTTATGAGGCGGCCCGGGCCAACGCCGAAAAGGTGATTGCCGAAGAGAACGTGGTCGCCATCAAGGCCGCCATCGCCGAGCTGGAGACCGTTCGCGCCGCGCTGGTGGAGCAGGGCGCGCGGATCACCACCGTCAAGGACGCGCTCAAGGCCGCGCTGGACGAGGCGCTGGACGACGAGGCGCTGGCGATCTACACCGACGCATCGGTCGCGGAGTATAAAGCCCGCGTCGCCGATGCCCGGGCGGTCTACGACGATCCCAACGCCACCCAGCTTCAGATCAACAAGGCGGCCGACGGCCTGACCGGTCTCGACAGCCTGCTGCAGCTCAAGAAGGTGTCGGCCTACGTGCTGTCCACTCTGCTGGATGAAAAATCGGTGGAGAACCACTTCCTGAGCGTCTCGGCTCCCGCCGATCTCGATCTGAGCGAGGACGTCGGCTACACCGTCACCCTGCGGTACGAGATCATGATCGAGTCCACCCATCCCAACGAGCCGCTGAGCACCAACTGGCTGCGGCTGGTGCGCAACGGCAAGACCCGGGTATCGCCGGTCTATCCGCTGAACAACGAGACGTCGGTCGACGTGGCGCCGATGAACTGTGATAAGGACAGCGTTATGACCGGCTACACCACGCCCGGCGTGTGGTACGCCGTCAGCCAGGAGATCCCGGTCGATAAGCTGCCGGGCGGCCATCTGGGCGGCGTGGAGATCTTCATGTACAACGACACCCAGGGCTACGTCGCCGATCCCGACGACGGCAACGCCTGGAACAACAACACCGGCGTCAAGCTGTCGGTGCGCAACCTGCAGGTGCTCTCCGACAAACCCCGCGACGTCATCCCGATCGACCGCGCGCTGCTGCAGTCGGCGATCAACGACGCCTCCAAGATCAACGTTGCCCGCTACACCGAAGCGACCGTCGCGCGGTTTACCGCCGCGCTGAACGCCGCCAACGCGATGCTGACCAACGACGCCGCCACCCAGGCGCAGATCGACGCCGCCACCGCGGAGCTCAAGGCCGCCAAGGACGCGCTCAAGCTGCTGCGCGAGGGCGATCCCACCGACGTGAGCGCCCACTTCCCGCAGGCGGAGCGGACCGAGACCCGGCTGCTGGACGGCAACAAGCTGTACGTTGACTGGAACACCGCCGAGGGCGCCTCCAACGACCAGGTCCTGCTGGGCGGCATCGATATGGCCGGCACCGCCGCCAACGACGCCAACAAGAACATGGCGTTCAAGATGCACGTCAAGCTGGATACCCTGTCGGATGAGCTGAATCCCGATCAGATCTGGAAGTACATCAACGTCGCCCTGCGCTCGTCGCGGATCAACGGCAACGAGATGCGTACCGACGGATACAACCTCTTCCCGGACAGCTTCCAAACCGTCAACGGCGAAGCCGACGTGGTCATCCCGCTGTCCGAGTTCTCCGCCCGCAACATCGACTGGGCGGATCTCAAGCAGGTGCTGATCATCGTCGAGCTCAAGGACGAGTTCCGCGAGGGCACCGCCACCATCCCGACCAACCACACGGTCAACCTGATCCTGTCCGACGTTGGCATCAGCGCCATCGACGGCTGATTCAGACCGCGCAGCCTGAAAAAACCGGCCCCGGATCTTCCGGGGCCGGTTTTTCGTACTGGCAATGCAGGGAGTTGGAGCGGGTCAGGGAGTTTTTACCCCATAACGAGTGCTTGGCTGAGGCGGGTTTGTACTGGCAATGCGGGGAGTTTGCGCGGGACAGGAAGCTGATACCACATAATGAGTGCAGGACGGAGATGGGTTTGTACTGGCAATGCGGGGAGGTTGGAGCGGGTCAGGGAGTTTTTACCCCATAACGAGTGCTGGGCTGAGGCGGGTTTGTACTGGCATTGCGGGGAGTTTGCGCGGGACAGGAAGTTTTTTTCATAACAGGTGCCGGGCTGTCCGAAGGGGCGGATATCATCCGCCCGCCGGATAACGCAGGAACTATTGGCAAGACGTAGGGGAGGGGTTACCCCTCCCGCTATACAAACAGAAACACATTGCGACGGGAGGCGGAACGCCTCCCCTACGATCCCGCCGGAAGACAGAGCAAACCAGCGGCAGGCAAGACGCACGCCTCACATTTGCGCAAATCGGCGGTAACCGCATGGCCCCCTCTGACGAGGGGGCTGGCACGGCGTATGCCGTGACTGGGGGAGAGATAACGGGATTAGTGGTGCACCCCTCTCTCCCTCCGTCTTTCGGCTGGCGCCGAAATCCACCTCCCTCGTCAGAGGGAGGCATGTGCTTCCCCTGCATTGACGGTCACGCCGTAGGGGTAGCGTTTGCGAGCGCCGCCGGGGGCGGAAGCAGCGAGCAAAAAGCTGGTGCTGCGGTCGGCGACCGGTGAGCGCGAAGGCGCCACACCGGAGCCGGGCACCGCAAACGGTAGCGTTTGCGAGCGCCGCCGGGGGCGGAAGCAGCGAGCAAAAAGCTGGTGCCGCGGTCGGCGACCGGTGAGCGCGAAGGCGCCACACCGGAGCCGGGCACCGCAAACGGAGGATATCATCCGCACCCCGCCCATTTGCACAAACCCGCCTTCGCGCGCATAAAAATCTTCCCTTTCCGGATAAGGTGTGGTATAATAAGGAAAATTCTTCAAAAGAGGCGCGCTATGAACGATTATGACGTATTGATCGCCGGCAGCGGCGTGGCGGGGTTGTACGCCGCGCTCAATTTCGCTCCCGACGTGCGGGTGCTGGTGATCAGCAAACGGGAAACCACCCTGTGCAACAGCTTTTTGGCGCAGGGCGGAGTGGCGGCGGTGGTCGACAAGGAGCACGACGACTACCGTCTGCACATCGCCGACACCCTGATCGCCGGCGGCTACAAAAACGATCTGCGCAGCTTGGAGATCCTGGTCAACGAAGGGCCGGAGGACGTGCTGCGGCTGATGAAGCAGCTCGGGGTGGATTTTGACAAGGACGAGGATCAGCATATCTCGATGACCCTCGAGGGCGGACATTCCCGCCGCCGGATCCTGCATCACAAGGACTCCACCGGCCGGGAGATCACCGAAAAGCTGATGGCGGCGGTCAAGGCGCTGCCCAACGTGACGATGCTGGATTTCACCCAGCTGGTCGCCTTGACGCCGGCGCCCGGCGGGTTTTGGGCGGGACTGCTCGATCACGGGCAATACCGGGCGCTGACCTGCTCCTACTGCATCCTCGCCACCGGCGGGATCGGGCGGGTCTATCCCTACACCACCAACTCCGCCATCGCCACCGGCGACGGCATCACTCTGGCGTACGAGCTGGGCGCGCGGATCAAAAATCTGCGGCTGGTGCAGTTCCATCCCACCGCCTTTGCCGCCGACGCCGGCAGAGAGCGCTTTTTGATCTCGGAGGCGGTGCGGGGCGAGGGCGCGCTGCTGCTCAACCACGCCGGGGAACGGTTTATGGACCGCTACGACGAGCGGGGCGAATTGGCGCCGCGGGACGTGGTTTCCCGCAGCATCATGAAGGAGGCCGCCCGTACCGGCAGCGACAAGTTCTATCTCGACATCACCGCCCGCGGTCCGGCGTTCATCAAGGACCGCTTCCCGATGATTTACAGCCGCTGTCTGGAGGAAGGGGTGGACATCACCACCGACCGTATCCCGGTTTTCCCCTGCCAGCATTATCTGATGGGCGGCATCGACGTCAACGTCTACGGCGACACCACGGTGGATCGCCTTTACGCCGCCGGAGAATGCTCCCACACCGGTGTCCACGGACTCAACCGGCTGGCCAGCAACTCCCTGCTGGAGGCGCTGGTCTTCTCCCGCCGGTGCACCTACGATATCAGCCGCCGGATGCGCCACGAGGAAAGCGGCGTCACCGCGCCGCCGCCGGCGGTACCCTCCGGTACCCGGGCGCTGGAGCCGGGCTACCGCACCGAGATCCGGCAGATCCTGCAAAAGGCGTGGTTCGTCATCCCGGATTACGACGCCGTGCCGGCCGGTTTGCGCCGGGCGGAAGAGATTTTGCGTACCCTGCGGGAAGGGGATTACGCTCTGACCGCCGATTACGTCGAGGCCAAGAGTCTGGCCACCGTCTGCGCCGTTATCCTGCGGGAAGTGATGGAGACGGTAGACGGCGGACGATAGACGGCAGACGGTAGACGGCAGACGGTAGACGCGCTCGCCGCACATTTGTGCAAACCCGCGGCGGGCAAACATGGCCCCCTTGCCTAAAGGGGGCTGTCGCGGCAGGCGCGATAGCGACGGCCGAGACTGGGGGATAACGCCGCTTACGCGGCGTGTCGCCCAAAGGGCGACAATCCCTCCGACCTCGTCGCCGCAAGCGTCTCCTCGGCCACCTCCCTTTAGGCAAGGGAGGCAAGACGCACCCCGCAAAATGGCACAAACCGCCGGCGGCACCGTAGGGGAGGGGTTTCCCCTCCCGCAGAACCACCCGCCGGCGGGCAACCGTTTCACACCCACCGAACGATACCATAATCCACCTCAAGGAGGACGACCGTATGACCCTGCCCCAGTTTTATGTTGACGATCTGATCAAGACCGCCCTGGCGGAGGACGTCAACTACATCGACACCACCACCGATCTGATGATCCCCGCCGACGGGCGGTCGACCGCCCGGTTCGTCGCCAAGGCCGACGGCGTGCTCTGCGGGCTGGACGTCGCCCTGCGGGTCTTCGCCCTGCTGGACGACACCTTTACCGCCGCGGTGCATATTCCCGAAGGCGCGCCGGTGAAAGCGGGCGACCTCATCGCCGAGCTGACCGGCAACACCCGGGCGCTGCTCAAGGGGGAACGCACGGCGCTCAATCTGCTGCAGCATATGTCGGGGATCGCCACGGCGACCCGCAAGGCGGTGGAGCTGTGCGCCGGCACCCGCGCCGCCGTGACCGACACCCGCAAGACCCTGCCGGGAATGCGGGCGCTGCAAAAATACGCCGTGACGGTCGGCGGCGGCAAAAACCACCGCTTCAACCTCTCCGACGGCGCCATGCTCAAGGACAACCACATCGACGCCGCCGGCGGTATTCCCCAGGCGGTGGCCGCCATCCGGGGAAAACTCGGCCACATGGTCAAGCTGGAGGTGGAGACCCGCACCCTCGACGAGGTGCGCCAGGCGCTGGACGCCGGCGCCGACGTCATCATGCTGGACAACATGACCTGCGAAATGATGGCGCGGGCGGTGGCGCTGGTGGGGGGCAAAGTGCCGCTGGAGGCCAGCGGCGGCATTACCCCCGATACCATCCGCGCCGTTGCCGAAACCGGGGTGGACATCATTTCCCTCGGCGCGCTGACCCATTCGGTCACGGCGCTGGATATTTCGATGCGGTTTTGATCCCGGGCGAAAAAACTTGCGCCCCGGGGGTTGACAGGGTTGACAAATTGTGATATGATGACCGTTGCCGCTTGTGTCGGGCTTTTTAAGTGCGCCGTTTTACCGGTGCCGCCCGCCGACAGCGAGTCTTAAGAAAAGGCAGGTACGAGTGATGTACGCCATTATCGAAACCGGCGGCAAGCAGTACAAGGTGCAGGACGGGGACGTTCTGTTCATCGAAAAGCTGGACGCCGAAGAGCAAGCCTCTGTGACCTTTGATAAGGTGGTGGCTCTGCACAACGACAAGGAACTGGTTACCGGCGCGCCCTATGTGGACGGCGCCAGCGTAGAGGCCAGCGTCCTGAAGAACGGCAAGGGCAAAAAGATCACGGTGTTCACCTACAAGCCCAAAAAGGGCAAGAAGCGGACGCTGGGTCACCGTCAGCCCTACACCAAGGTGCAGATCAACGCGATCAAAGCGTAACGCAAGCGCCATGACCCGGGTAACGCTCCGGCAGACCGACGGTCTGCTGACAGGGTTTGAGATCCGCGGCCACAGCGGCGCCGGCGCGGCCGGCGAGGACGTGGTCTGCGCGGCGATCTCCTCGGCGGCGTATATGGCCGCCAACACGGTGACCGAGATTTGCCGCTGTCCGGCGAGAGCCGAAACGGCGGACGGGGAAATGACCCTCGCGGTCGATCCCGCCGACGCACCGCGGTGCCAGGAGATCCTGCGGGGATTTCGCCTGCATATGGAGCAGCTCGCGAAGCAATATCCCCACCACATTCATCTAATTTCGGAGGTGTAAATGATGCTGAAGATCAACATTCAACTGTTCGCCCACAAAAAGGGCGTTGGTTCCACCAAAAACGGCCGTGATTCCGAGTCCAAGCGACTGGGCGTCAAGCGGGCCGACGGGCAGTACGTTCTGGCGGGCAACATTCTGGTGCGCCAGCGCGGCACCCACATCCATCCCGGTGAGAACGTCGGGATCGGCTCGGACGATACCCTGTTCGCCAAAGCGAGCGGCGTCGTCCGGTTCGAGCGTGTCGGCAAGGACCGCAAAAAGGTCAGCGTGTACGCCGTCGAACAGTAAGAGCCATGCTCCCTACCGACTTTCCGCCGGTAGGGAGTTTTTCTTGTTTGCGGGGCGGCGCTCGCAAACGCTGCCCGTCAGAGGGAGGCATCCGCACCCCACCGATTGGCACAACCATCCGGCGGGCAAACATGGCCCCCTTGTGTAAAGGGGGCTGGATAAGTTATCATTTGAAGTGCAACACTCAAAATAATAGTAGACTTCATAACAACCAAAGTGTAAAATGTAGTCACCACAACAAACAGATACACGGAGGTTGCTATGAAGTCCTACAC
>JBMNVL010000065.1:0-11215 GCA_050946775.1 Acutalibacteraceae bacterium
AGGGCCGACTTCTTTGGCAAGCGATCGGGTCATCCCGATCAATCCAGCTTTGACGGTGGAATACGCCACCTCACAGGATCCGCCGACCATCCCCCAAATGGAGGAAACCAGTACAATGGCGCCGTTTTGACGGCGGATCATCCCCGGCAATACTGCCTGACAGGCAAAATACGCGCCGTCCAGATGCACCCGGGTCATCTGCCGCCAATCGTCAAGGGTGGTTTCGGTGAACAATTGCTGCCGGGCGATGCCGGCGCTGTGGACCAGCCCGTCGATATGCCCGAAACGGCGTTCAGCAAAAGCCGCTGCCGCCTGCATCTCGGCTTGGTCGCCGACGTCGGCGCAGACGACGGCCGCGTCGGCTCCGGCGTCCGTCAGTTCCTTTTCCAATGCTCTGGCGGCCGATTCATGCCGGTGATACTGAAGCAATACGCCCCAACCGTCCGCCGCCAACCGACGGGCGATCGCCTGACCGATCCCGCCGCTGGCGCCGGTGATCCAAACGTTACGTTTCATGGCGTTTCCTCCCTTTTCAGCAGTTCCGGCAGCTGCCGCGCGTAGGCGCGAAAAGTGCTGGGCAGCGCGAAAGAAGACCGCAGGCGCGCTTCGTCCGCCCAAACGCAGCCCACAGGGGTTTTATCCTGCACGGCGTTGAACGCGAAGCCGACCATCTTCCATTCGATATGGGAAAACAAATGCCGCGCTTCGCCAAGCGATCGCGTCATCTCGACCGGCGCGCCCAAAAAATCCACAGCGGCTTTTGAGGCGCTGGCGGCGTCCAGTCGACCGTCTGCCGACGGCAATTCCCACAGATTGGCCAGCAGTCCCGTTGGTTCCCGTCGGTGAAGCAAAACCCGCCCGTTTCGGACGATCACCAGCACGGTGCGCTCCTCGGGCCGTTTTGGCTTTTTGGGCGAACGCACCGGCAATTCGGCGGCGACGCCTTCACGGCAGCCGGCGCACAGATCCCGCAGCGGACAGCGCTCGCAAAGCGGCGCGGTATTGGGCAGGCACACCGTTTCCCCGAGCTCCATGATCGCCTGGGTGAATACCCCCGGACGGTCGGCGGGCACCATTTGCCTGACCAGCTCGGTGAAGGCTTTTTTGACCGCGGGCTTGAGCACGTCCTGCCGGCTGGCGGTCAGGCGGGATATGACCCGCAACACGTTGCCGTCCACCGCCGGCACCGGGATACCGAAGGAGATCGAAGCGATCGCCCCGGCGGTATATTCCCCTATCCCCGGCAAGGTCAGCAAATCATCATACGACGCGGGCAAAGAGCCGCCATACACGTCCACGACGCGCACGGCGGCTTTTTTGAGGTTACGGGCCCGGCTGTAGTAGCCGAGCCCTTCCCACAGCTTCAATAAAGCGTCCTCTTCCACGTTGGCGAGATCCGCAACCGTTGGCAGCGCATCCATAAACCGCCGGTAATAGCCCAGTGCGGCCTCGATACGCGTTTGCTGCAGCATGATCTCGGAGACCCAAACGTGATAAGGATCGGTATCCCGCCGCCAGGGAAAATCCCGGCCGACGGCGGCATACCATTCCACCAGCCGCGGCGTCCATTCCGGATGCGGCTTATTCGGCATTCGCTTCCTCCAACTTCGAGGTGCAATGCGGGCAACGGGTCGCCTTGATCGGGATCTCGCTCAGGCAGAACGGGCATTCCTTGGTGGTGGGCTCTTCCTCGACTTCTTCCTTCTTCTTGATGTTCTTCAGTTTGTTGATCGCCTTGACCATCAGGAAGATGATCAGCGCCATGATCAGGAAATTGATGACGGCGGTAATGAACGCGCCGTAATTGAAGGTGGAAGCACCGGCCTCCTGGGCCTCCGCCAAGGTTTTATAAACCGTTTCGACCCCGTCGGGATACCGCAGCACCACGAACTGATCGGCAAAATTCGCGCCGCCGGTCAGCAAACCGACGAACGGCATGATCAGATCGTTGATCACCGAATTGACGATCGCCTGAAAGGCGCCGCCGATGATCACGCCGACGGCCAGATCGATCACGTTGCCGCGCAGAGCGAACTCCTTGAACTCGCCCAAAAAGCCGCCCGCTTTCTTTTTCACGTCTTTGCTCATAAGGATTCCCCTTTCGTTTCTTCCGCCGGTGGCGGTGTTTTCTTCACAAGCTTGCGCTTGATCAAAACCGTATCGTACATCTGCTTGCATTGAACCCGGCCAATATACGCCTGATCACAGGCGGGACAATGCAAATCGGCGCAAAAAGCGCTGTTGCGATAGGAATAAGGCTTTTTCTCCCGCAGCGTCCGTCCGCAATCGGGACAGGCAAACCGCCAGGACGCGGGATCGAGCGACACCGCGTCGATATCCCGCAAAATGTAGGGCTTGAAAAGCAACCGCTCGTAAAACCGGCGATCGGTCTTGCATAGCGCCTGCGCCAGCGTTTGAGGATCGCCGACCTGCCGCAGTACCCGCGCCGTCAGGACGCTGTCGCCCAGGGCGCGGTGATTTTCCATTCCGTCGGTGGGGATCCCCAGTTGCTCGCAGGCGTTGCGCAGCCCTAACTGCTGCCCGGTCGCGATCCCCATTTGCTGCTGGCAGTAGCGCTGTGCGTCAGCGTAATGGGTCATCAGCGGGATAGATTCCCGGCGACGGAAGAACCGGAAATTCTCGATCAGCACCAGCAGATCGGTCTGGCTCCAGGTCAAAAACGCCGCTTCCCCGGGGCCGATCCATCGGCGAAATGCCGCCATCGCTTCCTCAAAGGTGGTGCCGTCCTCCAGCTCTTCCGGCTCGAAGTGGGTCAGGTCTTTTACGATGGTAGACAGCTTTTTGCTGATGATCGGCCGAATGGTGACGTGAAACCGATCGATCTCTCGCAACCCGTCATCCAGCTTGACCGCGCCGATGTCGATGATCTCGTTGAAATAACCGTGCGCCCGCTTGGAGTAAGCGCCGTTCCATTCCAGATCCGTAACGATATAGACGATGGCGATGCGCTCCTTTACCCCATGATACCGAGTTTACGCCCGGCGAGAATATGAAAATGCAGATGATGCACCGTTTGGCCGGCCATCGGACCGCAGTTGGACACCACCCGGAAATCCCCGACGTTCTGCTCCCCGGCAATTTTGGCGATGACCTCAAAAATGCGCGCCACGACGGGAGCGTTTTCGGGGGTAATCGCCGCGACGGAATCGATATGCGTTTTGGGGATCACCAGAATATGGGTCGGCGCCTGGGGATCGATGTCCCGGAACGCCAGCACGTCGTCGTCCTCATAAACCTTGGTGGACGGGATCTCGCCCGCGGCGATCTTGCAAAACAAGCAGTCCATACCGGTATCTCCTTTCCTTACTTCGCCTGATCCGCCACGATGGCGTCCACCGCGCGGATGGCGTCGTCGACCTTGGTCAGATCTTTACCGCCGCCCTGCGCCATGTCGGGACGGCCGCCGCCCTTGCCGTCACAAAGGGCGGTCACGTCCTTGATGATCTTGCCGGCGTGTGCGCCCTTGGCGATCGCCGCCGCCGACGCCACGCAAACGAAGGATACCGTGCCGGCGGTTTCGTCAATGCCGGCGAAAAGCGCCACCGCCGGGGCGTCGCCCACCAGATCCTTGGCGCGGTTGCCCATCTCCCGCACGGCGTCAGAGCCGACGCCGGTAAAGGCCGCCGACACGATCTTGACGCCGCCGACCTCACGGGCTTTTTCCAACAGTTTTTCCACCTGCTGCGCCGCCTGACCGGCCTTGATCTCCTCCAGCTCCTTCTGCGCGGCCTTCAGCTCGGCCATCAACTGCGCCGCCCGGCGTGACAGATCGTCCGGCCCGTTGGCCTTGATGGTCTCGGCGGTATAGTCGAGCGTCTGCTTTTGATCGTCCATGATCTCCAGCAGATTCCACCCGGTCACCGCTTCGATCCGCCGCACGCCGGACGCGACCGACCCTTCGGACACCACGCGGAACAAGCCCAGCTTGCCGGTGTTGTCCACGTGTGTGCCGCCGCAAAGCTCGATGGAATGGTCGCCCATCTTCACAACCCGCACCACGTCGCCGTATTTTTCGCCGAACAGCGCCATGGCGCCCAGCTTTTTCGCTTCTTCAATGGGCATTTCCCGCTTGTCGACCGGCAGATCCTCGAGGATCCAGCGGTTGACCAGCGTTTCGACCTGGCGCAGCTCGTCGGCGGTCAACGCCGAGAAATGGGTAAAGTCGAACCGCACCCGTTTGGGATCGACCAACTGACCGGCCTGCTCCACGTGGGTGCCCAGCACCTGACGCAGCGCCGCCTGCAGCAAGTGCGCCGCCGAGTGGTTGCGCATGGTGGCCAGACGGGTCGGCTCGTCCACCGCGGCAGTCAGCGCGTCGCCCACGGACAACTCACCGCTGATCAGCTCGCCAATGTGGGCGATCACGCCGTTATGACCCTTGACGGTGTTTTCCACCTTGAACTGAGCACCCTCTCCGGTCAGCAGGCCGATATCGCCCACCTGACCGCCGCTTTCGGCGTAGAACGGGGTGGTATCCAGCACCACCATCGCCTTTTCACCGGCGGAAAGGGAATCCGTCGTTTCGTTGGCGCGGATGATCGCCGTCACCTTGGCGTCGGCGGTCATCTTCCCGTAGCCGACGAAGGCGCCGGGCGTGAGCTGCTCCAGCACGTTGGCCTGGTTTTTCCAGGCGTTGGTATCGTCGCTGCTCTGGGCGCTGCGGGCACGTTCCCGCTGCTCCGCCATCCGTTTGGCAAAGGCCTCCTCGTCCACCGTCAGGCCCTTTTCCTCCAGGATATCCTGGGTCAGATCCAGCGGGAAGCCGTAGGTGTCGTACAGCATAAAGGCGTCGTCGCCCGACAGGACTTTGCCGTCCAGCTTGGAAAGCATGTCGTCCAGCAGCGAAAGGCCGCTGTCGATGGTTTTGGAAAAGGCGGTTTCCTCCACGTGGATCAGCTTGGTGATGAAATCCTTTTTCTCGGAAAGCTCGGGATAGGCGTCTCGGTTTTCGTGGATGACCGTCTCGCAGACCTCGTACAGGAAGGGCTTATGGATCCCCAGCAGCCGTCCGTGGCGCGCGGCGCGGCGAAGCAGACGACGCAGCACGTAGCCGCGGCCTTCGTTGGAAGGCATCACACCGTCGCCGATCATAAAGGTGGTGGAGCGGATGTGGTCGGTGATTACCCGCAGGGACACGTCTTTTTTGGGATCGTCGCCGTAATGCACCCCGGCAATCCGGCTGACGTGCTTCATGATATTTTGAACGGTGTCGACCTCGAACAGGTTGTTGACGCCCTGCATGATGCAGGCCAGACGCTCCAGCCCCATGCCGGTGTCGATGTTGGGATGATCCAGCGGCGCATAGTTGCCCGCACCGTCGCTGTCGAACTGGGTGAAGACCAGATTCCAGAATTCCACGTAACGGTCGCAGTCGCAGCCGACGCCGCAGGTGGGCTTGCCGCAGCCGAACTGCTCGCCCCGGTCAAAATACAGCTCCGAGCAAGGGCCGCAGGGACCGGTGCCGTGTTCCCAGAAGTTGTCTTCCTTTCCCAAACGGACCAGATGATCGGGCGAGACGCCCACCTCGTTGGTCCAGATATCAAAGGCCTGATCGTCGTCCTGATAGATGCTGATCCAGATCCGGTCGACCGGCAGATCCAGCACCTTGGTGCAGAATTCCCACGCCCAGGCGGTGGCTTCATGCTTGAAATAGTCGCCGAAGCTGAAGTTGCCCAGCATTTCAAAATAGGTGCCGTGACGGGCGGTTTTGCCCACCCGCTCGATGTCGGGGGTGCGGATGCATTTCTGGCAGGTGGTCACCCGTTTACGGGGCGGCGTGATTTCGCCGGTGAAATACTTTTTCATGGGCGCCATACCGGAATTGATCAACAAAAGGGATTTGTCGTTTTGCGGGATCAGCCCAAAGCTGGGCAGCCGCAAATGTCCCTTGCTCTCAAAAAAAGAAAGATACTTTTCCCGCAGCTCGTTCAAGCCTGTCCACTGCATGATTTCTTACGCTCCTTTGGCCAAAATAATACAAAGTAAATTATAAGGCAATCGACTCTTTTTGTCAATATAAAAGCCGGGCAAAGGATACAAAAAAGCGGCAGGGACTTCCCTGCCGCTTGAAGGCGATTTTTCAGATCGAAATCTTGTGGGCGATCTTGTACAATTCCTTGTCGAAGGGTTTTTTCATCTGCAGCGCTTCTTCGATATCGTAGTCGGTGATCTCACCGGCCTGCACCGTTACGACGCGGTTGCTCTTGCCCTGCAGCAGCAGCTTGACGGCGTAATAGCCCATTTCGCTGGCCAGCACACGGTCGCGCACCGTCGGCGAACCGCCGCGCTGCACGTGACCGAGGATGGTGGCGCGGGATTCGATCCCGGTCTCCGCCTGGATGCGCTGGGTGATCTCCTCCACGTGACCGACGCCTTCGGCCACGATGATGATGAAATGCTTTTTGCCGGTTTTGGACGTTTCGTTGATCCGGTCGAGAATATCCTTTTGGAAATCAAACTCGATCTCCGGCACCAAAATGGTGGTCGCGCCGACCGCGATGCCGGCGTTGAGAGCCAGATATCCCGCCCGACGGCCCATGACCTCTACCACCGAGCAGCGGTCGTGCGACTGGGCGGTATCCCGCAATTTGTCAATCATCTCCATACAGGTGTTCAGCGCCGTATCGTAGCCGATGGTATGTTCACAGCAGGAAATATCATTGTCGATGGTGCCGGGGATGCCCACGCAGGGCACGCCGTGCCGGGTCAGATCCTGCGCGCCGCGGAAGGAGCCGTCGCCGCCGATGACGATCACGCCGCCGATGCCGCGTTCCCGGCAGGTATTGACCGCCTTTTGCAGGCCGGCCTCGGAATGGAACTCCTTGCTGCGGGCGGTGTACAGCATGGTGCCGCCGCGATGGATGATATCCGACACGCTGCGCAGATTCATCAATTCCATATCGCCGTCGATCAAGCCGTTATACCCGCGGCGCACACCGTAGATCTCCACGCCCTCGCCCAACGCGGTGCGCACCACCGCGCGAACGGCGGCGTTCATGCCCGGGGCGTCACCGCCGCTGGTCAAAACTGCCAATTTTTCCTTTGCCATGACTATGCTCTCCTTTGTCCGGCCGATCGTCGGACCTATAATCCTATCATATTTCATTATAGACAAATTCCACAAAAAATTCAACCGCTCTAATTTGCCAAGAAAAGGCCGCTATTTTGCGTGATTTTATGGACTTTTGACCAATCATTTCCGGAAAGCAACGTTTTCCACACCCAGGAATGAACGCAATTCCCGTAAAAGCACCTCGTGCGGCCACACCCGCATCCGGTCGGGCGCCTTGACCAGCTTGCCGGTATCCTCGAACCGGATGTAAAGCGGCTCTTCCCCGGCAAAGACGTCCAGCACCAGGCAGGCGCGTTTATACGCGGCGCTGTGGATCGACGGCACCTTGAGATACAACCCGTGATGCGCAGACGGTGTGTGCGGCGTATCGGCCGGTTTTGACTGAGCAGCCGGTTCGCTTCCCGGCTGAGGCGCCGGCTGGATCTGATCGACGATCAGCTTGGGCTCTTCATCCTCCCGGTAACTCAGCCGGCCGCTGACAAGCAAAGCCGCACCTTCCCGCAGGGCCGGAGCGTAGCGTGCCAACACCTTGGGAAAAACCAGCAGCTCGATGCCGGCGTATAGATCCTCCGCCGAGACGTAGGCCATCGGCTGGCCGGACTTGGTGTTCTTTTGGCGAATATCGTGGATGAGCGCCAACACCCGCACGGTCTCGCCGTCCTTATACCGTTCGTTTTCGCCGTATACCCGATCGAGCCGCGCCAGCTTCATCGAACGGTAAAGCGGCCGGTAAGGCTCCAGCGGATGACCGGAAATATACAGCCCGGTCACCTCTTTTTCCATTTCGAGGCGTTCAGCATGGGTATAATCCTCCACAGCCGGGATCGCCATGGTGTCAAAGCCGGTCCCGGTCGCGTCGTCAAAAAAGCCGATTTGCCCCTGCACATTGCGGCGGTTGTCCTCCTCGATGCGGTCAAGCACCGCCTCGTAGGAGGTCATCATCTGACGGCGGTTGTACTCAAGCCCGTCCAGCGCGCCGCATTTGATCAGGCTTTCCACCGACCGGCGGTTGAA
This sequence comes from Acutalibacteraceae bacterium, assembly GCA_050946775.1. Taxonomy (GTDB): domain Bacteria; phylum Bacillota; class Clostridia; order Oscillospirales; family Acutalibacteraceae; genus UMGS1474. The sequence goes on from JBMNVL010000065.1 coordinate 8,108, forward strand.
ATCCTTCTTCCCGGCCATCCGCTTGCAAAACGCGATAAAATCGGTGAACGGTCCGTTTTCCTTGCGTTCCTCGACCACCGCGCGGATCAGCCCGCGGCCAAGATTTTTGACCGCCAGCAGGCCGTACCGGATCCCCTGCTCCACCACCGTGAAGCCCGAATAGCTTTCGTTGATCGACGGCGGCAGCACGGTGATTCCCATCCGTTCGCATTCGCCGATATACCCCGCCACCTTGCCGCTGTCGAGGACGCTGGTCAGCAGCGCCGCCATGTATTCCCGGGGATAAAAGCATTTGAGATAGGCGGTGCGGTAGGCCACCGTCGCGTAAGCGGCGGCGTGGGATTTGTTAAAGGCGTAGGACGCGAAGGACGACATCTCCTCAAAGATGGCCTGTGCCGTTGCCTCGGGAATGCCGCGGCGAAGACATCCCTCCACCGTAACGGCGCCGTTTTCATCGGTCAGACCGTGGAGAAACACCTCGCGTTCCTGCGCCATCACGTCGTGCTTTTTCTTGGCCATCGCCCGGCGCACCAGATCCGCCCGGCCGAGAGAATACCCCGCCAGCTCCCGGAAAATCTGCATCACCTGCTCCTGATACACGATGCACCCGTAGGTGACGTTGAGGATCGGCTCAAGCAGCGGGTGCTTGTAACGCACCTGATCGGGATGGTGGCGGTTGAAGACATAGGTGGGAATGGAATCCATCGGCCCGGGCCGGTAGAGCGAGATGACGGCGATCAGGTCTTCAAAGCAGTCGGGAACGAGATTCATCAGCACCCGTTTCATCCCGCCTGACTCAAACTGGAACACCCCGTCGCTGTTGCCGGCGGCCAGCATCTTGTAGACCGGCGACGCATCCAGCGGCACGTTTTCGATCGAAAAAGCGGGATCCTGCCGCTGCACCAGCTTTTCGGCGTCCCGGATAACGGTCAGGTTGCGAAGACCGAGAAAATCGATCTTGAGCATCCCCAGCTCCTCGAGCACCGTCATGGGGTACTGGGTGGCGACGGCCTCGCCGTTGAGACACAGCGGCACGAAATCACTGACCGGTTTGGGAGCAATCACCACGCCGGCGGCGTGGGTCGAGGCGTTGCGGGGCATCCCCTCGACCCGTTTGGCCATGGCGATCAGCCGGGCGATCTGCCCGTCGGTCTCGGTCAATTCCCGCAGCTTCTGGTTTTGCTCGAGCGCCTTGTCGATGGTGATGTCCAGCTCAAAGGGGATCATCTTGGCCACCTGATCCGCCAGCGCGTAAGGAAGCGCCATCACCCGCGCCACGTCCCGGATGGCGGCTCTGGCCGCCATGGTGCCGAAGGTGATGATCTGGCTGACCCTGTCGGCGCCGTATTTGCCGATAACGTAGTCGATGACCTCCTGCCGGCGCTGGGGACAAAAGTCGATATCGAAATCCGGCATACTGATCCGCTCGGGATTCAAAAACCGCTCGAAAAGCAGGTTGTATTGGATGGGATCGATGGCGGTGATCCCCATGCAATATGCGCAAAGACTCCCGGCGCCCGATCCCCGTCCCGGGCCGACCGGGATCCCCTGGGATTTGGCGTAACGGATAAAATCGTGCACGATAAGATAATAATCGACGTAGCCCATCGATTCGATGACGCTTTGCTCGTATTCCAGCCGTTCCCAAAGCTCCGGCGACGGATCGTCGCCGTAACGCTGACGCAGTCCCTCGTCGCAAAGAGAACGGAAATAGGCGCGGTTATCCCCTCCGGGGGCTTCAAAGGTGGGCAGCTTCAAATGCCCGAATTCCAGCTCCACCTGACAGCGCTCGGCGATCTTCTGGGTGTTGTCAAAGGCGTCGCTGAGCGCCGGGAAAAGCGATCGCATCTCCTGCTCGGATTTGAGATAGAATTCGTCGGTCTCAAACGCCATGGTGCTGGGCTCGTCCAGGGTGGTGCCGGTCTGGATGCACAGCAGCACCCGCTGCACCTGCGCGTCCTCCTTGCGCAGGTAATGCACGTCGTTGGTGCATACCAGCGGGATGCCAGTCTCCCCCGACAAGCGGATCAGCTGGGGCGCGATCGCCTTTTGCTCGGCGATCCCGTGATCCTGCAGCTCCAGATAAAAACGCTCCTCGCCGAACAGATCGGCAAATCGCATGGCGACACGTTTGGCGCCGGGATAATCGTTTTCCCGCAGTCGACGCGGGATCTCCCCGGCCAGACAGGCGGACAGGGCGATCAAGCCCTCGTGATACCGCTCCAGCAGTTCCCAATCGATCCGGGGACGGCTGTAAAACCCGTCGGTGAAGCCCAACGAAACCAATTTCATCAGATTGTGATACCCGACGTTGTTTTCGCACAGCAAAACCAGATGGGTATAGGCGTTGTCAACGCCGTGGGTCTTGTCGAACCGGGTCCGCGGCGCGACGTAGACTTCGCACCCGATCACCGGATGGATACCGGCCTTGCGGGCGGCTTTATAAAAATCGACCACGCCGTACATCACGCCGTGATCGGTGATGGCCAGCGCCGTTTGTCCCAGTTCGGCGGCGCGGCGCACCAGCTCCGGTATACGGCAGGCGCCGTCCAGCAAGCTATACTCGGTATGCACGTGCAAATGCGCAAAGGCCACGACGGCACCTCCTTTTTACAGTTTTTCGGCAAAGGCCATGATCCGTTCCAGCCGGTGGTTGATCCCCGACCGGCTGAGGGGTGTGGACAGTTCCTCGCTGAGTTCCCGCAAAGAATATTCGGGATTGTCCAGCCGCAGCGCGGCCAACTCCCGCAGATCCTCCGGCAGCGCGCCGATGCCGCAGGTATCGGCGATCCGGCGCACCGCCGCCACCTGTCGGGCAGACGCCGCCACCACCTTGTCGATGTTGGCGGTCTCGCAATTGGCGATGCGGTTGACGTTGTTGCGGATGTTTTTGACCAGCTTGACGTTCATCAGCTCCAGCGACGAGCCGACCGCGCCCATCCAGGTCAGGCAATCTTCGATCTGTTCGCTTTCCTTGAAATACAATACATAATGCCCCTTGCGGTTGATCCGCCGGGACGCCAGCCCGTGATCGGCCAAAAGCGCCTGCCAGTCGAGCGACAGGCGGTAGTACGGCACCCGGAATTCCAGATGATACCCGATCTGGGG
>JBMNVL010000066.1:0-10930 GCA_050946775.1 Acutalibacteraceae bacterium
TGGCCCCCACCGGGCGACACGCCGCATAAGCGGCGTTATCCCCCAGTCTCGACGGCCGTCTTCGCGTCCGTCGATCCAGCCCCCTTTAGGCAAGGGGGCCTTGCGGTTATCGCCGGTTTGCGCGAATCCCATTTTTGTTCTCTTCTCTATCTATCTATTCTTTGTGATAGTCGTCGTAGTAGTAGGGGCGGTGGAAACGGGGGAAAACCCCGTTTAGCCCCGTGGCGGCGGCGAAATAAGGCAAAAGAGAGCGGCGGAAAGGTCTGCGGAAAATACCAGAATAAATTTTGAAAAATCCGGCGGTGTTTCCACAAAATTTTCCCGGTGGACGATTTGGTGAAAGGGGTGTGAAAAGGTGGAAGAAAATTTGAAAGACTTCCACCCTTTCCACCGGGAAAACCGCGGGAAAGTTTCGGGGAAAACTCAACCCTCGCCGACGTTTTTGATGATATCCTGCACCTGCGCCTTGACGGTGGGGTTGTCGTGGATCAGCTTTTCGGTCTTGCGGACGTTGTAAACCACGGTGGAGTGGTCGCGGTTGCCGAAATGCTTGCCGATGTCGTTCATCGACAGGCCGATGACCGAACGCACCGCGTAAATGGCCAGCTGCCGCGCCCGGGCGATGGTGGCGTCCCGTTTGTCCGAGCGGATGTCCTCGGCGGTGACGTTCATGGTACGGGCGACCTCCTCGATGATCCGGTCGATGACCACCTCCACCGGCGGGTTGTCGCTTTGGATATCCCGGATGGCGGCCTGTGCCATGGTTATGGTCGCCCTCTCCCCGGTCAGGCTCGACTGCGCCTGCAGCCGCTTGATGGCGCCCTCAAGCTGGCGCACGTTGTTTTTCAGCTGGCCGGCGATGAAGGCGGCGACGTCGTCCTCGATGTCGATATCGAACAGCCGGGCCTTGCGCTTGATGATGGCGATGCGGGTTTCGAGATCCGGGGGCTGGATGTCGGCCAGAAGACCCATCTCGAACCGGCTGCGCAGCCGGTCCTCCAGAGTGGCGATGTCCTTGGGCGGACGGTCGCTGGTCAGCACGATCTGCTTGTTGGCCTGGTGCAGCGTCTCAAAGGTATGGAAAAACTCCTCCTGCGTCGCTTCCCGGCCGCTTAAAAACTGGATATCGTCCACCAGCAGAATGTCCACCTGCCGGTATTTGGCGCGGAATTCCGCCGTGGCGGTGGCCGATTTGTTCCGGCTGGGCATCGATTCGATGAACTCGTTGACCATGTCCTCGCCCTTGGTGTAGAGGATCTTCATCTCGGGATGGGAACGGGCGATTTCGTTGCAGATGGCGTACATCAGGTGGGTTTTGCCCAGTCCCGATCCGCCGTAGATGAACAGGGGGTTGTACATCCCGGCGGGATTTTTCGCCACCGCCTGCGCCGCCGCGTGGGCGTATTTGTTGGACGAGCCGACGATGAAGTTTTCAAACGAGTACTCGTAGTTGACGTCCCCGCGATAAAGATTCATCGCGTCGGGAAGATCGCCGTCGTCCTCGTCCTCGCTCTTTTCGGCCTCGACCACCCGCACGTCGGGGATCAGCGGCAGACCCAGCACGTTTTCCATGGCGGACTGCAGCCGGTCGGCGTAGTTGTCGAGAATGATCCGGCGGTTAAAATCGTTGTTGACGAACAGGACCATCCGGTCCTTTTCGATGCTGTGGGGCTGAATGCCGACGATCCAGGTCTTGATGGCGACTTCGGTGATATCGGGCATCCCGCGCAGGTAGTCGACCACGGCTTCCCACGCTTCGGTTATGTTTTTCATGGATGAATTCCTTTCTGTAATGAAGTAAAATACAGAACATTTGTCCACATAAAGAAAGGAGACGAAAAAGGAGAACCTATATATGGATATGGGGGTATCCATATATACTATATTATACCATATTTTTTTAGGGTTGGCAATAGGGTTTTTCGTTTTATTTGGCTTTTTTGCCGTTTGGCGGTGATTTGGAGGTAAAAGACGAAAATCATCCCCGACGGCGATTTGCCCGCTTTCCGGGGCAAATACGGCGATATGCGGGAAAGAGCGGATTTTCAGGTGTGTGCGGGACGAAAGGAAGACGGGGCGGCCGGAACGCTCTCCGCCTCGCATATCTCACCAAATTGTGCAAACCGGCGGCACCGCAGGGGTAGCGTTTGCGGGCACCGCAAACGGAGAATATCATCCGTCCGCGGGATGACGCAGGAAAAAGATCCTTCGCTTCGCTCAGGATGACACCGCAACAAAAAGGAGGGTCATCCTGGGCAACATTTTCGACCGCGCCCGGTGGGCGATACAGGGAGAAAATGGTGGGCGCCGCGGTCGGCGACCGGTGAGCGCGAAGGCGCACACCGAAGCCGGGCACCGCAAACGGAGGATATCTCATCCGCCCGCGGGATGACGCAGGAAAAAGATCCTTCGCTTCGCTCAGGATGACACCGCAACGAAAAAGAGGGTCATCCTGAGGAGCATAGCGACGAAGGATCTTTCCTGAACAAACTTGTGGCGGGCAAACATGGCTCCCTCTGACGAGGGAGCTGTCGAGCGCAGCGAGACTGAGGGAGAGATAACGAGAACGGCGATAGTCCCTCTCTCCCTCCGTCTTTCGCCTGACGGCGAAATCCACCTCAGGCCCTCTTGCGGTGCCCGGCTCCGGTGTGCGCCTTCGCGCTCACCGATCGCCGACCGCGGCGCCAGCTTTTTGCTCGCTGCATCCGCCACTGGCGGCGCTCGCAAACGCTGCCCGTCAGAGGGAGGCATCCCCACCCCGCCAAATGGTGCACATCCGCGCCACAACATCTTGTAGGATGGCCGCGGCCAACCACAACGCGAAGAAAAAAATCCCCCAAAAATCCGGCCGGCGGGTATTTTTTGGCAAAATGCTGTTGACTTTTTCGTTTTTTGTGGTATATAATATATCCTCGCAAGGCTATGACTGCCTGACATTTCGGGATCAAGGTTATCCGAAAGGAGGATGACACATGCTTCGTACCTATCAACCGAAAAAACGGCATCGGAAAATGGAACATGGCTTCCGTAAAAGAATGGCGACGGCCAACGGCCGCAAGGTTCTGGCTCGCAGAAGAGCAAAGGGTAGAGCACGCCTGACCTATTGAGAAAGAGCCACCTTTGTGTGGCTTTTTTTTGTAGCGTGACAAGGAGGCTTCCATGGCGGCGTTCACGGTGATCAAGGAAAACCGGGATTTCCAGTATATCTACCGCAAAGGGCAGACCCAGGTCCATCCCTGTCTGGTCACCTATCTGCGGTGCACCCGGCGCCCGGTCACCCGGGTGGGGATCACCACCGGCAAAAAGATCGGCGGCGCGGTGCAGCGCAACCGCTGCCGGCGGATCATCCGGGAAGCCTACCGTTCCCTTATGCCCCAAGTCCGGGGCGGATTTGACATCGTGTTCGTCGCCCGCGGGCGGACGGTGGGAAGCAAATCCACCGACATCGCCCGGGTGATGGAGGAGCATCTGCGGCAAGGCGGGGTGATCGGATGAGACGGCTGCTGATCGGCATGGTCCGGTTTTATCAGCGGGCGATCTCGCCGCTGAAGCCCTCCTGCTGCCGGTTTACCCCCACCTGCTCGGAATACGCGATCGAGGCCATTGGCCGATTCGGCGCCCTCAAAGGCGGCGCGCTGGCGTTGTGGCGGATTTTGCGCTGCAACCCCTGGGGCGGATCGGGATACGATCCCGTCCCCGAAAAGAAAAAACGGTGAGAATTCCCCTCTTTCCCGACCTCATCGGCTATCGGAGGTATGTATGAGCCAAATTTTTGACGTGATCGCCATACCGCTGGGCTACGTGCTGCGGTTTATCTATTCGCTGATCCCCAACTATTTCGTCACCATTTTCCTGTTCACCCTGATCATCCGGGCGGCGATGTTTCCGCTGTCCCTCAAATCCCAAAAGGCGACCGCCGAGCGGGCCAAACTGGCGCCCAGGATCGAGCGGCTGCAGAAAAAGTACGGCCAGGACCGCCAGAAGCTGCAGCAAAAGCAGCAGGAGCTGTACCAGAAGAACAACGTCAGCATGACCGGCGGCTGTCTGCCGATGCTGGTGTCGATGATCGTCCTCTTCGGCGTCATCTCGGCGATCTACAAGCCGCTGACCTACCTGCATCCCCTGCCCACCGAGGTGGTCGAGGCCAGCGTCGCCGCCGTGACCACCGAGGACAAAAAAGCCGATCCCGACAAGTACACCAAGGCCGAGCTGGCCGGGTACTACGGCGAGATGCGGATGCTCAACAAGCTGGACGAAAACGAGGCCGACATCAAAAAGGCCATCGCCGGCAAGGGCTTTGACGCCGACAAGTATTTCGGCGAGATGAAGGACCTCAAGGACAACCAGTTCAAGCTCTTCGGCATCAGTATGCTCAACAACCCCTGGAACGACGACGGCTTCAAGGGGATCAACTGGCTGTGGCTGATCCCGCTGCTGTCGGGTCTGACGGCGGTGGCGTCGGCGCTGATCTCGATGCACTTCACCAACATGGCGCAGGGAACGAAACAGCCCGGCCAGGGCTGCACCAGCGGGGTGATGATCGCCTTCATGCCGCTGTTCTCGGTCTACATCGCCTTCATCGTGCCGGCCGGCGTCGGCTTTTACTGGATCTGCTCCAACGTGATCGCCTGCGTGCAGACGGTCATCCTCAACAACATCTACAACCCCGCCAAGATCCGGGCCGAGGCTGAGGCGGAATACGCCGAGCGCCGCCGGCAGAAGGCGGAGGACAAAAAGCGGCTGGCCGAGGCCCGGCGCAAGGAGCAGTCGGAACAGGCCAAGGCGCTCAACGAGCAGCAAAAATCCGGCAAAAAACCGCCCGAAAAGCCCAAAAAGGAAACCGCTCCCGCCGGGGAAGAGGCCGGGCGGACGCCCGACGGCGTCCCCGAAGAGGCGGCACAAACCGACGAAAACACCCAAGCGTGAACGATAGAAAGGAAGAGCCATTTTGACAAAGCAATACGAGGCGCAAGCCAATACCATTGAGGAAGCGGTCGCCCAGGCCGCCGCGGCGCTGGGCCGGCCGGCCGACGAGCTGACCGTCGAGGTGCTGCAGGAGCCGCAGAAGAAGACGCTGGGTCTGTTCGGCGGCGCGCAGGCGATCGTGCGGGTCAGCTACGAGGAGAACCGTTCGGCCGCCGAGGTCGCCCGGGAATACCTCGTCACCCTGCTGCGGGATATGGGGCTGGCCGAGCCGGTCGTCACCCTGTCCGAGGAAGAGGAAACCTGCCGGATGACGGTCGAGGGCGAGGATCTGGGCTTCATCATCGGCCGCCGGGGCGATACCCTCGATGCGCTGCAGTATCTGGTCAGTCTGGTCGCCAACCGCGCCCACGGGGACGAGTATCTGCGGGTGACCATCGACGTGGGCGATTACCGGGAAAAACGCCAGCAGGCGCTGGTCGATCTGGCTCACCGGATGGGCAAAAAGGCGTCCAAGAGCGGCCGCAAGCAGTCGCTGGAGCCGATGAATCCCTACGAGCGGCGGATCGTGCATACCGCCGTGCAGGACGTCGAGGGCGCCACCTCCTGGAGCGTGGGCAGCGAGCCGCACCGCCACGTGGTGATCGGCCCGTCGGACGACAACCCCAACAAGAGCCGGAGCCGTTCCGGCTCCCGCCGTCCCCGTGCGAACGGCGAGAGCGCCGGCGCCGGTCAGCACCGCGGCGAGCGTCCCGCCCGGGATCGCCGCCGGGACGAGGTGCCCCAGCGCCCGCCCCGTCAGGTGCGGGAGTTCATCCCCCGCAGCAACCCCACCGCCGCCGCGGACGATACCCCGCTGAAAACCGAATCCGAGACCGAAACCACCGCCACCCTCTACGGGCGGATCGATCTGTAAGAAAAACCCCCGCCGACCGGCGGGGGTTTTTAGATGTTAGATGTTAGATGTTAGATGTTAGACGGTAGATGTTAGACGGTAGACGTTAGACGGTAGACGCCTACCCGCCGAATTGCGCCAACCGGCGGCGGGCAAAACTTGGCCCCCTTGCCTAAAGGGGGCTGGATCGACGGACGCGAAGACGGCCGTCGAGACTGGGGGATTGTTTGGTAAAATCTCGCCACCTCATCCGACCTTGTCGCCGCAAGCGTCTCCTCGGCCACCTGTCTCGCTGCGGCTCGGTCACGGCACGGCTCTGACCGTCCCCCGGACGGTCATTCACTCCCGTGCCGCCGCTTCGCTATCATCAAGGGGAAGGCAAGCCGCACCCCGCCGATTTGCACAAACCGGTACGCTTTCCCCCGGTTCTTGACAACCGGGGGAAAACTCCGTATAATACCCGTTGGCGAAAAATTCCGCTTTCGCCGGTCAGTTCGAAACCATCCTGACCTAAAACAAAACTACGGAGGAAGGTACCATGACAAACAACCGCAAATTCTCGCCCCGTTTTCTGGCCGAAGCCGCGCTGATCGCGGCGATGTACACCGCGCTGACGGTCGCCGTCTCCCCCATCGCTTACGGCGAAGTGCAGTTTCGGGTATCGGAGCTGCTGACCATCCTGCCGGTTTTCACCCCGGTGGCGATCCCCGGACTGACGGTGGGATGCCTTTTGTCCAACCTGATCGGCCTTGGCACCGGCGCCAACATCGCCGGCGCGTGGGATCTGCTGTGGGGCACGCTGGCCACTCTGCTGGCGGCGCTGGCGACGTACGGTCTGCGCCGCGTCCGCTTCGCCAAGCTGCCGGTGCTGTCCGCTCTCCCGGCGGTGATCGCCAACGGCGTCATCGTCGGCGCCGAATTGACGGTGGTGGTTTTCGGCGGCTTTACCTGGCCGGTCTTTTGGGTCACCGCGGGCTGGGTCGCGCTGGGCGAGTTCGTCACCGCCACGGTCGGCGGGCTGATCCTCTTCGGCGTGCTGGACAAAAGCGGCGCGTCGAAAAAGATCTTCGCCCAATAACCACAATCGAAAAAGCGAAACCCCCGCGCCGATCGGCGCGGGGGTTTTGTACTGGCAACGCAGAGAGATGGTGCGGATCAGGGAGTTTTCACCCCATAACCCGTGCAGGGCTGTCCGTAGGGGAGGGGTCTCCCTTGATCAGGGAGTTTTCACCCCATAACCCGTGCAGGGCTGTCCGTAGGGGAGGGGTCTCCCCAGATCAGGGAGTTTTCACCCCATAACCCGTGCAGGGTTGTCCGTAGGGGAGGGGTCTCCCTTGATCAGGGAGTTTTCACCCCATAACCCGTGCAGGGCTGTCCGTAGGGGATGGGTCTCCCTTGATCAGGGAGTTTTCACCCCATAACCCGTGCAGGGCTGTCCGTAGGGGAGGGATCTCCCCTCCCGCCGCACAAACCGGCGGACGCTTGCCCTCGCCGTTATTGCCCTTTTCCCAAAGCTTCCTTGATCAGGGTGGTGGACACCCCTTCGGTGCGGTCGAGATAGACCACCTCGCACAGCTCCTTGAGATAATCGAACTTGTCGCTGCCGGCCCAATCGCTGCCCATCACCACCACGTCGACGTGGTAATTTTTCACGTCGTCGGCCTTTTGCTCCCAACAGGTTTCGGGGATGACCAGATCGACGTAGCGGATGGCCTCGAGCATCCGTTTGCGGGTCTCGTAATCGTGGAACGCCTGCTTGCCCTTTTGGGCGTTGAACTCGTCGGTCGACAGGGCGACGATCAGATAATCGCCCAGCTCCCGGGCGCGTTTGAGCAGACGGATATGCCCGTAATGCAGCAGATCAAAGGTGCCGTAGGTCAACACCCGTTTCATGGCAACCGCTCCTTTTTGGTTGAAAATCGCCGGTTGATCCGCCGGCGGATCGTTTGAAGGGAGATCTCCCGGCCCAAGGCGATCTGCCGGTACCAGTACCGGCGGGAGGTATACGCCCGGCGGGGCTTGTCCCGCAGGGAGAAATAGTCGCTGTCTCTCCAGGCGGGGAATTGCCGGTCGAGATAGGCGAACGCCTGGTCGCAAAACCGGCGCTTGAGCGCCTTTTCGCCCGGCGCGGTGGGATGCGCCAGCACCACGTAGACGTGCTTGAGCACGAGGTATTCCAGTCCCCGGCGGACGCTCTCGTCCAGCCGGCCGGCGGTTTGGTAAACGGCCAGCAGCCGGTCGGCGGCGGCAAACAGATCGAACCGCCTTTCGGTAAAGGCGTGGGTCAGCGAGCCTTCCCGGGTGGCGTCGTACGCGTACAGCGGCTCGTCCACCCGGCTGATCCGCTTCGCGAAGGCGAAGGCGGAATAGGTGAAAAGCAGATCCTCGTAGATGCGCAGATCCTGCTCAAAGCGCAGCCCGTGATCCCGGATCAGCGCGGCGGAAAACAGCTTGTTCCACAGATAGGGCGACTCGTCGAACAGCAGGGGCGACTCGTAGACGCTTTTGTCAAAGACGTCGCCGGCGGGAACGCGGCCGTCGGCAAAGGTGCGCCGGTCGGTGCCGGTCGTCATCACCCGCAGATGATCGCAGCAGACGATGTCGGCCTGTTTTTGCCGCGCGGCGTCGTACAGCCGCTCGAACATAGCGGGGCAAACGGAATCGTCGCTGTCGACAAAGCCGATATATTCCCCGGCCGCCGCCGAAAGCGCCCGGTTGCGGGCGGCCGCGGCGCCGCCGTTTTCCACGGTGAACACCCGCACGAGAGCGGGATACCGGGCGGCGTAGTCGCGGGCGATGGCGGCGGTGGCGTCGGTGCTGCCGTCGTCCACCAGCAGCACCTCGATATCGGGCAGGGTTTGGGCGACCAGCGAATCCAGACACCGGGGCAGATAGTTTTCCACGTTGTACGCGGGAACGATAACGCTGACGGTTTTCATGGCGACCTCATTGGCGACGGCTCAAAACGCCCGCGGGCGTTTTGGGCCGATGGGTGTCAGTCCTCGGCGGGCTCCTCCGGCGCGGTCGGCTCGGTGGGCGCGGTCGGCTCGGTGGTAGCGGGCGTCGTGGGACGGGTGGCGGTTGTGGCGGTCGGCCGTCCGGTCCATTGCGGAAAGGTGCGCTCGGTGGTGGTCGTGGTGGTGACGGTCGTGGTGGTGGTCGTGGCGGAGGTGGTGGTGTCGCGGGTGCTGACGTACAGGGTGATCACGTCGCCCGCCTTGGCGGTGTTGCCGGCGGCCGGCTCGCAGTGATCGACGTAGCCGCGATCCTGATCGGAATTGGTCACCCGGACCGATTCCACCACAAAGCCCAGCGATTCAAGATATTCCTTGGCGTGAGCGGCCTTCCACCCGGTCAGATCGGGCACCTCGATCTCCTCGGCGCCGTCGCTGATGACCACCTTGATCACCGATCCGGCCTCCACCATTTCGCCCGGATCGGGCGACTGGGACAGGATGGTGCCCCGCTTTTTGCGGTGGAATTTCAAATAATCCACCTCGACGGTCAGATCGCCCTCCAGCTCGCCGTTGCGCACTTCAAAATAGTTTTCACCGACCAGCGCCGGCACGGCGACGCCGTTGACCAGCGTCGGCTCGGTGGGCAGGGTCTCCTCGGGAACGATATCCTCCGGCTCGGGCTCGGAAGAGCCGCCGCGCAGCAGCAGGAACAGCCCGCCGCCGATCAGCAGGATCAGCAGCGCCGCCGTCGCCACGATCAGGACGATGGGGTTTTTGGCCCGGGGCTGATCGGCCTCTTCCCCGGCGGCCGGCGCCTCCTCCTCGTCGAGCAGGGCGGCCAGCGCCGGCGCGGTGGACAGTTGATCCTCCAGCACTTTCAGGGAGGGGATGCGGTTGGCGGGATCGACCTGCAGACCGCCCCACAGCACCGCCGCCACCTGATCGGGCAGCTCTCTGGCTACCTCGGCGGACAGATACAGATCGCCCGAATTGCGGGCGCGTTTGGAACCGATCGGCGGCACGGTGCCGGTGATGGTGCGAAACAGGGTGGCGATCAGCCCGTAAACGTCGGTGGCGCCGGTGATGTCGGCGTCAAAGGCGTATTGCTCCGGCGCGGCGTAGCCCTGCGGCAGCGAGGGCGACAGATCGGTGCTGGCGAAACGCGCCTCCGGCAGATAAAATCCCCGGATCCGCAGCTTGCCGTCGGGCGCGATCAGCAGGTTGTCGGGGCAGATCCCCAAATGGTAGATCCCCGCCGCGTGCAGGGACACCAGCGACGAGAGCAGCGGCATGAACAGCGGCCGGGCGTCCGCCCAGCGCATCCGTCCGCCCACCGCCTTGAGCCGGCTTTCCAGGGTAACGCCTTCCTCGATCTCCGATACGGCGTAAACGGTGTCGTGCTCCTCAAAAATATCGTAGGTGGGGATCATGGCGGGCAATTCCCGCATCCGCGCCAGCGCCCGCACGTGCCGGCGGAATTTTTCCAGATAATCCTTAAACGGGCTTTCACATCCCGCCATGGCCGCCACCGACCCGTCGGGCCGGCGTTCGCACAGCGTCGCCGGGAAAAATTCCCGGATGACGATGGGCGCCTCCAGTCCCCGGTCATAGCCCAGATACCGCACGCTGTCGCCGCCGATATCCATCACCCGGCCGACGATGTAGCGCTCGGCCAACAGGGTGCGCACCGGCAGATAGGCGTCGGGATTGGTGCCGTTGACCGGGAAACGGCAGGCCGGACAGGCCGTCACACCCTCCGGCAGCGGGTTCATGCAACCCATACACAAGCGTTCCGTCATGGCGGAAGATCCACCTTTCTTTTTATAAATGGTAGTAATTTATTGTACAATCTTTCCGCCGGAATGTCAAGAAAAGCCTCCCGGCATTTGCGAGGTGTCCTAAAGGACAGTTTATAAAAAACCGGCTGAGGCAAGGATCATTCCTGACTTCAGTCGGTTTTTTGTCGCATATCGGTGCAAGCAGGACGTTTGTGTGCCAAACGTCCGGAAAAAGTGATGTTTGCCCTGCGGGCAAGTGATGCAGTTCGCTTTGCGAACAATGATGTTTTGCGGCTTTGCCGCAAAATGATGTGATGTGTTCCGCTCACGCGCCGAAGGCGCACATCATGCCCGAAGGGCGCATCATTCGGCGCAGC
>JBMNVL010000067.1:0-10824 GCA_050946775.1 Acutalibacteraceae bacterium
TCGCCATGCCGACGATGCCGGCGGTGTTCTCGGTGCCGGCGCGGTGTCCGGTCTCCTGCGCGCCGCCGTCGATCAGATTGCCAAAACGCACCCCGCGGCGGACGATCAGCGCCCCGACCCCCTTGGGCCCGTGGAATTTGTGCCCCGACAGGGACAGCATATCCGCCCCGATGGCGGCGAAATCCACCGGGATATGCCCGACCGCCTGCACCGCGTCGGTGTGGAACAACACCCCGGCCTGCTTGCAGACGGCGCCGATCTCGGCGATGGGCTGGATGGTGCCGATCTCGTTGTTGGCGAACATCACGCTGACCAGCGCGGTGTCCTCCCGCAGGGCGGCTTTGAGCTCCTCCACCCGGACGATGCCGTTTTCGTGCACCGGCAGCAGGGTGATCTCAAACCCCTGTTTTTTCAGCGCGTCCAGCGTATGCAGCACCGCGTGGTGCTCAAACGCCGTGGACACGATGTGTTTTTTTCCTTTGGCCGCGGCCGCGGCGGCCGCCATTTTGATGGCCCAGTTGTCCGCCTCGCTGCCGCCGGAGGTGAAGTAGACCTCGTTCGGCTTGCAGCCAAGACACGCCGCCATCTGCACCCGCGCGCGTTCCACCGCCCGGCGGGAATTCTGCCCGAAGGCGTACAGGGAAGAGGGATTGCCGTATTCCCCGGTCAGATAGGGCATCATCGCTTCCAACGCCCGGGGATGCAGGGCGGTGGTGGCGGCGTTGTCGGCGTAGATCATCTTATCCATAACGGTTTACACCTGCCTCGTTTTGATGTCATCCATAATATATACCTTTTTGGTATGTTTTACAAGAGAAAATTTTCACAAGAAATCGACCGGCTTTTTTCGCAAATATGGCACTATTTGCGAAACCGGTCGATCTGGGCGACGGCCAGGGCGTCGCACCGTTCGTTTTCGGGATGGCCGTCGTGTCCCTTGACCCAGACCATCTCCACCTCGTGGATCTCCAGCAGCAGCAGGAGCTTTTCCCACAGATCGGCGTTGAGGGCCGGCTTTTTGTCGGCCTTGCGCCAGCCGTTGCGCCGCCACGAGCGCGCCCAGCCCTTCACGACGCCGTCCACCAGATATTTGGAATCGCTGGTCAGGGTAACGCGGCAGGGCTCCTTGAGGGCGCTCAGCCCCTCGATGGCGGCGGTCAGCTCCATGCGGTTGTTGGTGGTGTTTGCTTCGCCGCCCGACAACTCCTTTTCGGCGCCGCGAAAGCGCAGGATCGCGCCCCATCCGCCCGGGCCGGGATTGCCCGAGCAGGCGCCGTCGGTGAACAAGTCGATCTGTTTCATGGCCGGCCTCCTTTGCATACGTCTGCTCTCCAGTATACCATATCTTCAAAAAAATACAAGCCGATGGGTTAAATCCGCCATACTCTGCCCATACTTTGGAAAACCGGGGAGGGAATCCTTGACATTTTTTGGAAAAAGGGGTACAATACTACTCGACTATGGCCGGGCGGCGTCGCCTCTCGGCCGGCGGCGAACGGAACGCCGCTTGTCTTGATCGGTTCCCGCGGTCCTTTGTACCGCACGGCAAATGGAATAACGCGTTCGGATCAATCAAATACCATCGGGAAGCCTCACGGGGTTGAGGCCTTTTTCCCGTACATATCTTTGGAAACGGAGGATTTTTTCGTGGCAAATAACAAACGCCAGAACAACCCGTCCGCCGCGCCGGCCAAAGGCCGGACGGGGACGGAAAAATCGACCGGCAAGCCTTCCCGCCGCGGCAACCGCGCCCGGGGAGAAAAGCCGGCCAAAAACACCGCCGACAAGGCGCCCAAGGCGCCGCAAAAGGCGACCCGGCCCGCGCCGGCCAACCGCCAGCAGACCGGGCAAAAGCCCCGCGCCGCGGCGCCGGGCAACCGCTCCCGCCGCTCCCGCAAGGGCTCGCCGGTCACGCCGGTGCGGCTGACCATGCTGGGCGGCATGAACGAAATCGGCAAAAACATCACCCTGCTCGAATACGGCGACGACGCCATCCTGATCGATTGCGGCATGGCCTTCCCGGACGACAATATGCTGGGCGTGGACATCGTTCTGCCCGACTTTTCCCATCTGGAAAAGGTGGCCGACAAGGTGCGGGGCGTGGTGCTCACCCACGGGCACGAGGACCACATCGGCGCGCTGCCGTATCTGATCAAGCAGTTTGATTTTCCCATTTTCGGCACCCGGCTGACGCTGGCGCTGGTGGAAAACAAGCTCAAGGAACACAATTTGACCAAAAAAGCCCGTCTCAACGTGGTGCAGGCGGGCAGCACCATCCAGCTGGGCAAGCTGTCGGTGGAATTCGTCAACGTCAACCACTCCATTCCCGACGCGGTGGCGCTGGCCATCAAGACCCCGCTGGGCTACGTGGTGCATACCGGCGACTTCAAGATCGACTGTACCCCGATCTCGGGCGACGTGATCGATCTGGCCCGGTTCGGAGAGCTGGGCAAGGAAGGGGTGCTGGCGCTGCTGGCCGAGTCCACCAACGTCGAGCGTCCCGGCTTTACGCCCAGCGAGCGGATCGTCGGCAAAAGTTTTGAAAACCTGTTTCACAACGCGGTGGGCAAACGGCTGATCATCGCCACCTTCTCGTCCAACCTCTACCGGGTGCAGCAGATCATGGACGCGGCCCAGCGGGACGGACGCAAGGTCGCGTTTTCCGGGCGCAGCATGATCAACAACGTCCAGATCGCCACCGAGCTTGGCTATCTGCGCACCCCCAAGGGGCTGCTGATCGATCTCGACGACATCGACCGCTATCCCAAGGATCAGGTCACTCTGATCACCACCGGCAGCCAGGGCGAGCCGATGTCGGCTCTGACCCGGATGGCCTTTTCCGACCACCGCAAGGTGGAGGTCGGCCCGGACGATTACATCATCATCTCCGCCACCCCGATCCCCGGCAACGAAAAGGCCGTCGGCAAGGTGGTCAACGAGCTGATGAAGCGCGGCTGTGACGTGGTGTACGAGCGGATGTACGACGTCCACGTGTCGGGCCACGCCTGCCAGGAAGAGCTGAAGATCATGCACACCCTGGTGCGCCCGAAGTTTTTCCTGCCGGTGCACGGCGAGCAAAAGCATCTGCAAAAGCACGCTGAGCTGGCCCGGTCGCTGGGGATGGATCCCTCCCATATCCTCATCGGGGATATCGGCAAGGTGATCGAGATCACCCCCGACAAAATGGAGGTGGTCGGCCAGGTGCAGGCCGGTCAGGTGCTGGTGGACGGACTGGGCGTCGGCGACGTGGGCAGCATCGTGCTGCGGGATCGCCGCCATCTGGCCGAGGACGGGCTGATCGTGGTGGTCGCCACGATGGATCCGCTTACCGGCCGGATCGTGTCCGGACCGGACATCGTCTCCCGCGGATTCGTTTACGTGCGGGAATCCGAGGAGCTGATCGAGCAGGCCAAGGACGTGGCCCGTCGGGCGCTGGAGGACTGCGTGCGCAGTCACGCCCACGACTGGAACACCCTGAAGACCCGGCTGCGGGACGATCTGTCCCGGATGATCTTCCAAAAAACCAAGCGCACCCCGATGATCCTGCCGATCATCATGGACGCGTAAAGCGCGTGCTTTTTGCGTGAGAGGAGGGATCGAATGAAACCCAAAAAGGTCTGGGGGGTGTCGGTGGCGGCGATCACCTTCAGCCTGCTGCTGATCGGCAGCGTGCTGCTGGGCTACTACCGGCACGATTACAACTGGATGCTGGCGCAGCTGGGGATCGCCGGCGCGCTGGCGCTGGGGAATCTGATCTATCAGCTGCGGTTTCGCCGGCGGGTGCGGGGCTATCTGAAAACGGTGGCCGCCCGGTTGAGCGACGCCGAGCGTCGATCCCTGCAAACTTTTCCCATCCCGGTGGCCGCCATCAGCGACACCGGGGAGATCCTGTGGTACAACCCGTCCTTTGAAAAGGAGGTTCTCTCGGGCAAAGACGCCTACGGCTGGGAGGTCGACCGGATCGCCGGCGGACTGCCGGCGGAGTTTTTCACCTCCTCCACGGCGCAGGTGGTGCGGCAGGACGGCAGATGGTACCGGGTGTACAGCCACGCCGTGGAGGGCGAGGGAAAGCCCTTGACGCTGCTGTATTATTTCGACGATACCGAGCATCAGGAGATCCTTGAGGAATACACCCTCAGCCGCCCGGCGGTGCTGCTGGTATATATCGACAATCTGGAGGAGCTGCTGCAAAACACCCGCGACAGCGAACGCGCCCAGATCACCGGCAAGGTGGAAACCATGCTGGAGGACTGGGTCGGCGAACGCCGGGGGCTGATGCGCCGCTATGCGGGCGACCGGTTTCTGGTGGTGCTCGAGCAGCGGTATCTCGATCAGATCGTGCAGGAAAAATTTCCCATTCTCGATCAGGCGCGCCAGATCGAAACGGCGGGCGGAAACGTCACGCTGTCGATCGGCGTCGGGCGGGGCGAAACCTTCCTCGAAGGGGAGGGGATGGCCCGTCAGGCGCTGGAAATGGCGCTGGGCCGGGGCGGCGATCAGGCCGCGGTCAAGACCGGCAGCGGCTACGATTTTTACGGCGGCGTCTCCAAAGGGGTGGAACGGCGCGCCAAGGTGCGCGCCCGGGTCATCGCTTCGGCGCTGGCGGATCTTATCCGGGAAAGCCAGGACGTGCTGGTGATGGGACACCGCTTTTCCGATCTGGACTGTCTGGGCGCCGGCGCCGGACTGGCGGCCATCGCGCGGGCGATGGGCAAGCCGGCCTTCGTGGTGTGCGACCGCGACACCACGCTGGCGCCCGAATTGCCCGAGCGGTATGACGCGCAGGGGATACGGGAGCTGTTTATCCCGCCCCGGCAGGCGCTCGAGCGGATCACGCCGCGCACCCTGCTGATCGTCACCGACACCCACAATCCCGCCATGCTGGAAAGCCGGGAGCTGTATCAGAAAGCCGCCACCGTGGTGGTGGTCGACCATCATCGCAAGATGGTGGGGTACATCGACAACGCCGTCATCTTCTATCACGAGCCAAACGCCTCGTCGGCGTCGGAAATGGTCACCGAGCTGGCGCAGTATATGGGCGAGGGCAACCTCTCCCGGCTGGACGCCGATGCGCTGCTGGCCGGCATTATGCTGGACACCCGCAGCTTCGTGATGAAGGCGGGAGTGCGCACCTTTGAGGCGGCGGCCTATCTGCGGCGGATCGGAGCCGATACCGTCGAGGTCAAGCGGCTGTTCTCCGCCGGGATGGAGGTCTATCGCCGCAAGGCGGCCATCGTGTCGGCGGCGCAGATCTACCGCGGCACGGCGATCGCCTGCGATCCCCGGCAGGGCGGCAAGGAAACGCGGGTCGCCGCGGCCCAGGCCGCCGACGAGCTGCTTTCCATCAAAGGGGTCGACGCCTCCTTCACCCTCTTTTCCGACGGCGGGTCGATCAACCTGTCGGCCCGGTCGCTGGGCGGGTTCAACGTCCAGCTCGTCATGGAGGCGCTGGGCGGCGGCGGACATATGACCATGGCCGGCGCGGCGCTGGACGGCGCCACGATGGAGCAAGCGGTCGAGCGGCTGCGGCAGGCGATCGACCGGTATCTCGACGAACACGCCCAAAAGGCGAACGGATAACACAGAAAGGTCGTGCCAAATATGAAAGTGATTTTGAAGCAGGACGTCAAGGGCCTGGGCAAAAAAGGCGAGCTGGTCCAGGCGTCGGACGGGTACGTGCGCAACTTCCTGTTCCCCCGGGGACTGGCGATGGAAGCCACCGCCCAGGCGATGAACGAGCTGAAAAACCGGGAGGAAGCGGCCCAGTACCACAAGGAAATGGATCTCAAGGCCGCTAAGGAAACGGCCGCCAAGCTGCAGGGCAAGGGCTTGACCGTCACCGCCCGCGCCGGTCAGGGCGGCAAGCTGTTCGGCTCGGTGACCACCAAGGAGGTGGCCGAGGAGCTGAAAAAGCAGTACGGGGTGGACGTCGACCGGCGCAAGATCTCGATGGCCGATATCAAGGCCTACGGCCGGTATGACGCCGAGATCAAGCTGTCGCAGGGAGTGACCGCCAAGGTGACGGTCACCGTCACCGAATAACAGGAGTGTAAACCGACATGGCACAGGATAACCGGGAGAAAAGAGTGCGGATCGTCTTCAACGAAAACGATCTGCAAATGCCGTACAGCCTGGAAGCCGAGCAGGCGGTGCTGGGCGCGGTGCTGATGGACGGAAAAAGCATCGTGCAGGTGGCGGATGTGCTGCGTCCGGAGCATTTTTACCTGCCCGAGCATCAGGCGATCTGGCGGGTGATGACCGATAAGATGATGGCCTCGCAGGCGATCGATCTGGTCACCGTGCTCGAGTCGCTGCGCTCCGAGGACTTTTTCGAGGGCGACGAGGGCAAAAACTACCTCTTCCAAATGGCGCAGACGGTGCCGTCCGTCTCCAATATCGCCCACTACGCCGGGATCATCCGGGGCAAATACGACGCGCGGATGCTCATCACGGCGGCCAGGGAGATCATGGAGGCGGCGGTCGATCCCAACGCCACCCCCGACGAGATGCTGGATCTGGCCGAGCAAAAGATCTACGACATCGGCCGCCGGCGCAGCCAGGGCGGCCTGACGCCGCTGCGGGAAGCCATCGCCGCCAACTACGAGATCTTCAACAAGCTGTCGAGCGACGACCCGGCGGTGCGGGATCAGTACGTCGGCATCCCCACCGGGCTGCCGTCGCTGGACCGGCTGACCACCGGGCTCAATCGGTCGGATCTGATCATCGTCGGCGCCCGTCCCGGCGTCGGCAAGACCAGCTTTGCGCTGAATCTGGCGCGCAACGTCGCTCTCAAGCAGCACCGGCCGGTGGCGTTTTTCAACCTGGAAATGTCCAAAGAGCAGATCGTCAACCGCCTGCTCTCGGCGGAGGCGCGGGTGACCAGCTCCAAGCTGCGCACCGGCCAGCTCTCCCCGGAGGAATGGGGACGGATCGCCGACGCGGCGGCGGTGCTGTGCAACATCCCGCTGTATATCGACGATACCGCCGGCATCACCGTGCCTGAGATCAAGGCGCGGGTGCGCCGGCAGAAGGATATCGACTTTGTGGTGGTGGACTATCTCGGTCTGCTGCAGTCGGCCAAACGCACCGAAAACCGGGTGCAGGAGGTTTCCCAGATCACCCGGGATCTGAAGATGATGGCCAAGGATCTGGGGATCCCGGTGCTCGTCTGCGCCCAGTTGTCCCGCGCCAACGAAAAGCAGGGCAACCGCAAGCCGGCGCTGAGCGATCTGCGGGAATCCGGCTCCATCGAGCAGGACGCCGATCAGGTGCTGTTTTTGCACCGGGACGAGTATTACAAATCCCAGGCGGACGATCCCACCCAGGTGGAGACCGGCACGGCCGAGATCCTCGTCTCCAAAAACCGGCACGGAGAGTTGGGCAGCGTCAAGATGGCGTTTGCCGGGGAGTTTACCCAGTTCTCCGAGCTGGAAATGCATCATAACGGATAATCGCTTTGGACCGATGGCTCCTTTGGGGTCATCGGCCGTTGCGTAGAAAGGGCAGGGCATGACCGTCGTCGAACAGGTCCGGCAGACCATGGCACAATATCATATGCTTTCGCCGGGAGAAACGGTGGTGGTCGGGCTGTCGGGCGGCGCCGATTCGGTGGCGCTGCTGAGTCTTTTGCTGGAGAT
Source organism: Acutalibacteraceae bacterium (assembly GCA_050946775.1). GTDB lineage: Bacteria > Bacillota > Clostridia > Oscillospirales > Acutalibacteraceae > UMGS1474. The sequence goes on from JBMNVL010000067.1 coordinate 7,638, forward strand.
CGGCCGCCAGACCGGCACTCCCGGGCGGATCGTCGCCGCCCATCTCAACCACCGGCTCCGGGGCGAAGAATCCGACGCCGACGAGACATTCGTGCGCTCTTTTTGCGCCGAGCAAGGGGTGGAGCTGCGGGTGCGCTGGCAGGACGTGGCGGCGCTGGCGGCGTCCGCCGGCAAAGGGGTGGAGGAGACCGGCCGCCAATGCCGGTACGCGTTTTTTGAGGAGCTGGCGCGGGAGTTCGCCCCGGCGAAGATCGCCACGGCTCACCACCGGGACGACAACGCCGAAACGGTGCTGCTCCATTTGACCCGCGGCAGCGGCCCGCGGGGACTGGGCGGCATCCCGCCGATGCGGGACAACGTCATCCGCCCGCTGATCGAGGTATCGCGCGCCCGGATCGAAGCCTATTGCGCCCGGCGGGGACTGACCTACCGCCGGGACAGCACCAACGACGATCCTTCCTACGGGCGCAACCGGATCCGCCTGCAGGTGCTGCCGGCGCTGCGCCGGATCAACCCCGCCGCCGACGAGGCGCTGGCGCGTCTGGCGCGGATCGCCCGGCAGGACGAGGCGTATTTCGAGGAACAGGCGGCGGCGCTGATTTTGGCCGCCAGATCCCCAAACGAAGGCTATGACGCCGCCGTTTTGGCGGCGGCGCCGCCGTCGATCCGGCTGCGGGCGCTGCGGCAAATCGCCTTCGGCGCGGCCGGGACGGATATGGAGGCGCGCCATCTCGACGGACTGGACGCGCTGCTGGCGGCGGACGGCGCGCTGACCCTTCCCGGCGGCGTGCGGGCGGCGCGCTACCGCGGCCGGCTGTATTGCCCGGTGCCGCCGACGCCGACCTTTTCGCCCTTTGTCCCGGAATGGGACGGCCGCGTTTATGAAATTTGTGGAAAAAATTACGCGTTTCACCGGCTTTCTTTGGCACAATGGGAGAAACGCCGGCGCGTTCACAAAATATTATCAAAAAACGCGCTGGATTGTGATATGATAACAAACAGTACGGTCGTGCGTCCGCGCAGGACGGGCGACCGGTTCGCACCGCCCGGCCGTCCGGCCAAAACGGTGAAAAAATGGCTGAACGAGACCGGCGTGCCGCCCTGGTTGCGGGAAGCAACGCCGCTTTTGTGCGACGGGGACGGGGTGCTATGGATCGCCGGACTGGGGGTGTCCGCCGGGGCGGCGGTCACCGGCTCCACCCGGCAGGTTCTATGGATCGAAGACGTTGAAAAAGAGAGGGACGACGCATGAGCATGCGGGATGACATTCAGGAGGTTCTGTTTTCCGAAGCGGAGCTGGCGGATATCGTTCGGCGCCTCGGAAAACGCATAAGTGAGGATTACAAGGGTAAAAATCTGTTTATGGTGGCGGCGCTCAAGGGCGCGGTGGTCTTTATGGCCGATCTGATGCGGGCGATCGACGTGCCCTGCGCCATCGACTTTCTGTCGGTGTCCAGCTACGGCAACGGCACCTCCTCTTCGGGCGAGGTGCGGGTGCTCAAGGATCTGGATTCCAAGTTGGAAGGGAAGGATCTGCTGGTGGTCGAGGATATCCTCGACTCGGGCGTGACCCTGTCGTTCCTGCTCAAAAACCTGTCCGCCCGCAATCCCCGCAGCATCAAGCTGTGCACCCTGCTGGACAAACCCGAGCGGCGCAAGGTGGATATCAAGCCCGATTACGTCGGCGCGCAGGTGCCGGACAAATTCATCGTGGGCTACGGGCTGGACTACGCCGAAAAATACCGCAACCTGTCCTATATCGGGGTACTGAAGCCCGAAATCTATCAAGGCTGAGCATCTTTTTGCAGATAAGGAGGGATCCGTTTGGAACCCAGAAACAACAATTCCCGTTCGGGACGTAATCTCGCGCTGCTGATCGGCGTGCCGCTGGTGGTGCTGTTCGTGATGTGGCTGCTGCTGGCCGGCGGCGGCAAAAACGCCGACGATCTGGAATATTCCGATTACGTCGGGTATTTCCTCAACGACCAGGTGGAGCATTTCGATTTGAATCTCGGCAGCGGCAAGCTGGAGATTTTGCTGCGGGAAAAGGTGCGCACCGACGTCAACAAGGACGGCAAGGTCAACAAAGAGGACACCCTGCGGTATTCGGTGCCCAACGTCAGCCTGTTCTTGAACCAGATCGGGGATAAGCTGGCCGAGATCAATGAAAAAGCCGCGTCCGAATCGGAAGCGATATCCTACGACATCACGCCCGAAAGCGATCTGCCGCTGCTGCTCAACTATCTGTCGCCGCTGCTGCTGATCGTGCTGTTCGTGGTGATGTTCATCTCGATGCGCCGCACCATGAACGGGATCGACGGCGGCCGCGGCGCCATGAGCTTCGGCAAGGCGCGGGTCAAGGATTCCAACGACGAAAAGCGCAAGACCACCTTCAACGACGTGGCCGGTGCGGACGAGGAGAAGGAAGAGCTGGCCGAGGTGGTCGAGTTCCTCAAAAATCCCAAAAAATTCACCGAGGTCGGCGCCCGGGTGCCCAAAGGGGTGCTGCTGGTCGGCCCTCCCGGTACCGGTAAAACCCTGCTGGCCCGCGCGGTCGCCGGGGAAGCGGGCGTGCCCTTCTTCTCGATCTCGGGCTCCGATTTCGTGGAGATGTACGTCGGCGTCGGCGCCTCCCGTGTGCGGGATCTGTTCGACCAGGCCAAGAAAAACGCTCCCTGCATCATCTTCATCGACGAGATCGACGCCGTCGGCCGCCAGCGCGGCGCTGGCCTTGGCGGCGGTCACGACGAGCGGGAGCAGACTCTCAACCAGCTGCTGGTGGAAATGGACGGCTTCGGCGCCAACGAGGGCGTCATCATGATTGCCGCCACCAACCGCCCCGACATCCTCGACCCGGCGCTGATGCGTCCCGGCCGGTTTGACCGCCAGATCGTGGTCAACAGCCCCGACATCAAGGGCCGCGAGGAGATCCTCAAGGTACACGCCCGCGGCAAGCCGCTGGCGCCCGACGTGGATCTGTCGGTCATCGCCAAATCCACCGCCGGCTTTACCGGCGCGGATCTCGAAAATCTCCTCAACGAAGCGGCGCTTTTGGCCGCCCGCCGGGGCAAGATGTCCATCACCATGGAGGAGATCGAGGAGGCCACCATCAAGGTGGTGGTCGGCACCGAAAAACGCAGCCACGTGCTCACCGAAAAGGACAAAAAGCTGACCTCCTATCACGAGG
>JBMNVL010000068.1:0-10568 GCA_050946775.1 Acutalibacteraceae bacterium
GTCTTGATGGCGCACTCGTTGGCCTCGGCGCCCGAATTGGAGAAAAACACCTTTTTCATCCCGGTGCGCTGGCAAAGCATCCGCGCCAGCACGCCGCCCGGCTGGGTGTAATACAAATTGGAGGTGTGCTGCACCTTGGAGATCTGATCGGCGACCGCTTTTTGCCACACCGGATCGGCCGCGCCGAAGGCGTTGACCGCGATCCCCGATCCCAGATCGATATAGGTTTTCCCCGTCACGTCGGTCAGCGTTGACCCGATGCCCGACACGATCTCCACCGGGAAACGGTTGTACGTGCCCGCCAGATAGGCGTAATCAGTTTGCCATTCCATCGGTACGTCCTCCTTTGACCATGGTGCCGGCGCCTTCGTCGGTGAGGATCTCCATCAGGATGGAGTGCGGCACCCGTCCGTCCATGATGACCACGTTCTTCACGCCCCGGTTGATCGCCTCGATGCAGCAATCCACCTTGGGGATCATTCCCCCGGAGATCACCCCGTCGCGATAGAGCGCCGCGGCGTCCTCCAGCGTCACCTCGGGGATCAGGGTGGACGGATCGTCCTTGTCCCGCAGGATGCCGGCGATATCGGTCATCATGATCAGCCGCTCGGCGCCCAGCGCTCCCGCGACGTAAGCCGCGGCGGTATCGCCGTTGATGTTGTAGGTGTTGCCCTGCCGGTCGCATCCCACGGTGGAGATCACCGGGATGTAGCCCTTTTCCAGCAGATCGGTCACCGGCCGGATGTGGATCTTGGTGATCTGCCCGACGTAGCCGATCCGCTCGTCCTTTTGTCTGGCCTCGATCAGCCGCCCGTCGATGCCCGACAGACCCATCGCCCGGCCGCCCTTCATCTCCAGCAGATTGACCAGCGTTTTGTTCACCTTGCCGGCCAGCACCATCTGCACGATGTCCACCGTTTCCTTATCGGTGACCCGCAGCCCGTCGACGAACTCGGCCTTTTTGCCCAGCTTTTGCATCAGCTCGTTGATCTCGGGACCGCCGCCGTGGACCAGCACGATCTTGACCCCGATCAGCCACAGCAAAACGATGTCCTCCATCACCTGCTCCTTGAGCTGATCGTTGATCATGGCGTTGCCGCCGTATTTGACCACCACGATCTTGCCGTTGTACCGCTTGATATACGGCAGCGCCTGGGTCAGCACCTCGGCCCGCTGCGCGTTGGAAAATTCGCTGTTTTGCATACCACTTATTCCCCTTTTAGGTGCGATAATCCCCGTTGATCTTGACGTAATCGTAGGTCAGATCACAGCCCCACGCGGTGGCGCGGCCGTCGCCGTCCCCGAGGCTGACCAGGATCTCGATTTCTTTTTGAAGGAGGATCTCCTTGGCCTTTTCCTCCGAAAAATCCACGCCGGCGCCGTTGACGCACACCGTGATCTCCCCCGCCGCCGAACGAAACGCCACGCCCACCCGGCTGACGTCCACCCCGGCGCCGCTGTAGCCGATGGCGCACAGCACCCGGCCCCAGTTGGCGTCGGCGCCGAACATGGCGCATTTGAGCAGATTGGAGCAAATGACGCTTTTAGCGACGGTCTTGGCGGTTTTCTCGTCTTTGGCGCCGCTGACGCGGCATTCCAGCAGCTTGGTGGCGCCCTCGCCGTCCCCGGCGATCAGCCGGCACAAATGCACCGTCACGGTGTTGAGCGCCCGCATAAAGACGGCCAGATCCTCGCCCTCTTCGGTGATGGGAGCGTTGCCCGCCGCGCCGTTGGCCAGCACCGTCACCATATCGTTGGTGGAGGTGTCGCCGTCGACGCTGACCATGTTGAAGGTATCGGCGATATCCCCCGACAGCGCCTTTTGCAGCATTGCCGGAGAAATAGCAGCGTCGGTGGTCAAAAAGACCAGCATGGTCGCCATGTTGGGATGGATCATCCCGCTGCCCTTGGCGATGCCGCCCAACCGGCAGGTCTTGCCGCCAAGGGTAAATTCCACCGCCACTTCCTTGAGCAGGGTGTCGGTGGTCATGATCGCCTCGGCGGCGTGTGCGCCGCCGTCGGTCGACAGATCCGCCGCCAGCGCCGCCATGCCGCCGGCAATGGGCGCCAGATCCAGCGGCTGGCCGATCACCCCGGTGGACGCCACCACGACGTCACCGGCCGGGATGGACAGGGCTTTTTCCACCAGCGCGCACATCCCCTCGGCGATCTCGATGCCGTCGGCGTTGCAGGTGTTGGCGTTGCCGCTGTTGCAGATGATCGCCCGCGCCCGGCCGTTTTCCAGATGCTTTTTGGTCACCGCCAGGGGCGCGCCCTTGACCAGATTGGTGGTGTATACCGCCGCCGCGGACGCTTCGGTATCGCTGACGATCAGCGCCAGATCCCGCTTTTGGCGGTTTTTGCGGATGCCGCAATGCACCCCGCCTGCCCGAAAGCCTTTGGCAGCGCAAACGCCGCCTTCGATGATCTTCATATTCCGTTATCCCCCTATAATCAGGCCGGTCGTCTCCTCAAGACCCAGCCGGATATTCATATTTTGAATGGCGGCGCCCGACGCGCCCTTGCCGAGATTGTCAAACCGCGCGCACAATAGCAGCCGCTCGTCGTTGCCGGCGACGGTGATCTGCATATCGTCCCGGCCGCTGAAGGCCGCCGCCGACCAAAAGCCGCTCTCGTCGGCGTTTTCGACAAGGCGCACCACCGGGCCGGTATAGGTCTGGCGGTAAACGTCGAGGACGTCCGCCCGGGTTCCCTTCAGCTGATGGGCGAACAGAGGCACGGTGACTTCCATCCCGCTGTAAAAATCCGCCACGACGGGGCAAAACGCCGGCGGGACGGTCAACCCGCTGACCGCCGTCATCTCCGGCAGATGCTTGTGGCTTTGCGCCAGTCCGTACTGCCGGGGCGCTTTCAGCAAGGGATCCCGGCCGTCGGCTTCGTAATCGGCGATCATCTTTTTGCCGCCGCCGGAATAGCCGGTCAGTGAAAAACAGGTCAGCGCCGCGTCCGGCGGCAAAAGCCCCGCTTTCACCAGCGGCGCCGTCAGGGCCAGAAAGCCGCTGGCGTGGCAGCCGGGATTGGCGATCCGGTTGGACGAAGCAACGGCGCTTCGCCGCCCGTCCAGCTCGGGAAATCCATAGACCCAGCCGGGCGCGGTGCGATGCGCGGTGGAGGTGTCGATCACGGCGGTGGACCGGTTTTGGACCATTCCGACCGCCTCGATCGCCGCCGCATCCGGCAGACACAAAAAGGCGATATCCGCTTCGTTCAGCGCCGCGGCACGCGCCGCCGGATCCTTGCGCCGCTCTTCGCTGAGAGTAATCAGCGCCAGATCCCGCCGGGTCGCCAACCGTTCGGCGATCCGCAGTCCGGTAGTGCCGGCGCTGCCGTCGATGAATACTTTGGTCACGTTTGTCCCTCCGTTATACGGATGATGTGAATAATTATTCAGAATTATACATCTTTTTCCCTCTTTTGTCAAGTTCAAAGTGGGATTTTGCCGCCGATCGGCGAAAGATTATGCGTTTTGCCCGGGAACGGCTTGTCCCGCCGGCACAAGTTGGATAATTTCACGACCGCTTGACAAAGACAGCCGGCGGTTTTATACTGATTCACGTGATGTTTTGAAGGAGGCGTTTGCCATGAAAACCGGGATCATCGACGTCGGCGGCGGTATGCGGGGCATCTACGCGGCCGGCGTACTGGATTACTGTCTGGACAACGGGATCGCATTCGATCTGGGGATCGGGGTATCGGCCGGGAGCGCCAATCTGGCGTCTTTTCTGGCGCGGCAGCCCCGCCGCAACTACCGTTTTTATACCGAATACGCCATGCGGCGGAAATATATGAGCCTGTCCAACTATCTGCGCCGGGGATCCTACGTGGACACCGACTACGCCTACGGCACACTGAGCGCCGCCGGGGGTGAGTACCCCCTCAACTACCCCGCCCTGCGGGATAATCCGGCCGCGTTTTTGGTGGTGGCGACCGACGCGCGCACCGGCGAGGCGCGGTATTTTACCAAGGCAGATCTGGCGCAGGACCGGTACGATCCGATGAAGGCTTCCTCCACCATTCCCTTTTTCAGCAAGCCCTACGTCATCGACGGCGTGCCCTATTACGACGGCGCGCTGAGCGATCCGGTGCCGGTGCAAAAGGCGCTGGACGAGGGCTGCGACAAGGTGGTGGTCATCCTGACCAAGCCCGCTTCCCTGCGGCGCACGCCCGAAAAGGACGAAAAGCTTGCCGCCCGCATCCGCAAACAATACCCCATGGCGGCGAACGCGTTTTGCCGCCGGGCGGCGCTTTACAACGCCGGGGTGGATCTGGCCAAAGAGCTGCAGACCCAGGGCAAAGCCGTGATCATCGCGCCGCGCGACACCCGCGGGGTAGACACCCTAACCAAAAGCCGCGAGGCGATGAAGGCGCTGTACGAGCAGGGCTATTACGACGCCCGGCGGATCGCCGAACTTGGCTGAGCCGCGACCGGCCTTACGATCACAAACCTGACAAAAAGACCGGATCCCGCTTTGCGAGATCCGGTCTTTTTCGTACGCTTATTCGCTGACGAAAGGCAGCAGCGCGATCTGGCGGGCACGTTTGATGGCCACGGTCAGATCTCTTTGATGACGGGCGCAGGTGCCGGTCACCCGACGGGGCAGGATCTTCGCCCGCTCCGACATGAAGCGGCGCAGACGAGCCACGTCCTTGTAATCAATGGTCTCGATCTTGTCCACGCAGAAGCTGCACACCTTGCGGCGTTTGCGGCCCCGGGGAGCGGGACGTTCCGGTCTATCAGCCATGATAATGGGCCTCCTTCATTGTAAAATCATTGCTGCCGGTCAAAAGGGCAGCTCCTCGTCCCCGACGATCTCCTCGAAATCGCTTTCCGAAGCGGTGGAGAAAGCCGGCTGCGCCTCGTTCTGGAAGGCGGGAGAGGGTGAGCCGAAGGGATTGGCGTTCGACGCCGGAGCGCCGGCGCCGGCGTTGCGGGACTCGGCGAAATAGGCGTTGTCCACCACGACCTCGTAGGCCGTGCGCTTGTTGCCTTCTTTATCGGTATACTGGCGGCTTTGCAGCGAGCCGTTGAGAGCGATCCGCTGGCCCTTGTGGAAATACCGGCAGATGAATTCCGCCGTGCCTCTCCACGCCACCACGTTGATAAAGTCGGTCTGGCGTTCCTGACCCTTGGGCTGATAGGCGCGATCAACCGCCACGCTGAAGCTGGTGACGGCCACGTCCGTCTGGGTGCGGCGCAGTTCCGGGTCCGCCGTCAAGCGGCCGAGCAAACATACAACATTCATTTGCGCACCCTCCTTATTTCTCGTCCTTGCGGACCGTCATGGAACGCAGGACGCCGTCGGTGATACGGCTGATGCGTTCCAGCTCGGCGGGGAATTCCGGACCGCTCACAAAATTGTAGAGCACGTAGAACCCTTCCACCTCGTCGTTGATCGGATAGGCCAGGTGGCGTTTCCCCCACTCGTCCACTTCCCCGATCTCGGCATTCTGCGCGATCAGTTCCTGGAATTTGGTCTTGATCGCTTCGACCCCTTCGTCCCCCAGCGTCAGGGAGAACACGAAGACGGCCTCGTACGATGCTTTGACAGTAGGCATATTTGGCACCTCCTCACGGTCTGATGGCCCGGTCTGAGCCGGGCAAGGATGTTCCGGACGGCCGTCCGGAGCGCGGCGTTTTCGCACGCGCTGAAATATTATACCAAGACTTTTGCGTTCCGTCAAGAGTCAATCGGCATTTTTTTGCGGATTTTCGCCAAAAGGATCCAGGCAGACCGTCAGCCCCTCCCGTTCCCCTTGCAGATCCGCCAGCATCCGGCAAAAGCCGTCCCACCGGCGGCCCAGCGCTTTTTGCAGCGGCGCGGGATTGCAGACGATCACCCCCACCGGCCGGTCCGATTCGGTCAGCCGGTCGTGCAGCGCGTCGAGATTGCGCGGCCCATCCGCCGGCCACGCCAGCGCCGCGGCAAAGGCGTCGTACACCCCGTCAAAGCCGACGATCCGCTCGCCGTCGAGCAATACCACCGTCATGGCGTTTCCTCCCCGTACAACAGGACAAAGGTCTCGTAATGGTCCTCGGTGTAGTAAATGGCGTCCTCGCTGTAGACCAGCCGCTTGGCGCCCCGGCTGCTGGCGCCCAGAGTGTCGATGTCGCATTCGCGGTAGTCGGCGTCCTCCGGCAGTCGCCCTTCGTAGTTGCCGAAGCGGTCGCCGCCAATGCATTTGCCGGGCGCGTACTCTTCCAGCGAGCCGCCGTTCCAGCCGAGCTGGCGGGCTTCTTTTTTGGTGATGAAGTTGCCCGGCAGGCGGCCGTAAGCGACGAGATACGCCGCCACGTCGTCCCGGTGGGTGTAGACCCCGTCCTCGTCGGGCGCTTTCGGCGCCGAAGCGGTGGGCGCCGCCGTGATGACGGTCCCCGCCGGGGCGTCTGTTTGCCGCGGCGGCGATCCGCAGGCGGCGCAGCCGATCAGCAGCGCCGCCGCCAGCAGCCACGCCGCCAGCCGTTTGATCCGCACGATCCGTTTCATGCGATCAGTCCTTGGATTTGTAATAGAGCATGCAATGGCAGTATCCCTCGAAATCCGGATCGGCGATCTGGTCGCGGAATTCCTTGCACATGCACTTGTTGTCCTCGATCTTTTCCCGCCGGCAGGGGCAATAGCCGCCCTTTTCCTTCAGTCCCTTGCGGATCATCTCGACGATTTCTTTGTTTTCGTTCAAACGTACAGCCACGGGTATTCTCCTTTCTTAAACGGAAGCGACCGTCAGCCCTTCGCTCTCGCAGCGATCCAGCGCCTGCTGCGAGCCGACGACGCATTTGGCCCGGACGTTCTCCAGCTGATCGACGATCGCCAGCAGATCCTCCGCCTTGAGCGACAGCATCACGCGGCGGTTTTCGCGGCGCTGCTGCTCGGTGATGCCGCTGAAATACATCGCGTCGGCCGCCGCGCCGCGGGCGTGGTCGGGCATCAGCGGCTCCGCTTTGGCGATGGTGCTGATGATGAAGGCGTCCATATCCGGGCGGTCGGCGGCGTATTGCCGCACGAAGTCCGCCGCCCGGCGGAAGGTTTGGAGACTTTGCTCAGGCGACGGATCCCGGAAGGTGTAATACGCCATTTCGCCCGCCACGCGGGACACGGCGCCGGCACCGTAAGCGCCGCCCTTGACCCGGATCTCGTTCCACAGATATTCCAGCGACAGGATGCTGGCCAGCACCTGCCACGCCGCCTTGTGCTCGATGTCGATCGGGAAAGCCGCCGCCGCGTAAGAGATCGCCGCCGGGATCAGCACACCCTGCGCCGCAGGCGCGTCCAGCCGCCAGGCCAGCGCCGGCGCGGCGGCGGGCGTGCCCTCGGGCAGCCGCTCCAGCAGGGCGCCGAGCGCCGGGGGCGTATCCGCGGTGGCGCTGACGGTCATACGGGCGCGGCAGAAGATCCGCTCGCCCAGCGACCGGAAGCTCTCGCCCCAGTCGGCGCCCTGTTCATCGGCCCGCTTGGCCATATCGTGCAGTCGGCTGAGCCCTTCAAATCCGTCGGTCAGCTCCCGCACCGACGACAGCGCCGACAATCCCGCCTGCGCCCGAGACATCCCGACCCGGTGTCCGTTGCGGATCAGATATTGCTTGCCGTCCTCGTCCATCTGCATCAGCAGCTCGCGGATCAGATCGGCGCGGTCAAAGCGGGTCCGGGTCAAGATCTCCCCGACCAGCGCCAGCGCCTTATCGGCGTTGTGCTCCAAAAAGCGGAAGGACACCGCCAGCATCGGCTGACAGGTCGCCGTTTCTCCCTCGCGGGCAAAGGCGGTCACCCCGACGTCCAGCCCGCCCAGCAGCGACTTGATGTGCCGCTGGAGCACGGCGCCGCTCTTTTCGGCGGTGGGCAGCTCGCCCAGCAGCTTGCCCATCACCGACAGGGAGAACAGCTCGTCCGGCGTGCAGTCGGCCAGCGAGAAATACAGCGCCAGCGCGTCGATCCCTTTTTCGCTGACCGGATGGCGCAGCACCGTCAACCCGTTTTGCGTCGTGACCTCGGTCGTCAGCGGCAGCGGCTGATCGCTGACCTGCGACAGGGGCAGCCGCGGCAGCGTTGCCAGATCCTCGGGGGTATTGGGCGCCTGCTGCCAGTCGTCCAGCCGGCGGTTGCGCTGACGCACCTCTATCGCCTGCTGCTCGCTCCAGCCATCCCGCAGGCGGCGAAGCCGTTCTTCCTCCGCTTGCCGCAGCCGCTCGCCGAAGGTATGAGAGGGCAGCATATACAGCGTCGCGCGGCCGGACTCGTCCAGCAGCCACTCCGCCAGCAATTTTTCGTAGTAATCGCTTTCCAGCTTGTCCCGCAGGCCGGCGAACAAGTCGCCGCAGCCGATATACAAAAGCGGATCGCCGCCGTACAGCCAGGAGGAAAGCATATAGATCCCGCGATCCAGACCCTTTGGCTCGTCGCCTTCCCGCATACGGAATTCCATCCGGTTGAGCGCGGCGACCAGATCCTCCCGGTCCAGCCCGTTTTTCACCTGCTCGCCGACCACACGGCGAACGGTGTCCAGCAGCTTTTGGCCGTTTTCGGGATCGGTGTTGAGGATCTCCAGCACCCCCAGCGGCTGCAGCACGCCATCGTCCACTCTCAGCGACACGTCCCGGCACAGCCCGGTATCCAGCAGCGCCCGTTTGAGCGGCGCGTCGTTGGATCCGGCCAACACCTCGCTGATCGCCTGCAGCGCGGTCAGCTTCTCCCGTTCGCTCCAATCGCCAACCACCTTGCCGATCGCCAGATGGGTGCGCCCTTCGGGCGTCTCCTCCGGCGCGATCTCGTATTCCCGCCGGCATTCCACCGGGGCGATGGGGGTCTGATAGTCGATCACCGGCAGATCGTCCCGTTTGTCATATCCCGCCAGATAGTCCTCGATCAGCCCCAGCACCGCGTCGATATCCACCGGGCCGTCGAGATAAAAATACGCGTTGGAGGGATGGTAATACCGCCGATGAGTCTCGATGAACCGCTCGTACGTCAGATCCGGAATGGCCGCCGGATCGCCGCCCGACTCAAACCGGTAGCAGGTGTCGGGATAGAGCAGCTTTTCCATCTCGTCGCTCATCCGGGTAAAGACCGACGACAGCGCGCCCTTCATCTCGTTGAAAACCACGCCCTTGTAGACCGGCTCGTCGGCCTCGTTTCGCCATTCCACGTGCCAGCCCTCCTGCTCGAAGATGCAGGGATTGTCGTAGATCGCCGGGCAGAAGACCGCGTCGAGATAGACCCGCGTCAGATTCATAAAATCCGCGTCGTTGCGGCTGGAGACCGGGAACATGGTCTTGTCCGGGAAGGTCATGGCGTTGAGGAAGGTGTTCATCGAGCTTTTGAGCATCTCCAAAAACGGCTCCTTGACCGGATAGCGTTTGGAGCCGCCCAGCACCGAATGCTCGAGAATATGGAACACGCCGGTGTCGTCGGTCGGGGTGGTCTTGAAAGCGACGGAAAACAGCTTGTTCTCCTCGCGGTTGTTCATCCACACCAGCCGTGCGCCGGTGCGGTCGTGGCGCATTTCGGTCATCACGGCGCCGATCTCCTCGACCGGCCGCACGTCGGTCACGGTAAAGCCGTGCAGTCGTTCACCCTTGTTCATGCTCCTGCTCCTTTATCCTTATTCTTCTTTGACCAGCTTGCCGCTGATATGTTCGGGGATCAGTTCAAAGCATTGCACCCGGTCGCCCGAGCGGGCGATCTCCCGGTCGATGTGCGCTTCGTCCTGGATGAATTTGCGGCTCAACCGGCGGCTGATCTCGAGCGCTTTCTGGTGATCGTCCACCATCCGCACCCGGCCGAACACGATGACGCTGCGGATATTGAGCGCCCATTCTCCCGGCTGGCGATAGCCCTCGTCGAACACGCAAAAGGACGCCTTGTCACAGCGGCTCAGCGCGTCCAGCTTGTGGCCGGATTTGCCGCTGTGAAAATACAAATGGCCGTCCTCGTCGTTGTAAAAATGGTTGATTGGCAGCCCGTAAGGATACCCGTCGTCTCCCAGCACCGACAGCACGCCGCGCAGGGACTGCCGCAGGATTTGCCGGCATTCCTCGTCAGGCAATTGCTGTTTGCGGCGCATCATCGGCCGAAACATCGCTCCATCCCCTTTATGGTTGATACCTTATTGTACCACAACCGCCCCGGGTTAATCAATAGCCAAATCCACTGCGGCGCAAACGCATCAAAATTAGAGAAATTGTCCTAATTGGCGATTGTCGATTGACTTTTTTTGGCAAAAGTGGTATACTATTTCTCGGTAGCAATCCCGCTTCGAGCGGGATAAACCGTATGAATCAAAGGAGGAAAAGAAATGAACGCTTTGAAAAAGTACGTGGCGGAGCTGATCGGCACCTTTGTGCTTGTCTTCTTCGCCTGCGGCACCGCCGTGGTGGTGGGCTGCAACAAGGATGTGGCCGACGCCGCTTATCTGCTGACGGCGCTGGCGTTTGGTCTGGTGATCGTGGCGATGGCCTATTCCATCGGCAACGTCTCCGGCTGCCACATCAACCCGGCGGTCTCCATCGCCATGCTGGTCAGCGGCAAAATGTCCATCGGCGACTTCTGCGGCTA
>JBMNVL010000069.1:0-10447 GCA_050946775.1 Acutalibacteraceae bacterium
CGTAATTATCGACGGTCATGGCCGGCACCGTAAGCCCTGCCTGCGCCAACTGCGTCTGCGCGGTGGTCAGCAGCGTATCAAACACCTGCTTTGCTCCGCCGTTGAGGGTGTCGTTGTTGGCGGCCAGGGTATGCAATCCGTCGGCCAGCTGCGCCGCACCGGTTTGGAGCTGACCCGCCCCGGTATCCAGCTCGCCCGCGCCGTTTTTGAGCTGCAGCGCTCCGGCGGCCAATTGATCGATCCCGGCGACCAGCTCGCCCGATTTGTCCAGCAGCGCGGACAGACCGTCATACAGCTTTGACGAGCCGTCCAGCAGCTGGCGCATCGCTCCGGTCAGCTGATCGAGCGAATCGTGCAGCTCGTCGAAAGAATCCAGCCGGTCGGGATCGACGGCATTGAAGATCTCGTTTGTGGCGACGGTGACCGTCATCCCCATCGAAAAGTTTTTCACGTCGGCGGTGATCACCACGTGATCGGGGATCGCGAGCCGTTCCTCATCGATCGCCAGATCCTCCTGCAGGCCAGGGAAGGCGATTCCCACCACGGCGGTACGGCTGCCGTCGTTGATCAGCTTGCCTGCCGACACCTCGACGTTGCGGAAGGTATCGTTGTCCAGCAGCATTCCGGTCAGCATGGCAAAGGGCACGTAGATCTTCTCCTGCTTACCGCCAAGAGACACCGTCTCATATTGCTTGTTGTCGTAATCGAACCGGATGGAGACCTTGCCGGATTTGCCTTTCAGCCCGTCCGGGGTGACCGGCTGACCGTTGAGAGTATAGGAAACCCGCAGATCGACCGGCAGCTCCTTGTCGATCTCGCCCTGATAATAGATATCGTTGCCCTGCGCGTCCCAGACCCGGGTGTTGGCGCCGCCCATGGTGAAGCCTTCGTCACCCTTGACGTTTTCGACCTCCTTCAGCTCGCTTTGATCCAAAAGCTTGGCACTGTTGAGGGTGTTTTTGATCCAGTCGCTGACGATGATCTTTTTCACCGTACCGTCGGCGCCGGCCAGAACGTAGACCGTTTCGTCCTTTGTCGGGGCATCGTCTTTGTCCCCTGACGACGGCGCGGCGGTGGAAAGGGGTTTTGACGCAGCCTTCTCGGAAGAAAAGCCGCCCAGAGCGGCCGCCACGCCGCCCAGCGTCAGCAAAACGCATACCCCGACGGATACAAGCCGGATGATCTGTTTGTTCATTTGGAAGATGCCTCCATTCTCTTTTTCAGCAGATGCGTCATGCCCAGCGTCGTCGCGCAGACCGGCTTATCGCACAGCCGCAGCAGCGCCGGCAGGATGAGGATGACCGCCAGCATACTGATCACGGCGCCGCGCGCCATCAGCATACACATACTGCTGATGATATCGATGTTGGAATACATCGCCACGCCAAAGGTGGCGGCAAACAGGCCCATGCCCGAAACCAGAATCGACGGGATGGAAGCGCCAAGCGCCGTGGCAACCGCCTGTTTGCTGTTCGCGCCGCGCAGCCGTTCGGACTTGTACCGGGTGGTCATCAAAATGGCGTAGTCCACCGTAGCGCCCAATTGAATGGTGGAGATGCAGATCGGCGCGATGAAGGGCAGCGTCTGCCCGAAATAGTGGGGCAAACCCAGGTTGATGAAGATCGCCAGTTCAATGACGCTGATCAGGATAAAGGGCAGCGACAGGCTCTTTTCCACCAGTGCGATGATCACGAAAATGGCGATGATCGACACCGCGTTGACCACCTGAAAATCGTGATCGGTGGTTTCGATCATATCCTTCATACAGGGCGCTTCGCCGATCAGCATCCCGCTTTCATCGTAGCGCTTTAGAATGGCGTTGAGCCGGTCGATCTGGTCGTTGACCTCGTCGCTGGCGACGTCGTAACGGGAGTTGATCAGCATCAGCTTCCATCGGTCGGACTGCAAGATCGAGGTGATGGACGAGGGCAGGATCTCCTGCGGAATCCGCGAGCCGACCAGCGATTCCATCCCCAGCACGTATTTGACGCCGTCCACCGCCTCCATCTCCTCCGTCATCGCGCGGACGTCCTTGGGCGATAGATCAGCGTCCACGAGCAGCATATGGGTCGAGGCGATGTTGAACTCTTGACGCAATTTGGTGTTGGCGATGACGTACTCCATATCCCGGGGCAGACATTCGCCCATATCATAATAAACTTCATCGTTGGTTTTGGAATAGCCGTAAAGGGCCGGCGGGATCAACAGCGCGAAGACGATCAAAAAGACCGGAAAGATCCTGACCGCGCCGCCGGCGAATTTGCTCATGTTCGGGATCAGCGATTTGTGCCGGGTTTTTTGCAGGGGTTTATCCAGTACCAAAATCAACGCCGGCAGCACCGTTACGCAGCCGATAACGCCGAAAATAACGCCCTTGGCCATCACGATGCCCAGATCCCGTCCCATGGTGAAGGACATAAAGCACAGCGCGACAAAGCCTGCCACGGTGGTGATGGAGCTGCCCACCACGCTGGTGAAGGTCTCCTTGATGGCAACCGCCATCGCCTGCCTGTGATCGTCAAATTTCTCCCGCTGCTCGTTGTAGCTGTGCCACAGGAAGATGGAATAATCCATCGTTACGGCAAGCTGCAGCACCGCCGACAGGGCTTTGGTGATATAGGAGATTTCTCCGAGAAAATAGTTGGTGCCGAGATTGAGCAGGATCATCATCCCGATCGACGCCAAAAAGACGAAGGGCACCAGCCAGCTGTCAAGCAGCAGCAGCATCGCCGCCAGCGCCAGCGCCACGGCGATACCGACGTAGATCGGCTCTTCCTTTTCACACAGATCCTTCAGATCGGTCACCAGCGCCGACATACCCGACACAAAGCATTGCTTGCCGGCAACCGCGCGGATCTCGCGGATAGCGTCCATCGTGACGTCCGCCGAGGTGGAGCTGTCGAAAAAGACCGCCATCATGGTGGCGTTATCGGTGTTGAATTCACGGTATACCGTATCCGGCAGCATCTCGATGGGAACCGACAGATCCGCCAGCGAATCGTACCACACCACCGTCTCCACGTGATCGACCCGGCTGATCTTTTGCTTGAGTGAAGCCACGTCTTTGGCCGGCATATCCTCAACGATGATAAAGGAAAAGGCGCCCTTGCCGAAATCCTTCATCAACGCGTTCTGCCCGACAACGGTATCCATATCCTCCGGCAGATAATCCAGCATATCGTAGTTGACCCGGGTGCCGATATACCCGAATACCGCCGGGATCATCAGCACCGCCACGACCGCCAGGATCACCACCCGAAAGCGAACGACCGCATTGGAAAATCTCATCGGTCTTCCTCCTCTGCTTCAAAGCTTTCGCCCTCGATCTGATCGGGGATCTGGTTGTGAACGATCTTGACGGCGCTGATCGCCACACAGAAATTCAAGATCCCTTCCGCCAAAAGCGAGATCCCCAGCAGCACCGCCAGCGCCGCCGTGCTTTCCCACGGGCGAAGGATCAGCAGCAGACCAATGATCCCGGCGGCGATCGCAAGCAACAGGATCGACCACCACGCCGGAATGCCGAACCGCTTGGCGTCAAACGCGATGCGGATCTTGAACAGGGCGTCGACCAAAATGCCAATCCCCAGCGCCACGCAGAAAAAGCTGATGGCCCCGATGGGACGGATCAGCAAAATCATGCCCAGCACCAGCAGCAGGATCCCCAATTCCAGATCATACTGGAACGCCAGCCGGTAAAGATCCTTGGAAAAATAGCCCACCAGCTTGACCGCGCCGAAGACCATCATCAAAATCCCCAGCACCCGTCCCATCACCACCAGCGACGTTTCAGGCAGGATCATCATCGCGATCCCCGCCGCGCACAACGCCGCCGACAGGACGATATAGCCCGCCTTGGCGATCCACATGGGTGTGATTGAACGCGTTTTCATCACGCAAACCTCCTTTGGTTGCATTTACCGTTCTCCAGTATACGAAAACGGGCTTTTGAGGGCTACCGACAAAAAAATGCCCGTGTCTGAAAACCAGACACGGGCATAAATTTGTCTAATTCACTTGGACTGGGCGCGGCGGATCATCTCCTCGCTCATCCCCCGCTGCAGCTCGCACAGCCGGTCGATCCGGCTTTGGATATCCGCCGGCATCCGCTCGTTCATCCACTCGATCACCGTCCCGAAAAAGGCGCATTTGTAAAACCGGCTGATCACCTCCCGGTCGAAATCGCCAATCGGGTCCTTTCGCAGAGCGTTCTCGGCGTAGGCGTCCACCACGTAGCCGCAGACCTTCCACAAATGCTCTTCGAAGATGTCCCGGTTGACCGACTGGTAAATATGCAGGATCGCCCGGCGGTTTTTGCCGGCGAAATCCACCGCCGCTTTGAGCGCCGTCTCGATGGAATCCACCGTGGGATGCTCCCTCACGATCCGGTCGGCCTCTTCGGTGACCATCTCCTCGATCAGTGCCGGGATATCCTGAAAATGATAGTAAAAGGAATTGCGGTTGATCCCGCATTCCTCGACGATGCTTTTAACGGTGATCTGGCTCAGCGGCTTGTCGTTGAGCTGTTTCAAAAAAGTCGCCTTGATGGCTTCCTTGGTGAAATTGGGCATGGACGCTTCTCCTTTCGCAAAGCGGTTGAACGTCGCCATTATACCACAAAATCCACCCGGCGTAAACCTTTTTATCCCAGCGCCGCGATTTTGCCGGTGGCAAACTGCAATATCCGCAAAGCGTCGGCGGCGGTCACAAAGCCGTCTTTGTCCGCGTCGGCACAAGCGGTCTGCACGTCGGTCGGATCGATCTTTCCGGTCGCGATCTGCAGGGCTGTCAGCGCGTCGGCGGCGTCCACGTCGCCGTCCTGATCCACGTCGCCGAGAAGCGGGTCGAACGTTTCGCCGGGTTCGCCTTTGGTGAAGGTATACGTCTCCCCTTTTACGGTAGAGAAGGTGTACACCGGCTCGTCGGGATGGTTGGGCGCGCTGACGAGCTTGGCCGCGACCCGTTTGCCGCGGCTGTCGGTGATCACCGCGCCCTCCCAGGGAGAAGCGACCGACAAGGGCTGTCCCTCAAGACTGGTGATCTGCAGTCCCGTCACTTGCCGACTGTCGCCGCTGTAAGAGCCGCTGACCAAAAACGCCCCGGCGGCGCGCAGGTCGGTAAACGCGGCGTCCTTGTCCGAAAGCCAGGCGGGAAACGCTTTGATCACCCCTTTGTCCTGCTGCAGCAGCATGGAATGGATCGCCTCGGTGGCGCCGGCTTTTTCCAACCCGTGGACGGTGTCGTCGATCATCCCGTTTGGTTGGATCATACGGCGGATATTCGCCGCCAGCCGGTCGACCACCACGGCGGAATCGTACCGGATCCACAGCGCCTGGGTGAACATTTCGGGAAAGGTGTTGATCCCGTTCCACTGGTTGGTTTTGTCGATATACGCCATAGTGTTGTGCATCCGCCGTAATTCCTCCGGCGACGAGTAATATCCAAACTCCAGCCCGGGGAAGATCGATTCCAGATTGAGCCGATCGGGCGCTTTGGACCAGTCGCTCCATTGCCCGTCGGCGTAAACCTGCTCGGCGAGGGCGTAAACGTCGTTCCCCTCAAACATCTGGGTGGGAAACGGCGCCAGCTTTTGCTGCAGATCCAGCCAGTCGGCGCGCAGATCCTCGTCCAACCCCAGCGTTTCGCTGGCCAGGACGGCGTATTTCAGACACAGCCGGTAAACCCCCAGTTCTCCCGCCGAATTGCGCGCCCACGAGCCCTCGTTGTAGCCGGAGTAGATGTCGTACCCGCCCCGTTCGTTTTCGACCACCCACGCCCGCAAAAAGGTCAGGATGGGCTTCAGATAGGGGTACAGCACCTGGCGCAAAAACGTCTCGTCCCGGGTGGCTTCGTAATACTGCACCAGCGGATAGGCGCTGAACGCGGCGTTGAAGGTCTGGTTCCAGTATTTGGAATCCAGATTCATCCCCCACGGGCCGATCCCCACCGGGAAGAGAACGCCTCCCTCGATACCGGCCACGGGATCGAAGGTGCCGTCTTCAAATTTCGCGTCGACAAAGGCTTTTACCGCCGCGTTGCCGCTTTCGGATCCAAATTGACGCAGGGTCGCGGCGTTCGACGGGCCGGACGGGACGTAGCCCACGATGGCGTCGATCGCCGGCAGCAATTGCGCGGGACGGTTGGCCGTCGCCACGCCGTAAAAGGAGGCGACGAAATTGTAGTTCAGATGATAATCCGACCGCCAGGAGGCGTTGTCGGTGGTGTGCCACAGACCGTACAGCCCCGGCGCCACCTTTCCCTGGCGGATGTTGCAGCCCAGCTCATACTGGGCGTTGTAGTAGTATTTTTGCAGCAGCGCCAGCCGCTCGTCAGCGGTATCCAGCCGGATGGAGGAAGCCGCCCAATACCCATCCCACCAGGCGGCGCGGATCTCATCCAGCGCGGCGATCTTTTCGGCCGCGTCCGCCTTTTCCAGCAAAGCGGACGCCTGTGCCGTCGGATCAGGGCCGATCCGTTTGTTTTGGTAATCGTAGGTTTTCCCGCCGCCGCCGATCGCCGTGACGATATACACCGATCCCCCGGCCGGCAGGGTAAACGCCAGATCCGCCGCGGCATTATCCACCTTGGCCGCCGTCGCGGCGGCGCCGACAACGCGGGTGGACAAAGCGACGGCCGTGGTATACGACGCGGGATCGCCGGCGTTGGATTTTGGAAGGGTACGGGTCACGGTGATTTGTCCATCCTTCGCCGTCGCCGTTTGGCGCAGCACGCCGTTGTCGTCCTTGGCCCACAGGCGGGCAATCAGCGCCGCGTCGGCATCGCCAAGAGACGTCAGTTTGGTGACAAGCAGGTTGTCCCCTTCCATCAGGCGGGTATCCATCGCCACCGCCACCCCGTCCAGATCCATTTCGGTGCGGATGACGGCGTTCAGAATGTCCTGCTCCTCCCGGAAATGAGAGGTAGGCGGCGGTCCGCTTGGCTCGGTATGAACGGTGGAATCAAACAGCTCGATCTGCACGATACGGGCACGGGGATAGGTACGGGTATCGTCGGTCGTCTCCTGCGTCCCCTTTACCACGTCCAGCCGCAGATACCGCGCGGACACGCGTTCCTCCAGAACGATCTCGGTGGTGGACGCGCGGTTGTCGGCGGTTTCGTAGATCGTTTTCCAGTTTTCACCGGTCGAATTGCGCACCGACACCGAAAACGCCCTGGTATCCTCGCTCGACGGCTTGACGCCTGCCGAGGACGCGTGAGCGATCACCACGCGGTCGAAGGACTTTACCTGCTTCAGATCCAGTTCGATCCACTGGGGATTGCCGATCTGGCTGACCCAGCCCTCGTACCCGGGGCCGGCCTTGCCGCTGACCACCCGTTCGGGGGTATAGTTCTCGTGTTTGGTGCTGGCGTTGACCGTCGCGCCGCGCGCCAGCGACACGTCGCCAAGCACCACCTCTTCGGCCGGGCGCAGCGTCAGGGTGCCGATGGCCTTCGGGCCGTCCTTGTATCCCCAAAAATCCCCTTTGGAGAGATAAAAACTTTTGGCATAATCGTCCCCGGCCGACGCCACCCCCACGTCGCCGTTGCCCAGCAGCGCCGTATGCGGGATCCGCTGGGTGATCAATCCCTCGTAATCGGTGTTTGTCCACACCGACGTATATCCGCTCAGCATCCGGCGCACCTCCTCATCGGTCGATGCCGTGTCTTCCTGCGCGCTGGCAAAGGGAACGCAACCCACCATCAACGCCGCGGCGCACAACCACGCGATCCATCGTTTCACGTCCATCGCCTCCAATCCCAGTATAAACGAAAGGCCTTTCTTTTGTAAAGACGAACTTTTTTCAAAAACCTTTGATTTTTTTCCGCTTTGTGGTATACTGGCCAAAAAGGAGGTCGTGCCCATGGCCCAGCGGATGCAGATCCATACCGATTATGACAACATCACCCGGCTGAACAACCGGGATTTTCTGGCTTTTCAATCCATTCTCAATCTTATGGAATCGGGTGCCACTCACCAGTCGCGCGGGTATTATCTGGCGCGGGAAAAATGCCCGTACGCGGTCTTCTTTTATTGCTTTCAGGGCGGCGGCAAGCTGTTATACAACAACGAGACGTATTCCTTTTCCAGCGGCGATACCGTGATCCTTCCGGCCGGGACCAGCCACATCCTGTCCAGCGATCCCGACGACCCGTTTTTGACCTATTGGATCAACGTGCGCGGCAGCGGCGTGGACGGACTGCTGGATACTTACGGCATCGTGGAGCCGACGGTGTTTTATCACACCGACACCGGCACCCTGATCCAGGGATACCGCCATATGCTCAACGCCGACATGCCCGCCATGGAGATCATCTCCAACGCCCTGCTGCAACTGACCGCCATCGTCCACGCCTGTGTGCTGCCCTCGGCGCAGGAGCGCTATACCACCAACCATCTGGCGCTGGCGATCAAGACCGGACTGGACAACCATCTGCCCGATCCCGATCTGTCGATCACGGCGATTGCCAAGTCGCTGGGGATCACCGCTTCCAAGGCCAGCAAGATCTTTACCGCCGTTTACGGCATCGGCCCGAAGGAATACGTCACCCGTCAGCGGATCAGCAACAGCCGGCTGCTGCTGCGCTCCACCAATCTGTCGATCAAGCAGATCGCCTCGTCGATGGGATTTACCGACAGCAACTATTTTTCGTGGTATTTCAAGAAAAACACCGGACAGTCGCCCCGGGAATTCCGCAAAAACAAAGCCTTTTGAAAAAACCGCCTTAGGCCAAGGGACGATCGTCATAAGGAAGTTTTCACCGCATAGCCGGTGGTGAGTAAGTGCGCAGTCAAAAAGAAAACGAGCTGAGATAAAGGATCGAAAAAAAGATCATTTTCTCAGCTCGTTTTTTATGAATTGACGGCTGCACCGTCATGATTTGGCTTCGCCGTGATTTGCACTTTTGTGCATGAATTGAATGGCGCCCTATGCGCCGCAGCGCAATTCACGTGCCGAAGGCACAATTCATGACCGAAAGTCAATTCACGCGCCGACAGGCGCCATTCATTTCGGCGCGGCATATCTTATACCCAAAACACTTCTTTATCTCGCCGCGCCGAAGTGCCGAAGGCGGTTTCGCTTACGTCGAATAGCCGTGGCGTTCCACCGACTGGACGCCCGGGATCTTTTGCAGACGGTTGATCACCGACTGCAGATGCTCCACGCTGCCGACGCCCACCGTGACGCTCAGATAGGCCATGCCTTCCTTGGGCTCGCGGGCGTGGAAATCGTGGATGGCCACGTGCATGGCGCCCAGCTGTGCCGTCACGTCCATCAGCAGGCCCTGCCGGTCGGTGGCGGTAATCAGCAGCGTCGCGCGGAATTCCGCCCGCACGGCGTTTTCCCATTCCACCTTGACCCAGCGCTCCGGCTCGGCGGCTTTGGAGAGATCGGCCGGCACGTTGACGCAATCCCGCTTATGCACCGACACGCCGAAGCCGCGGGTGATAAAGCCGATGATGGCGTCGCCCGGCACCGGGTTGCAGCAGCGGGCGAACTTGACCAGACAGTTGTCCATGTCCTCGATGACGACGCCGCCGTTGTTATGCCGCTCCTTGACGGGGCGCAGGGCCTCCACCGTCCGTTCTTCCTGCTTGACCTGCCGCTGATAGTCTTCCTTCATCCGCGGGATCAGCCGGGACAACAGCACCCCGCCGTATCCGATGGCGGCGTAAAAATCATCCAGCGTTTCACAATGCTGCTTTTTCGCCTGCGCCAGCAGGTACTCGTTGAGCTGCTCGTCGGTGAAGCGGATAGCGTTGCGGGACAACTCCCGCTCCAGCTCGGCGCGGCCCTGCTCGATGTTTTCCTCCCGCCGCTCCTTTTTGAACCAGGAGCGGATCTTGTTGCGCGCCTCGCCGGTCTTGACGAAGGTCAGCCAGTCCCGGCTGGGACCGTGACCGGCCGCCGAGGTGGTCAAAATCTCGACGATCTCGCCGGTCTTGACCGGATAATCGAGCGGAACGATCCGCCCGTCGGCCTTGGCGCCGACCATCCGGTTGCCAACGGCGGAGTGGATGGCGTAAGCAAAATCCACCACCGTGGCGCCCACCGGCAAGGTGATCACGTCGCCCTTGGGCGTGAAGACGAAGACGTCGTCGCTGGACAGGTCGGTCTTGATGGAGCGCACGATATCCTCGGCGTCGTCCACGTCCTGCTGGCTTTCGATAAACTGCCGGATCCACGCCAGACGCTCCTCCAGCTTATCCTTGCGCTGGATACCCAGCTTGTATTTCCAATGCGCCGCGATACCGTATTCCGCTGTATAATGCATATCCCAGGTGCGGATCTGCACCTCGAAGGGTATCTTCTCCTTGCTGATGACGGTGGTGTGCAGCGACTGGTACATATTGGCCTTGGGCGTGGAGATATAGTCCTTGAACCGGTTGGGCAGCGGGCGGAACATATCGTGGACGATGCCCAGCACGTTGTAGCAATCGTTGACG
>JBMNVL010000070.1:0-10324 GCA_050946775.1 Acutalibacteraceae bacterium
GACGCGGTGCTGCGCTGCTTTGAGCGGGAGCTGGGGATCGAGGTGATCCGTCCCACCATCGCCGGCATCATGGGCGCTTACGGCGCGGCGCTGGCGGCGCGGGACGAGCGGCAGGGGCTGGACGCGCCGTGCGGACTGCTGACGGCGCAGCAGCTGGCCGCGTTTACCCACACCGCCAAATCGGCGCCCTGCGGGCTGTGCGGCAACCGCTGCCAGCTGACGGTCAACGATTTCGGCGGCGGGCGCAAATTCATCTCCGGCAACCGCTGCGAACGGCCGCTGGGCAAGGGCGATCAAAAGAAGATCCCCGATCTGATGGCCGAAAAGCACGCCTATCTGCGGGGGCTGAAAAACACCGGCGGCAAGCGGGGCAAGATCGGCATCCCGATGGTGCTCAACCTGTATGAGAATCTGCCCTTCTGGCACGCGTTTTTCAACGCGCTGGATTACGAGGTGGTGCTCTCGCCGGTATCCAGCCGCAAGCTGTACGCCAAGGGACAGCACACCATCCCGTCGGATACCGCCTGCTATCCCGCCAAGCTGGCGCACGGCCACATCGAGGCGCTGCTCGAGCGGGACGATCTGGACGCCATTTTCTATCCCTGCCTGCCCTACAACGTCAACGAGAAAAAGGGCGACAACCATTACAACTGCCCGGTGGTCGCCTATTATCCCGAGCTGATCGGCGCCAACGTCGACGCGCTGGCACAGCGGCGGTATCTCACCCCGTATTTCGGCATCCACCGGCCAAAGGATTTTGCCCGTCACGCGGCGGCGTATTTCGGAAAAGAACTGGGGGTACCGGCGGGCGAGGTCAAGGCGGCCGCCAGGGCGGCGTACGCCGCGGCCGACGCCTACACCGCCTGGATGCGCGAGCGGGGACGGCAGATCATCGACGATGCCCGTGCCAACGGCCGGCCGATCATCGTGCTGGCCGGACGGCCCTATCATATGGATCCCGAGATCAATCACGGCATCGACGAGCTGATCGCCTCGTTCGGCCTGTCGGTCGTTACCGAGGACGCGGTGGCGTGGCATACCCCGCGCCAGCCGGTCAAGGTGCTCAACCAATGGACCTATCACGGGCGGCTGTACAGCGCCGCGAAATACGTCACCACCCAGCCGGATATGCAGCTGGTGCAGCTGGTCTCCTTCGGCTGCGGGATCGACGCCATCACCACCGACGAGGTCCGGGAGATCCTGGAATCCGGCGGCAAGCTGTATACCCAGCTCAAGATCGACGAGATCCACAATCTCGGCGCGGTGCGCATCCGCGTGCGCAGCCTGCTGGCGGCGATGCGGGCGCGTGAACAGGAAAGGGGTTGATTCCCATGGCGACGTTGCAATACGACGAGACCGGCCGGCTGCTGTTCACCGAGGAGATGAAACGGGAATACACCCTGCTGATGCCTCAGATGCTGCCGGTGCATTTCACCATGCTGCGGGAAGTGTTCATCCTGCGGGGGTATAAGGTGGATATGCTGACCACCACCCACCGTGCCATCGTCGACACCGGGCTGAAATACGTCCACAACGACACCTGCTATCCGGCGCTTTTGGTCATCGGGCAGCTGATCGACGCCATCAACAGCGGAAAATACGATCCTCACAAGGTGGCGCTGATGATCACCCAGACCGGCGGCGGATGCCGGGCGTCCAACTACATCCATCTGCTGCGCAAGGCGCTGGCACGCGCCGGCTACGCCTACGTGCCGGTCATTTCCATCAACCTGTCGGGACTGGAGAAAAACCCCGGCTTTTCGCTGGATTTTTCGATGATCCGCCAGATGGCGTATTCCATGCTTTACGGCGATATCATCGTCCATATGGCCAACCAGTGCCGTCCTTACGAGCGGCAAAAAGGGGAGACCGATCGCCGCATCCGCCAATGGGTCAAGCGGCTGGTGACGGATTTTCGCCGCCGGGGCGCGTTCAAGGGCAGCCACGTGCGGGACAATTTCAACGCCATCGCCGACGATTTTGCCGCCATCCCGGTGGACCGCGTCCCCAAGATCAAGGTGGGCATCGTCGGGGAAATCTACATCAAATACGCGCCGCTGGGCAACAACAATCTGGAGGAATTTCTCCGTTCGGAGGATTGCGAGCCGGTGGTGCCGGGACTGACCGATTTCATCATCTTCAAATGCGACAACCGGGTGGAGGATCACCGGCTTTACGGCGGCAAATACCTGACCTATCTCGGCGCCGGCTTTCTGGAAAAATTCGTCAAGGGGCTGCAGCGGGATATGATCGCCGCCATCAGCCGCCATCCGCAGTTTCGCCCGCCCTGTACCTTCGATCATCTCAAATCGCTGGTCAAGGGCTACGTCGGCTACGGAAACAAAATGGGCGAGGGCTGGCTGCTGACCGGCGAAATGCTGGAGCTGATCGACGCGGGGATCGTCAACATCGTCTGCACCCAGCCCTTCGGCTGTCTGCCCAACCACGTGGTGGGCAAGGGGATGGTCCGCCGGATCAAGGACGATCTGCCGCAGGCCAACATCGTCTGCGTCGATTACGATCCCGGCGCCACCCGCATCAACCAGGAAAACCGCATCAAGCTGATGCTGGCCAACGCCCGTCTGCAGGCGCAAAAAGCGGCAAACGCTTCCGCCGCGGCGCCGGTGCGGGAACCGGCCGCGGTATAATCGATCCCGCTTTTGCGCACACTACCGAAAAAAGGAGTGTGCGCCATGAACGACGACAAAAAGACTCTCCCGCCGGATGACGATCCCGCGACGCAGGCCAGCCGGTCGCTGCAAACGCTGATGGAGGAGCGGCAGGAGAGCGGGTCGGTCACCACCGACAACGGTCGGCATATCATTCATTGTCTGACCATCATCGGGCAGATCGAGGGGCATTACGTCCTCTCCTCGGAGAACAAGACCACCAAGTACGAACACGTCATTCCCCAGCTGGTCGCCATTGAGGAAAGCGCCGAGATCGAGGGCTTGCTGATCCTGCTCAACACGGTTGGCGGGGACATCGAGGCCGGGCTGGCACTGGCCGAGCTGATCGCCGGGATGAGCAAGCCCACCGTGTCGCTGGTGCTGGGCGGCGGCCATTCCATCGGCGTGCCGCTGGCGGTGGCGGCCAAGCGGTCGTTTATCGCGCCCACCGCCACCATGACCCTGCATCCGGTGCGCACCAACGGACTGGTGCTGGGGGTGCCGCAGGCGTTCACCTATTTTGAGCGGATGCAGCAGCGGATCACCGGCTTTGTCTGCGGCAATTCCCGGATGAGCCGGGAACGCTTCACCCAGCTGTGCCTGAACACCGGCGAGCTGGTGACCGATATGGGCAGCGTGCTCGACGGCGACGCCGCCGTGGCGGAAGGACTGATCGACGAACTCGGCTCGCTGTGCGACGCCATCGCCGCTCTCGACCGGATGATCGAAGAAACCGCCAAACACCGATCCGATACGGGCAACGCGTGACGCCCGGTCTACATAATGCGTTTTTCACGATGTGATCTACATAAGAAAGGACGACGAAACGTATGGCAAAATCGGCTAAGCCGAGATCCAAAAAAGCGGCGAAGGGCGCCGAGAAAAAACCCCGCCAGAGCCGGCATCAGGCCGCCGCGGTCATTCTCTTCGCGGCGTCGCTGCTGGTGCTGTGCCTGCTGCTGATCCCCGGAGAACGCGCCTGGGGCGCGCTGCGGGGCGTGCTGCTGGGCTTGTTCGGGGTATGCGCCTTTTTGCTGCCGGTGCTGGGCGGCTACATAGCGGTGATCGCCGCCAGGGAGACCGAGCAGGGTCTGCTGGCGCGCAAGGCGTGGCTGGGCGGTTTGGCACTGCTGGCGCTTTGCACCGTGATCCACGTCTTTACCGCCGACGTCGACACCGGCTACTTTCCGGCGCTCGGGCAGGCGTATACCGCCGGGATCGCGTATCATAGCGCCGGCTTTTTTGGCGGGATCCTCGGCTATCCCTTCGAGTATCTGTTCACCGATCTCGGCGCCAAGATCATCCTGATTTTGCTGGCCTTCGTCACCGTGATGCTGGCGACCGGCACCGGGATTCTCAGCCTGTTCCGCACCCTGTGGAAGCCGGTGGAGAAGACCCGCGACAGCATCCGCCACGCGGTGGATTACGCCGACGAGGCGCAGGAAGAGACCGGCAAGACCGCCGAAAAGCCCGCGGAAAAGGCGGTGGAAAGCACCCGCTCGGCCATCGACGTCGATCTGGGCGAGGGCTATCCCGCCTTCGGTACGGTCAGTGACGCGCCCTCGGCGCACGATCCCAAAAAGAATCTGGAAAAATTCAAAAAAACCGCGGACGGCCTGCGTCAGGGGGACCGCTTCGCCTACGATATGCCGCTGGACGGGGAGACCGGTTCGGCGCCCAAAACCGGGCAGGGCGCGCCCGCGGACGCCGTGGTGGTGCAGCCCAAGGGAGAGACCGGCGGTAAGATGGAGCTGCCGCCGCTGGACGAGGCGGAGAAAAAGCAGCTGGACGATTCTCTCAACGCCGCGGCGCATACCGACAAGCCGGTCAACGTCTACCGGTATCCGCCCCTGTCGCTGCTCAAGGAAGCGCCGCCGTCCAACGCGCGGGCGGCGCAGGAGGAACAGCAGCAGACCGCCAGTCTGCTGGTCAACACCCTGCAGGAGTTCGGCGTCAGCACCAGAATGATGGACGTCTCCCGCGGACCGTCGGTCACCCGGTACGAGCTGCAGCCCAGCGCCGGGGTCAAGATCAGCCGGATCACCGGGCTGTCGGACGATATCGCCCTGCGGCTGGCCACCACCGGGGTGCGGATCGAAGCGCCCATCCCCGGCAAGGCGGCGGTGGGCATCGAGGTGCCCAACCGCACCCGCCAGACGGTGGTGCTGCGGGAAATGCTGGATACCCCCGCCTTTACCCAGGCCAAGGGCCGCCTGACGGTGGCGCTGGGACGGGATATCGCCGGCAAGCCGGTCTACGCCGATCTGGCGAAAATGCCCCATCTGCTGATCGCCGGTACCACCGGTTCGGGTAAATCGGTGTGTACCAACGCCATGATCCAAAGCGTGCTCTACCGCTCCACTCCGCAGGAGGTGCGGATGCTGCTGATCGACCCCAAGCGGGTGGAATTCGGCATTTACAACGGCGTGCCGCATCTGCTGGTGCCGGTGGTCACCGATCCCCGCAAGGCGGCCGGCGCGTTGGGCTGGGCGGTCACCGAAATGCTCAAGCGCTACGGGATGTTCGCCGAAAACAACGTGCGGGATATCGAAGCGTACAACGCCCTGGCCAAAAAGAGCGATACCATGCAGACCCTGCCGCTGATTTTGATCGTCATCGACGAGCTGTCCGATCTGATGATGTCGGCCGCCAACGAGGTGGAGGACGCCATCGTCCGTCTGGCGCAGATGGCGCGTGCCGCCGGTATGCATCTGGTCATCGCCACCCAGCGTCCCTCGGTGGACGTCATCACCGGCCTGATCAAGGCCAACATTCCCTCCCGGCTGGCGCTGACGGTGGCGTCGGGGGTGGATTCCCGCACCATTCTCGACAGCGTCGGCGCCGAAAAGCTGCTGGGCTACGGCGATATGCTCTTCGCCCCGGTGGGCATGGCCAAGCCGATGCGGATCCAGGGTTGTTTCGTCAGCGATTCCGAGGTGGAATCGGTAGTCAATTTCCTCAAATCCTCCGGCGAGGAGCAGGAGTACGACGAGGGGATCATCGCCGAGATCGACCGCCAGGCCGAAGCGGCGGGCCGTTCGTCGGCCAAGATCGCCGGCGGCGGTGACGACGACGGGGAGTATGAGGACGATATGCTGCCCCAGGCCATCCAGGTGGCGGTGGAAAGCGGCAGCATTTCCACCTCGATGCTCCAGCGCAAGCTGCGGCTGGGCTACGCCCGCGCCGGACGGATCATGGATATGATGGAGCAAAAAGGGATTATCGGCCCGCCGGAGGGCAGCAAGCCCCGGCAGGTGCTGATCACCCGTCAGCAGTGGCTGGAAATGAATCTCAACCGGGACGACGCCCCGGTCGAGGAGGAGCTGTAAAAAGAAAAAGGCCCGGTCAAACGATCCGTTTGACCGGGCCTTTTTGTATATCGAAGCAACCGGCGGCGATCCGCACAACAGCCGATCACGTCGCCGGCATCACGTAAACGTCGGTGCAATCGGCAAAATAGAGGGTGGTATCCACGTGGCAGACGCCGGTGATCAGCACCGTTTGTCCGGCGGGGACCGTCTCCAGCGCCGGCCATTGCGCGCCGGGGGTGAAAAAGAAACGTATCACGCCGTATTGTCCCTGCAATTCCGCCCAGCAGACGCCGTCCTCCATGATCCCGGCGCCGACGAAAGCGCCGCTGGCGCGCAGCGACTGCCCGTCGTACATGATCTGGGTTTTGGGGACGCTGTTGCGAAAGGCGTTCAGCAGAGCGTCCAGTTCGATATCGTGAGCGTCGCCCTGAAGCGGCGGCAATGACGGCGCGGCCGCGCTTTCCAGCGGTACCGAGAAGGTCGGCACCGGCAGGTTGACCGGGAAGGCGTACCAGCCGATCACCCCGGCGATCAGCGCCAGGGCGACCAAAACGCCCCAAAGCCGCGCCTGCGGACGGCGGTTTTCCTCCATGGCGGCCTCCTTACGCGGCGTCGGCGAAGTAGACGCCGTACCAGATCAAAAAGCTGTAGACCGTCCAGATCTTGCGGCTGTTGTCCTTCTTTCCGGCGCGATGCTCGTTTAGAAAACGCATCAGCTCGCCGGTGTTGAAAAACCGTTCGGCCGCCGGGGAGGTGAAGGCCTCCTTGACGATTTGATAATACTTGTCCTGCCTGAGCCACACCCGCACCGGCACCGGGAAGCCCAGCTTGGGCCGGGAGGTGGAGCGTTCGGGCATATGCCGCGCCGCGGCGAGGCGCATGGCGTATTTGGTGGTACCGCCGCCGATGCGGTGCTTCACCGGCACCCGGCGGGCGACGTCGAACACCTCTTTGTCGAGGAAGGGCACCCGCAGCTCCAGCGAGTGCGCCATGCTCATCCGGTCGGCCTTGAGCAGGATATCGCCCACCATCCAGCGGTTGATATCGACGTACTGCATCCGGGTGACGTCGTCCTGGCCCTTGCAGCGGTCGAAATAGGCCGCTACCCTGGCCGACGGATCGGTGGCGGGAATGGATTTGAGCAGACGGGATTTCTCCTTTTGGTTGAACATATAGGCGTTGCCGATGAACCGCTCCTCCACGCTTTTGGAGCCGCGGATCAAAAAGGATTTGCCCTTGAAATCCGGCAGGATGCCGACCGCCTTTGCCACCGCCCGGCGCAGCCAGCGGGGCAATTTTTGATACCCGGCCAGGGAGTAGGGCTCGTGGTAGATGCGATAGCCGCCGAACAGCTCGTCGGCGCCTTCGCCCGAGAGCACCACCTTGACGTGCTCGGCCGCCAGCTTGGAGACAAAATACAGCGCCACGCAGGCCGGATCGGCCAGCGGCTGATCCAGATGCTCCTGCACCCGGGGCAGGGACTCCCAGTATTCCTCTTCGGAGATGAGATGCGTATAGTGGTCGATGCCGATGTCGGCGGCCAGCTCGGCGGCGAACTGGGTCTCGTTGTAATGCTCGCCGTTGTCAAACCCGACGGTGAACGCCTTTTGTCCGCCGAAATAGGAGGCGACAAAGCTGGAATCCACCCCGCCGGAGAGGAAGCAGCCCACCTCCACGTCGCTGATGCGGTGGGCTTCCACCGAATCGGTAAAGGCGGCGTCGATCTGGTCCACCGCCTGCTCGAGAGTCATCGACTCGTCGGGCGCGAAGGTGGATTCCCAGTAGCGGTGCTCGGTGATCTTCCCGTCCCGGTACCAGGCGTAGTGCGCCGGGGTCAGGCAATAGATCCCCTTGAAAAAGGTCTCGCCCGGCACCGAATATTGAAAGGACAGATAGTTGTCCAGCGCCTGCTCGTTGAATTCCTTGTGGAAATCGGGATGCAGCAGGATCGACTTGATTTCCGATCCGTAGATCAGCCGCCCGTCGGGCAGCAGGGCGTAGTGCAGGGGCTTGATGCCGAAATAATCCCGCGCCAAAAACAAAGACTTGTCCGCCGTGTTCCAGATGGCGAAGCCAAACATCCCCCGCAGACGGGGCAGCATTTTTTCGCCCCATTCCTCAAACCCGTGCAGCAGCACCTCGCTGTCGCTTTCGGTGGCGAAAACGTGGCCGGCGGCCAGCAGCTCCCGGCGCAGTTCACGGTAGTTGTAGATCTCGCCGTTGAAGGTCAGCACCAGCGTTTTGTCTTCGTTGTACAGCGGCTGATGCCCGGCGTCGAGGTCGATGATGCTCAGCCGGCGAAAGCCCATGGCGACGGTATCGTCGAGATAGTATCCCTCCGAATCCGGGCCGCGGTGGGTGATCCGCGCGGCCATATCCCGTATCAGACGGTCGCGATCGACCACCTCGCCGGTAAATCCGCAAATTCCACACATAGCGTTTTTTAGTTCCTTTCGGTTATTTCTTGCGCCAGACCGACGGGGAGAAGGTCAGCAGCAGGGGATAGATCTCCAGCCGTCCGAGAAGCATGGAAGCGGACAAAATCAGCTTGGAGACAGGGGAGAAGGCCGCGTAGTTGGCGGCCGGACCGACGCCCGCCAGACCGGGACCGATGTTGTTGAAGGTGGCGGCGGTCGCCGTCAGATTGGTGGTCAGATCGAACGAGTTCAGAATACACAGCGACAGGAAGATGACCACCTGGCAGAGGATGAACAGGGCGAAATAGGTGGCCACGCTGTGCAGGGTGACGGTATCCAGGGCCTTGCCCTCCAGCTGGACCGAGCCGACGGCGTTGGGATGGAGCATCCGCTTGAATTCCCGGCGGATCATCTTGAACAGCAGGATCACCCGGGACACCTTGAGCCCGCCCGCCGTTGAACCGGCGCAGCCGCCGATGAACATCAGCAAAAACAGGATCGCCTGGCTGAGCAGCGGCCAGCGGTTGAAATCGGCGGTGGCGTAGCCGGTGGTGGTCAGAATCGAGCTGGTCTGGAACGCCGCCTGCCGGACGCTTTCGCCGACGGTGGGATACAACCGGTAGATATTGGCGGTGATCAGCGTTGCCGCGGCCAAAAAGATCCCGACGTAGCACCACAGCTCCCGGCTTTTGAAGAAGGATTTCACCCGGCCGATCAACAGCAGGAAATACAGATTGAAGTTGACGCCGAACAGCAGCATGAACACCGTGACGACCCATTGCAGATAGGGACTGTACCCGGCCAGACTGTCCGGCTTGATGCCAAAGCCGCCGGTGCCCGCGGTTCCCATCGCGTGGATCAAACTGTCGAACAGCGGCATCCCGCCGCACAGGAGCAGCACCGTTTCCAGCACCGTCAAGCCGATGTAAATGAGATACAGGATTTTGGCGGTGTCCCGGATCCGGGGTACCAGCTTGCCCACCACCGGGCCGGGCATTTCCGCCCGCATGATGTGCATCGACCGGCCCGAGTCGGTGGGCAGAACGGCCATCATCAGCACCAGCACGCCCATGCCGCCGATCCAGTGGGTAAAGCTGCGCCAAAAGGCGATGCCGTGGCCCAGCCGGTCGACGTGATGCAAAATGGACGAGCCGGTGGTGGTCAGACCGCTGACCGTTTCAAAAAACGCGTCGATATACGACGGGATCTGCCCGCTGATCACAAAGGGCAGCGCACCGATCACCGACATAACGATCCACGCCACCGCGACGATGGTAAAGCCCTCCCGGGCGTAGATCACCCGGTTTTTGGTGCGCAGCAGCGCCAGCGGCGCGCCGATGACCGCCGCGACCCCGATGGTGACGCCAAAGGCCGCCGCGCAGGCGTATTCCCGGTAAAGCAGCGACACGGCCAGCGGCAGCAGCAGCAGCACCCCCTCCAGCCAGACGATCCTTCCGATCGTGTACCATACCATTTTGCGATTCATGTAGCGTTGATCCGTCCTTACTTTGTGTTGTGTTACTTGAGAATATCCGCCAGATCCCGCAGTTGTTGGTCGGCGGCCAGCACGATCACCCGGTCACCCGGCAGGATCACGTCGTCGCCGCCGGGGATAATGGGCTTGCGATCCCGGATGATCCCGGCGATCAGGGTGTTGGAGCGCAGCTTCATCTCCTTGAGCGGTACCCGGATCATCTTGAATTCCGGGCCGACCCGGAATTCCAGCGTTTCCGCTTTATCGTCCATCAGCTTGTACAGGGTCTCCACGTTGCTGCCCATCGAGTTTTGCAGCGCGCGGGCGTATTGCGCCAGAATATCGGCGACAATCTTCTGGGGGGAAACGATGGAGTCCAGCCCCAGCTTTTCCGCCATCGACGCCAGCTCGCTGCGGTTGACCTTGGAAATGACGGTGGGCACCTTCTGGCTG
>JBMNVL010000071.1:0-10156 GCA_050946775.1 Acutalibacteraceae bacterium
TGAACAGCTCACCGTCAAGCTGCGCTCCACCGAGGACAACGGCGAAAACAATATCGGCTGGGATCTCAGACCCGGCGATTTTCAGTGGGACAACGGTTCGGCGGCGCTGTCGATCGACCTGGACCGCGCGCCCACCAATTCGAAAGGACATTTTGATTTTAAGCGGGTGGAGCGGATCATCGCCATCGGCACCGTCGCGGGCCAATACCGCGACCGGATCGGCTCGATCACCATGACGCTGTCCGGCATGCGGATCGTGGACGCGCAGGCGGTCGAGACGGCGCGGGAGGCACTGCGCGCTCTGATCAAAACGCCGGCCGCCGACGCGCTCAACGACGCCGATCGGGCGGTATACGACGCGGCGCTGACGATGGCGCGAGCCACGGCGGAGGATCCGGCCGCGCTGGTGGCCGATCTGCAAAACGCCATCGGCGTGCTGCGGCAGACGATGCCCGCTTCCGATGCGCAGAAAGCTCAGCTGGACGACTGGATGAGCCGCTCCACCGATTGGAACACGATCACCGCCTCGTCCCGGGACGCCTATCTGGCGGCGGTCGCCGCGGCCGGGCCGGTTCGCGAGGGCGGGTCCCGCTGTTCGGTTGAGCGGGCGCTGCAGGCGATCAAGGACGCCTGGTACGCGCTGGAATTTGACGACAGCGTACCCGACGGGGATCTCGGCGACGTGGACGGCGAGGGCGGTGTGACCGCCGCCGACGCGCTGATGGCGCTGCAGGCCGCCACCGGCAAGATCACCCTGACCGGTCAGCAGAGCATCGCCGCCGACGTGGACGGCAAGGACGGCGTGACCGCCGCCGACGCGCTGCTGATCCTGCAATACGCCACCGGGAAGATCACCTCCTTCCCGGTCGGGAAGGAGGACCTGTCCATGGCGATCACCGCCGTTGAAAACGAGCATCCGCTGACCGTCTGCAACCCCATTGATATCAGCTATATGTTCCAGCGGGCGAAAAACGATCAAAACCGTCCCGACGGTCAGGCGACCTACCGTGAATCGGCCGATCCGGCCATCGTGGTTTTCCAAAACCGGTACTGGCTGTTCGCCTCCCATGGCGACGGCTACTGGGTATCGGACGATCTGGCCGATTGGCGGTTTATCCCGGTGGATCTGCAAAAGCAGCCGGAATTCGCCCGCTACGCGCCGGCCACCTGCGTCATCGGCGACACCCTGTATCTGACCCATTCCGAGGGCGGGCATATGCTCAAGACCCAAACGCCGGCCGATCCCGATTCGTGGGTGGATATCGGCAAGCCCGACAACTGGATGGATCCCGGTATGTTTTATAACGATCCCGCCGACGGCGGCGACGGCTACGTGTACCTCTACCACGGGTTGAGCCATCAAAGCCCCATCCGGGTGGTCAAGCTGGACCCGAACGACAATATGAAAAAGGTGGACGGCCCTTACGACTGCTGCTGGCCGGACAAGGTCAACCGCGGCTTTGAGGTGGCCGGCGATACCAACACCAATTACGACGCCAACGATACCCAGGAAGGCGCCTGGCCGGTCAAGTGGGGCGGCCGGTATTACCTGACCTGCGCGGTGCCCGGCACCCAATACGCGACCTATTCCGACAACTGCTATGTGTCGGACGATCCCATGGGCCCGTTCGTTCTTTGCGAAAACAGCCCGGTTTCCTGGAAAGCCACCGGCTTTGCCCAGGGCGCCGGTCACGGCGGGGTGTTTGAGGATCTGGGCGGCCACTGGTGGAAGGTGGACACCTGCCGCATCGCCGGATTTGAGCGGCGGCTGGTGCTGTACCCGGCGACGTTCGACGAGGACGGCAGCCTGTACACCAACACCGTCAACGGCGATCTGCCTATGTTTATCCCCACCCAGAACGACGATCCCTTCGGCGATCCCGGCCCGGGATGGACGATGATCGCTTACGGCAAGCAGGCGACCGCCTCCTCCAACGAGGGCGCGGCGGCGCTGGCCTTCAACGAGGATATGGCCAGCGCCTGGGTCGCCGCCACCGGCGACGAGGGCGAGTGGCTGCAGGTGGATCTGGGGCGGGTGTACCCCGTCCACGCGGCGCAGATCAATTTCGCCGATAAGAATGTCACCGGCGAGGGTGGCCGGGGACACGGCTACGCCTACCGGTATTTGATGGAGTTTTCGCAGGACGGCGAACGGTGGTACACCATGATCGACCGCACTGCCCAGACCGACGACCGCTCCCATGAATACGTGGAGTTCGCTGATACGATCGGCGCGCGGTACGTGCGCATCACCAACAAGGGAGCGGTGCCGGCCGGCGGCCGGTTCGCCGTCAGCGGGCTGCGGATCTTCGGCGAGGGCAGCGGCAAAAAGCCCGCCCCCGTGGTGCCGCAAACGGTGCAGTTTGAGCGCCGGGAGGACAACAACCGCACCGCCGCCGTCGCGTGGGGAGCGGTGCCCGGCGCGCAGGGGTACGTCATCCGCTGCGGCACGGCGCCGGATAAGCTTTATACCCACTATCAGGTGTGGGGCGTTACCGACAAGACGGTGAACAGCCTGATCCGGGGTGTGGATTATTATTTCACCGTCGATACCTTCAACGAAAGCGGCGTCACGCCGGGTACAAGTGCCTTCTCGCTGCCGGCGACCGAGGAGCGGCAGCCGTACGATCCTGACGGCAGCAATCCGGCGCTGGTCAACCGCGCCGCCGGCCTGGCGGTGCACGAGGCGGAAAACGCCGCCTTTGGCGGAGAGGGCGTCGCCCCGCGGTACGAGGTGCGCGCCTCCAACAACGCGGCGCTGCACGGCTTCGGCAAGGCCGGCTCTTACGTGGAGTTCACCGGCGTGGACGGCGGCGACGGCGACGCCACCCTGCGGATCAGCTACGCCGCCAGAGCGGCCGCCCGGGTGACGGTCGTGGTCAACGGGACGCCGGCGGGAATCAAATCGCTGCCCAAAACCTCCGGCTGGGCGACCTTCGCCACGACGGACGTCCCGCTGACGGGGCTGACCGCCGGGGAGACCAACACCCTGCGCCTGGAGGGGACCGGCGATCTTTTCCACCCCGACTGGGTGCAGCTGGTCTACGATACGGGCTATATTGACCCGCCGGACGATCCGACGCCGGCCGACGCCGGCGCGCCGTTTGAGGGGCTGAAGGATCCGGTAAAGGCGCCCGGTTTCCCGGTGTATGAGGCGGAGGACGGGCAGATCGCCGCG
Source organism: Acutalibacteraceae bacterium (assembly GCA_050946775.1). Classification (GTDB taxonomy): domain Bacteria; phylum Bacillota; class Clostridia; order Oscillospirales; family Acutalibacteraceae; genus UMGS1474. Next base: position 3,179 of record JBMNVL010000071.1, read on the forward strand.
GCGGTGATCGCCGCCGACGCGCAGGCCTCCGGCGGCAAATCCGTCCACAATATGGAGCGGGAGGGCGCGTACGTGGCGTTTGCCAACGTGGACGCCGGTCAAGGCGGCGCCGCCCGGCTGCGGCTGTGCTATTGCGAGGGCAACGGCTCGGGCGATCTGCGGGTGGTGGTCAACGGGGTGACCGCCGTGACGGCCACCCTGCCCAACACCGGCACCTGGAGCCAATTCCAAATGATCGAGTTTTCGCTGAAAGATCTGCTGCCCGGGACGGCCAACACCGTCCGGCTGGAATGCGGCGGCCACGGGTACAACCCCGACTGGATCCAGATCCTCTACTGAACCGACCGCCCCGTGGGTCTCCACGGGGCGGCTTTTGCGCAAACGGGCGAATTTTGCGGAATTTTCGGTTTTCCTATGGCGCTTTTGAAGTTTATGTGCTATACTGAACGTGTATTGCGTACAGTCAACGGGGAGATCCCGCTCTATCTCATGGATACAGGAGGACGAAAGCCATGCTGTGCCCGCATTGCGGTAAGGACAATATCAACGGCGGTACCTTCTGCGCTTTCTGCGGAAAGCCGCTGCAAAAGCCGAAGGATTACGACGGCCCGGTCAATATGTGGGGCGAGCCGATCGACCATCTGACCCGGGAATTCCAGCCGGTGGAGGATCCCAAGCCGATCCCCGCGGACGATCTGGAGGTCACCCGGGTGGTGCCGGCGACCTATACCGACCTTTCCTCGGGCGAGCCGACCGGGCCGATCGAGCCGGCCGAGGAGGAAAAAAAGGGCAACCGCAAGCTGGTGATCGGCATCGTCGTGGCGGCGGGCGTGTTGGTGGTGGTGGCGCTGCTGGCGCTGATCCTCCACTTCATCATGCCGGGGGAGGAAAGCGGCGTGACGCCGGCCGACCAGTTTTTGACCGAAGTGGGCGAGGACCGGATCAGCATCCGCTCTTATATCGGCACCGACCGCACGGTGGTGCTGCCGACCCGCATCGACGGGATCCCGGTCACCGCCATTCTCGACAAGGCGTTCGCCAACCGGGATCTGGAGAGCGTCACCGTTCCCGAAACGGTGACCACCATCGCCGAGACGGCGTTTGAGGGCAATCCCCGGCTGGTGCTGTACGGGCGCAAAAACACCGCGGTGGAGCTGTACGCCGCCAGACACGAGCTGCCCTTCGCCTTGATCGGCACCACCTATTCCCGCACGGAAACGACCACCACGATCGGGACGTCCGCCACGGCGACGACGGCGACCGGCAGCGAGACCACCGCCACGACCACGACGACCACCGTCGCGACCACGACGACCACCACCAGTCCGTCGGCGACCTACGCGCAGACCACCGCCACTCAGGCGCCGCCTCCGGCCACCGATCCGGGCGCTTCGGCGCTGTCGCTGATCGGCAACACCTTCGCCCAGGTCAAAACCAGACTGGGCAGCGATTTCAACGTCCGGGAAGGCGGGCTGAGCTTCCCGCATCACTCGCAGGTGGAGTTCAACCACTACGTGGGGCAGGAGCCGGGCGAAAACGACGTGGTCGTCGGGGTGGTGATCACCGAGGGCAGCATCACCGACCGCGCCCGTATCGGCGATACCCTGCGGCAATTGCGGGTGCTGATCGAGGCCGACGGCGAGTGGACGGTCCAGCCGCAGGAGGGCGTGGGGCAAAGCGCTTTTTGCACCACCACCGTCGAGGGTCAAACGCTGGACGTGATCCTCTATTTCAGCGGCGAGGGCGAGGACGCCCACTGCATCCAGGCCTATATCGGCTATCCGCAGTCCTGGGCCGGCGGCGGTTCCGCCGGGGAATAACGAAAGATATACGCAAAACGGGGATCGAAGCGATCGCGCTTCGATCCCCGTTTTTTATTTTTCGTTTTCCATCACCCAGTCGCGGTTTTCCTCCACCCCGTCGTCGTCGGGACGGGCGACCCGGGTCTTCGGATACCGCTGATCGGGTTTGGTGATGGGCTGGGCGGCGTAATCCCCGTAGGTGGGGGTGAACGCCCGGCCTTTTTTCGGCGTTTCGGGCATCGGTACCACGTCCTTTCACCGGTAGTGTTCCCCAAAACCGCCGGTGTTTTTTTGCCAAACGTTCCCATCCAAACGCGCAAAATATTGCAACGCTTCCAAGCGTTCCGTTTCAGGCAAAAACGCGGCGAAACTTCGGGCAAAACGGGGGAGAAGCCGGAAAAACGCTTATAAAAAGAAAAATTGCCGCCAATTTGCAAAAAACAATTGACAACAAATGCACGTTGTGGTATTCTATTGTTCCCTATTGTAAACATGGGGGTCTGCGCCTTTTCCAACGACAGTATAGCACACTTTCCGTCGTTTGGCAAGGGGTTTGGCAAAGTTTTTCGCCGATCCGGTCGGACGGGTCGACGGTGGAAAATTACGAAAACAGGAGTGAACGCGGATGGTGAACATCAAACCGGTCAAGCTCGGCAACAACACCCGTATGAGTTTCGCGAAGATCAATGAGGTCCTGGAGATGCCCAACCTCATCGAGATTCAGAAAAACTCCTACAAGTGGTTCCTGGAAAAGGGACTCCGGGAGGTCTTCAACGATTCGACCTCGATCACCGACTATACCGGCAATCTCGTGCTGGAGTTTATCGACTACCGGCTGGACGAGGAGCCCAAATACTCCGTGGAGGAGTGCAAGGTGCGGGACGTTACCTACGCCGCGCCTTTGCGGGTCAAGGCCCGTCTGATCAACAAGGAGACCGGCGAGATCAAGGAGTCCGAGGTCTTCATGGGCGATTTCCCCATCATGACCGAAAGCGGCACCTTCGTCATCAACGGTGCCGAGCGGGTCATCGTGTCGCAGCTGGTGCGTTCTCCCGGCGTCTACTATGGGATGAGCTACGATTCCACCGGCAAAAAGCTGTTCACCACCACCGTTATCCCCAACCGGGGCGCCTGGTTGGAATATGAGACCGATTTTTCCGACGTGTTCTACGTGCGGATCGACAAAAACCGCAAAATGCCGGTCACGGTGCTGTTGCGGGCTTTGGGACTCGGTTCCGACGCCGAGATCCTCGATTTCTTCGGTGAGGACGAGCGCATCCGCGCCACCATCGAAAAGGATATCACCAAAAACACCGAGGAGGCCTTGCTGGAGGTTTACCGCAAGCTGCGTCCCGGCGAGCCGCTGACCATCGAGAACTCGCAGCAGCATCTGGAGGGGCTGTTCTTCGATCCCCGCCGGTATGATCTGTCCCGGGTCGGCCGCTATAAATACAATAAGAAACTGGGCCTGTCCAACCGTCTGTCGGGGCACACCCTCAGCCGTCCCGTCGTCAACCCGACGACCGGCGAGGTGATGGCCGAGGCCGGCGAAACCGTCAACCGCGCCCGGGCGCTGGAGATGGAGGACGCCGGCGTGTCGGTGGCCTACATCACCGTCGAGACCCACGTCGGCGAGACCCGCGAGGTCAAGATCGTCACCAACGGGATGGTCGACATCCGCAAATACGTCGACTTTGACGTGGAGGAGCTGGGCATTCTTGAGCGGGTGTCCTTCTCGGTGCTGCGGGAGATTCTGGAGCAAAACGAGGACGAGGAAGCCCTCAAGGAAGCCATCCGCGCCCGCGCCGACGAGCTGGTGCCCAACCACGTTACCGTCGACGACATCTTCGCCTCGGTCAACTACGTCAACTGCCTGGCGTATGACGTGGGCACCACCGACGATATTGACCATCTGGGCAACCGCCGCATCCGTTCGGTGGGCGAGCTGCTGCAAAACCAGTTCCGCATCGGCTTCTCCCGCATGGAGCGGGTGATCCGCGAGCGGATGACCCTGCAGGCGCAGGATATGGACGTCATCACCCCGCAGGCGCTGATCAACATCCGCCCGGTGGTGGCCGCCATCAAGGAGTTCTTCGGCTCTTCGCCCCTGTCCCAGTTTATGGACCAGACCAACCCGCTGGCGGAGCTGACCCACAAGCGCCGTCTGTCGGCGCTGGGCCCGGGCGGTCTGTCCCGTGACCGCGCCGGATTCGAGGTGCGCGACGTTCACTACAGCCATTACGGCCGTATGTGCCCCATCGAGACCCCCGAAGGTCCCAACATCGGCCTGATCTCCTATCTGGCCACCTTCGCCCGCATCAACGAATACGGCTTCGTCGAGGCGCCCTTCCGCCGGGTGGACAAAGAGACCGGCGTGGTGACCGACGAGGTGGTCTATATGCCCGCCGACGTGGAGGACGATTACATCGTGGCGCAGGCCAACGAACCGCTGGATGAAAACGGCCGGTTCGCCCGCGAGCGTGTAAACGCCCGCTACCGCAGCGAGTTCCTCGAGATCGACCGCAGCCGCATCGACTATATGGACGTCTCTCCGAAGATGGTCGTTTCCGTTGCGACGGCGATGATCCCCTTCCTGGAAAATGACGACGCCAACCGCGCGCTGATGGGATCGAACATGCAGCGTCAGGCGGTGCCGCTGCTGAAAACCGAATCGCCCATCGTCGGCACCGGTATGGAATACAAAGCCGGTGTGGACTCGGGGGTGGCGGTGCTGGCCAAAGCGCCCGGCACGGTCACGGCGGTGTCGGCCGACCGGATCCTGGTCAAACGGGACGACAACGGCGATATCGACACCTATAAGATGATCAAATTCATGCGTTCCAACCAGGGCACCTGCAACAACCAGCGCCCGGTGGTGGAGCTGAACCAGCACGTGGAGGCGGGCGAGGTCATCGCCGACGGCCCGTCCACCTGCAACGGCGAGATCTCGCTGGGCAAAAACGTGCTGATCGGCTTTATGACGTGGGAAGGCTACAACTACGAGGACGCCGTGCTGATCAACGAGAAAGTGGTCCGCGACGACGTGTTCACCTCCATCCACGTCGAAGAGTACGAGCTGGAGTCCCGCGACACCAAGCTCGGGCCGGAGGAGATTACCCGCGACATCCCCAACGTCGGCGACGACGCGCTGAAGGATCTCGACGAGCGGGGCATCATCCGCATCGGCGCCGAGGTGCGTGCCGGCGATATTCTGGTCGGCAAGGTCACCCCCAAGGGCGAGACCGAGCTGACCGCGGAGGAGCGGCTGCTGCGCGCCATCTTTGGCGAAAAGGCCCGCGAGGTGCGGGACACCTCCCTGCGGGTGCCGCACGGCGAATACGGCATCATTGTCGACGTCAAGGTCTTCACCCGCGAAAACTGCGACGAGCTCAGCCCCGGCGTCAACATGATCGTGCGCTGCTACATCGCCCAGAAACGCAAGATCAGCGTGGGCGACAAGATGGCGGGCCGTCACGGCAACAAGGGCGTCGTTTCCCGCATCCTGCCGAGCGAGGATATGCCCTTCCTGCCCGACGGACGGCCGCTGGACATCGTCCTCAACCCCCTGGGCGTGCCTTCCCGTATGAACATCGGGCAGGTGCTGGAGGTGCATCTGGGCTACGCGGCCGCCGCGTTGGGCTACAAGGTGATGACCCCGGTCTTCGACGGCGCCCACGAGCAGGATATTCAGGAATTGCTGGAGCAGGCGGGCAAACGCCGGGACGGCAAGACCGAGCTGTACGACGGACGCACCGGCGAAAAATTCGACAACCCGGTCACCGTCGGGTATATGTACTTCCTCAAGCTGCACCATCTGGTCGACGATAAGATCCACGCCCGTTCCACCGGTCCCTACTCGCTGGTCACCCAGCAGCCCCTGGGCGGTAAAGCCCAGTTCGGCGGTCAGCGGTTCGGAGAAATGGAGGTGTGGGCGCTGGAGGCCTACGGCGCCGCTTACACCCTGCAGGAGATCCTGACCGTCAAGTCGGACGACGTGGTGGGCCGCGTCAAGACCTACGAAGCCATCGTCAAGGGACAAAACGTGCCCCAGTCGGGCGTGCCGGAGTCCTTCAAGGTGCTGGTCAAGGAGTTGCAGTCGCTGGGTCTGGACATCAAGGTGCTGGATCAGGATCAAAACGAGATCGATCTCAAGCAGACTTTCGACGATGACGACGACATCGGCGTCGCGCCGATCGACGACCGCGCCTTCCAGGAGGTGACCGACGAGCGGGAGCTTGACGGTTACGGGGTGGAGGAGCCCGATCCCGACGAATTGGGCGCCGACATCGACGCGTTCGACGATTACGACGATTCCGAAGACGAAGAAGACCTGTAAGAAAGGGGAGGAATGACAGATGGAATTTAACGTGTTTGATTCGATCAAGATCGGTCTGGCCTCTCCCGATCAGATTCGCGGCTGGTCTTACGGCGAGGTCAAAAAGCCCGAGACCATCAACTACCGCACCCTGAAGCCCGAGCGGGACGGTCTGTTCTGCGAGCGGATCTTCGGGCCGACCAAGGACTGGGAGTGCCACTGCGGCAAGTACAAACGCATCCGCTACAAGGGCAAGATCTGCGATCGCTGCGGCGTCGAGGTCACCCGCGCCAAGGTGCGCCGGGAGCGGATGGGCCATATCGAGTTGGCCGCGCCGGTGTCCCACATCTGGTATTTCAAGGGCATTCCCTCCCGGATGGGGCTGCTGCTGGACATCTCGCCCCGTCTGCTGGAGCAGGTGCTGTATTTCGCCTCCTACATCGTGGTGGATCCCGGCGATACGCCGCTGCAAAAGCAGCAGATCCTGAATGAGAAGGATTACCGCGATATGCGGGAAAAATACGAGGACGATTTTGACGCCGGTATGGGCGCCGAATACGTCAAGAAGCTGCTGGCGGAAATCGACCTGGAGGCGCTGAGCGCCTCGCTGAAGGAAGAGCTCGAGGAAGCCACCGGCCAAAAGCGGGCGCGTCTGCTCAAACGGCTGGAGGTGGTGGAATCCTTCCGCCTGTCGGGCAACCGTCCCGAGTGGATGATCCTCGACGTCATCCCGGTCATCCCGCCGGATATCCGCCCCATGGTGCAGCTCGACGGCGGCCGTTTTGCGACCTCCGATCTCAACGATCTGTACCGCCGGGTGATCAACCGCAACAACCGTCTCAAACGCCTGCTGGAGCTGGG
>JBMNVL010000072.1:0-9555 GCA_050946775.1 Acutalibacteraceae bacterium
CTGCACTGGCCGACGCGCAGGCCGTGCAGGCGGACGACGAGGCCACTCAGGACGAGGTCGACGCGGCGGCTGACGCGCTGAACGCGGCGGTCGACGCGCTGGTTGAAAAGCCGGCCGAGGTCGACAAGACCGCGCTGGAGGCGGCGATCGAAGCGGCCGAGGCGTTGAACGCCGACGATTACGAGGACTTCTCCGCCGTTGAGGCCGCGCTGACCGAGGCTCAGGCGGTGCAGGCGGACGACGAGGCCACCCAGGACGACGTCGACGCGGCGGTTGCCGCCCTGAACGCGGCGGTCGAGGCGCTGGTTGAAAAACCGGTCGATCCCATCACCGTGATTTGGCTGCCTTATGAAGACGGCACCAAGGGCGAGGGTGTGGAGTACACCTGCCCCGAGGCGCACGGCCTGTGGGTCAGAGTGAACTACTACGAAAAAGACGAGTTCGGCGTGGAGCAGCCGCTGTATCTGCAGCCCTACGTCGGATGTGAGCTGACCTTCAAATTTGAAATGAAGCTCAACAAGACCGAAAACTTCCCCGAGGCGCTGGCGGAGACGCCCGAAGACGACTGGATCAAACACATCCACAACGGTTCGCTGATCCTCTATTCCGGACTGGGCGAGGACGGCAAGTGGACCGGCGAAGGCGGCACCAGCCCCTATCGCTTCGGCCCGCGTGAAGCCGGCAACCTCGTCGAGAACCTGAACACCGAAGATTTCATCGAGGTCGAGGTCCCGATGCCCGAGGAGATCATGGACGCCGGTCAGCTGATGCACTACGCGGTGCTGATCTACAACGATCTGAACAACCTCGGCTGCGACAACGACAAGGGCGTTACCCTGACCGTGCGCAACCTGCGCCTGATTGTCGACGCGACCAACAAGGTCGACAAGTCCGCTCTGGAAGAGCTGATCGACGCCGAGAAGACCGATGAGGAGCTGGAAGGCTACACCGCCGAATCCGTCGCCGCGTACAAGAAGCTGTTCGAGGACGCGAAGGCGGTTCTGGAGGATCCCGAAGCCACCACCGCCGACGTCGTGGAGCAGGTCAAGAAACTGCAAAACGCCGACAACGTGCTGGTCGAGGATATCGCCGCGGGCGGCACCGTTCCGCTGGCGACCGAGCCGAAGAACTCCGGCGAGAAGCACTATATGAATGTGGTGCATACCTTCAACCCGCCGTATGACCTGGCGAAATACGGCAAACGCGACAGCTACGTTCTCTCCTTCGAGATGATGGTCGAGGCCACCGAAAATATGCCCGCCGAGCTGCTGGAAGGCGACGCCTGGCTGGAGTACATCGTCAACGGTTCCGTTAACCTGTGGACGACCGATCTGGGCGAGAGCAAGATCAGCCTGAACACCCTGGAAGGCGACGAGAAGCTGACCCTCAACGCCGGCCGCGATCAGCTCGAGGGCTTGACTCCCGGTTCGTACGTGACCGTTACCGTGCCGATCCCGCAGGCTGTCGTGGACGCCGGCGTGATCAGCCAGATCGAAGTGTTCATCTACAACGATATTCCGGACAGCAACGATGCCGGCGTCACCATGACCGCCACCAACTTCCAGTTGACGCTGGGCGAAGTCGTGGACGAGCCGGATCAGCTGGAAGGCGATGCCGACGGCAACGGTGAAATCACCGCGGCTGACGCGCTGATGGCGCTGCAGGCGGCGACCGGTAAGATCGATCTGACCGACGCGCAGAAAGCGGCGGCGGACGTCGACGGCAACGGTGAGGTCACCGCGGCCGACGCTCTGGCGATCCTGCAGTTTGCTACCGGCAAGATCGAATCCTTCGCCAAAGCTTGATCGCTTGATCGTATTTCGAAAATAGCATAACCCAAAAAACCCCGAAGGGCTTGCCCTTCGGGGTTTTTCGTACTGGCAGCGCAGCAAATTTGCATAAGACGGGTTCCGCCAAGTGGTGGCGTATCGTAGGGGCGGATATCATCCGCCCGCGGGATGACGATAAAAGATTCTTCGGGCTATTGCGTGGCCCTCTTGCGGTGCCCGGCTGAGGTGTGGCGCCTTCGCGCTCACCGATCGCCGAGAGCGGCGCCCACCATTTTCTCCCTGTATCGCCCACCGGGCGCGGCCGAAAATGTTGCCCAGAATGACTCTGTTTGTGGTTGCGTTGTCATCCTGAGGGAGCATAGCGACGAAGGATCTTTACCCAGCCAAATCGCACAAACTCCCGGCAGGCGTGTCTAACGTCTAACGTCTAACGTCTATCGTCGAACAGGGACGGCTAACGCATCCCGCGCGGGTAAGGTCAAAGAGAAGGCCCCTTCATTTCGGTCAGCCCTTTACCACGTTGACGGGATTTCCGGCGAGGAAAGCCCGCAGATTGTTTTCCACCACGTCCAAAAGCCGCCGGCGGGTCTCGACGCCGGCCCAGGCGACGTGCGGGGTGATGACGCACCGCGGCGCGCCGAGCAGGGGACAATCCGGCTCCATCGGCTCCCGGCGCACCACGTCCACTCCGGCGCCGGCGAGATGCCCGCTTATCAGCGCGTCCCGCAGGGCGTTTTCGTCCACCAATCCGCCCCGGGCGGTGTTGATAAAATAACTGCCGGGCTTCATCCGGGCGAAAGCGGCGGCGTCCATCATCCCCTGCGAATCGGCGTTGAGGGGGCAATGCAGGGTGACGACGTCGGCTTGTTCCAGCAGGGTTTCCAGCGATACCTGCTCCACGGCGGGATCGTCCACCGGGCGGCGGTTGCGCACCACCACCCGCATCCCGAAGGCCCGGGCGATCGCCGCCACCCGGCGGCCGATGGCGCCGTAGCCGACGATGCCGATGGTTTTGCCGCACAGCTCGATCAGCGGCAGAGGAAAATAGGAGAAGGTGCGGCTGCGCACCCAATCGCCCTTTTCTACCGTGCGGCGGTATTCCTCCGCCCGGTTGACCAGCGCCAGCAGCAGCGCGAAGGTGTGCTGCGCCACCGCTTCGGTGGAATACCCCGGCACGTTGCAGACCGTCACCCCGTGGGCGGCGGCGTAGGCGACGTCGATATTGTTGAAGCCGGTGGCGAACAGCCCGACGTATTTCAGTTCCGGCACCGCCTCCATCACGGCGGCGGAAACCGGGGTCTTGTTGCACAGAAGCACGTCCGCACCCCGCAAGCGGTCGATCAGCTCCCCGGGGTCGGTCATATCGTAGGCCGTCACCTCGCCCAGCGCCCGGAACCGGTCGGGGGAGAGGTGGGCGTCGAACACGGTGGCGGCGTCGGTCAACACGATCTTCATCGGGCCACACTCCTTTCCATGGCATCATTATAAAACACCCGCCGCCCAAATACAACCCCGACAAAAAAAGAGGACGATCCGCGATCGTCCTCTTTTTTGTTTATCCGCTTCGATCAGGTCAGCATACCGTTTTTATCGCAGGTAAGCGTGACGCTGCAGGGAACGGTTTCAACGGGGATACCCCATATTGTGCAAACAAAAGCAGCGTTGCCGACCGCTTTATTGGCAGATGGCGCCGACGAGGCCGATGTGCAGCTCCAATCGGTGTTGACAATGGTGGAGGAATGAGAGGCGGAAATACATATCGCGCTGACACCCATATTGACGGAAAAGGTGCCGTTCACCTTGAATTTCCACAAAACGTCACCACCAAGGTTTTTCTTAGTGTATGTTTTGCTACCGCTTTTTTTGGAAACCCCGTTGACCGATGCCCCGGACGGGACAAGCGGACGTTCCTCGGTCACGGTAATGGTGATGCTACTTCCGTCCTCCAGATACTCGGTGGTTTCGCTGATGACCACTTCGATCACGTTCGAAGCGGGTTCAAGCGATTCGGCGGCAACAGAGGTGATCATACAGCCCAACAACAGGCAGGCCAACGTCAGAGACAGCCATTTTTTCATACGTCGAATTCTCCTTAACTTATGACTCATAAAAATGCGTGACTTCTTCCTCGGTGTACCCATCGGAATAGGTGATGGTGATATCATATCCGGCGGCATGGGATCCGGCCCATTTCACGGCAAAAATAATGGCGAAGAAGATGGACAACAGCACGGCCGCCGCCGCGACAAGCCAGCCGATCCGCCGCTTTTTGACGTGTTCCACGCGGCGACGCAGATCATCCGGGTCGAGGGATGCGAGATAACTTGCCGCAATGGCTTTTGGTTCGCCAAACCGCGCGCGGATATACGTGGCGTCTGCCAGCGGCAGACGATACCGGTATTCCGCCACGTTGTTTTTAAAATCATCCAGATAGCGCTTCTTTTCAGCGCGGGAACCAACCAGTTCCCTGCGGATCTGGCGGATGTACCGGCGCACCTGCCGGTCGGTCGATCGGTTCATGCTCCGAACTCCTCCAGCTTGGTGTATCCCAACACCCGGAAAATGCCGTGGTTAAGCATCAGGTATTCCCGCCGGATTTCCCGCAGATACGCTTTGCCGGCGTCTTCCAGGTGGTAGTACACCCGGATGCGGCGGGTTCCGACTTTTTCCTTACGGTCAGAGATCATTCCTTTATCCAGCAGCCGGTAAAGGGTGGGATAAAGCGATCCCTCCTTTATCACGAACTGACCGCCGCTGCGCTGTTCCAATTGCTGGCAGATCTCGTAGCCGTATTTGTCGCCCTCTTGAAGCAGCGACAGCAGGACCAGCTCGATGGTGCCGCGTTTCAGGCCGTCTGCAATACCCATAGAATCACATCCTTTATCCAAACTGAATTTAGTATACATAAAAATTATATGTTCGTCAATACTATCTGTCATAAAATAATGTTGACGCAATGACGCGCCTGTGCTATAATGCATATGGTAAAAATTCCGGAAACAAAAAAGGAAGAGATTGTATGAAGTTGTCCCGCATTCCAAAACGCCTGACCGCCCTTCTCTGCGCCGTGACGATCATGCTTTTGCTGACGGCCTGCCGTTATGAAACGAAAACGCCGGCTGCGGCGCCGACCGCTTCCGGCGTCACAAGCTCCGCCGTTACGGACCCTACGGTCACAAAACCGAACGATCCGGAAGAGATCCCCTCAGAGGAAGAAGCGTTTTCCCGGTATAAAGCCAGCGTGCAGGCAGAAAACGAGGATAGCGCGGTGGCCGCTGCGGTGAACGGCGAGTCGATTTCGACAAGCCTAATCGACCAACAAAAAGCCGCGGAGAATTACGCAAGCATCGCTTATCTTCATGCCTATGAGCAGGAAGGGATGTCGACAGAATGGGAACAGCAGCGCGTTCAATTGCAGCAAACTCTGTCGAAAACCCGGCAAGAATATCTGGACGAGACGATCCGGATCGTCGTGCTGGAACAGGAGGCCAAAAAACAGGGATACGTCCTAACGGAGGACGAGCGTGCAGAGATAGAACGCGACGTGCGTTCCACGACCGAACGGGCGCTGACATTGACGACAGACGATGACGCTGTGAACCGCATTGCGGCAAAACTCATGGCCAACATCGTGGAAGCATACGGCTCCCTTGACCAATACGTAGAGGAACGCACGAAGGTGTTGGCCGCAATGAGGCCGGCCCAAAAGCTTCGGCAGGCCTACGAAGCCGAGCATCCGGAGGAAGGCGCATTTGACGCCTACGTGGACGAATTGGTCGCCGCCGCAGATATTCAGTATTTTGACTGAATCGCCTTGTTTGCCCATCCCGCCCGGTGATCCGGGCGGGATGTGTTTCTTACGAAAAGCCAACGATTCCGGCGCGTATCTTGCGCGGGAGAAACAACGGTGATAAAATAAGGCTGATTCGTGGTAGAGACAAAGGCAGAGACCGTACAAAGGGGGAGACGGCATGAAAAAAATAATGTCCATTATGATGATTTGGGCGATGGTGCTCCTGCTGCCGTCCTGCCAAGGAACGGCGCCGGTGCTGGACATCGAGTGGGCGCAGTCGGCCAAATCGCACGAGCGGATCCCGGTGCGCTTCGCGTTGACCGATGCCGACGCGGCGCAACTCGGCCAAACGATGCCGCTGTACCGCGTCGTTCCCTGCAACGGGAAAGAGGGCCGGGACGCTTATCAAACGCGGCTGCTGACGGTTTTTTTCGGTGATGACCGGCAAGCGCGGCAAGAGGGTTCCTTTACCCGGTTTGCCCATTACGTCGGCGATAACGGAAAATTGAACCTCTACGACAACGGCTGCTATTCCTTCTTCCGTGACGGCGGTTCCCGGGCGCCTGTGCCCTATACCGACGAGGAGGTCGTGGAAAAAGCGGCGCAATTCCTGCGGGAAAACGGATTGCTGCCGGACGGATTCGAGCCGGGACGCAAATTGGGCGGAGAAGCGACCGTCTCCGATGAGGGATCCGTTATGACGAGCCGCAGCGTGGGCTTTTACCATAAAATCGACGGCTATGATCTTTACGGCCGGTCGGACGTATCGGTGGAAATAGATGCCGAAGGAATCAAACGCGTAACCGGCATTTACAGCGATTACGCCTATGACCGGGATGTGGAGTGCCTGTCCTATAAGGAGGTGCAGGCGCTGGATCCGGTGGACGTCGGCCAGATCCTCTACAACGCGGAAGAGCTTGCCGACCGGCCGGATCACATCACCCTGACCGGCGTCAAGGTGATGTATTACGACGCGCCGGTGACCCAGCCGGAGCTGACGCATATTCAACCGATCTACCAGTTTTCGGGCGTTATAGAGGATGCCAGGGGAAACGCGGCGGAGTACTACTGGACGATTCCCGCTTTGCGCGAGGCATACGACGCAACATAACGCGTTGGCGCGGTTCGCGGACGGGAAAACCGGCGGGCGGATGAAAACGCGCGCCGAAAGGGGAGACGGTGTGAAAAAATTTGTCGGAGGGTTGTTTTCCCTTCTCAGCCTGTGGTTGGGGATCACGGCGGCGACCATCCTGCCCGTTTTGTGGATGGTGGCCACCAACACCACCAAGGCGCCCGGGAACAACCCGGAAGGGGAAATGTTCCAGGCGCCGGGGTGGATTATGATGGTGCTTCTCGCGGGCGGGATCGTCGCGGCGGAGATCGTGATGGTCAAAAAGTCGGCGCCGATCTGGCGATTCGTGATTCCGGCGGCCTTTGCCGCCGGCGGCGTGATCGGCTGGCTGGTGTTTTGGTGATACGCGGAATCGGGCGCGGGACAAATAAGTGTTGACGAAACCGGGGAAATGCGGTACAATAGTCCCGATTTTGTTTTTCCGTTTCGCGGAGGTGTTTTTCCATGGCCAAAACCGGCAAAAAATCCCCCACCCTGTTTTTCTGGCTGTCCTTGCTGACGTCCGCCGTGACGCCGGTGATGTTTGTGTTCAACTGGTTTTCCTTCCAGGTGGCGTCTTTTGGCATTTACAACCTGGAACAGCAGAAATTTCATCTATGGCAGATCGAGGATTGCGCGACGGTGATCAACAGTACCAAGGAGAACGGTTCTTTGGCCTATATTGACAAGGCGGTCGACGGCAGTACGCTGGCGCAGATCGCCATGATCGCCATGTACGCCACCGTCGGCGCCATGATTTTGCACGTGCTGGTGTCGCTGGTGCTGGTGCGTCGTACGCCGCCCATCGGGTTTATCCCCGGCGGAATCGCCGTGGCGACCGGGCTGGGTTTTTTGATCGCCCACGCGCGGATCAATCAGTACCTTTTGGAGCACCAGGCGGATAAACTGGATACCCTGATCTTCCAGTCCTCCGTTTTCCCGTTTTTGGTGATCATCCTCGGGGTCGCCACCATCGTGCTGGGGCTGTTCCACCGGCAGGAAAGCCGGGCGCTGTACGCCGTCAAGCATCCGCGGGCGTTCGTTTTCCCGCCCGAAAATCCCGAGATCGTGTAAGGAGAACGCCATGCTGGAATTCAAATTCGATACCCAACTGCTCATCGACGGCGACGCGCTGGACGAGGACGAGGTCTACGACTACATCGTCGACCATTTTCAGGGCGACAGTCTGCTGGTGGTGGGCGGCGACGAGGATCCCATCAAGATCCATTATCACACCAACGAGCCATGGCTGGTGCTGGCTTACGCCGCTACGCTGGGCGATATCTACGACGTGGTGGTGGAAAATATGCAGCGGCAGGAAGACGGCCTGCCGGGCTGATGAAAATCGTAAAGCCGCCCGTTCCGCTTTCGGAACGGGCGGCTTTTCGTACTGGCAGTGCGGCAAGTTTGCGCGGGTCTGGGAGTTTTTACCCCATGACAAGTGCCGCCAAATCGCACAAACCGATGGCGGGCAAAACTTGGCTCCCTCTGACGGGTAGCGTTTGTGAGCGCCGCCGGGGGCGGAAGCAGCGAACAAAAAGCTGGCGCCGCGGTCGGCGATCGGTGAGCGCGATAGCGCCACACCTCAGCCGGGCACCGCAAGTGGTAGCGTTTGCGAGCGCCGCCGGGGGCGGAAGCAGCGAGCAAAAAGCTGGTGCCGCGGTCGGCGACCGGTGAGCGCGAATGCGCCACACCGGAGCCGGGTACCGCAAACGGAGGATATCATCCGCCCGCCAAATTGTGCAAACCGGTGGCAGGCGCAAGGGCAGATTGTCAAGCAAGTGCAACACTCCGAAAGACTTCAGAGGGAGTTCTCCAGCCAAGGCATTTGCGAGGCCTATTGTTAATAGCCGACACGATCTGGTTTAGGAGAGCTTCATCCAGCTTGTGAAAATTGTAGCCTTTGGGGAAGAAAAAGCGAAGAATATCATTGGTGTTTTCGTTGGTGCCACGCTGCCATGGTTTGTGTGGTTCTGCAAAGTATACGGTAGTGTGTAAAATTTCTTCAATGGTGTGAAACTCCGAGAACTCTGAGCCGTTATCCAGGGAAATACTGTGAACCGGTTTATCAGACAGCAATCGCACGATAACGTCTTTTGTCGTTTGCGCCACTCGATTGTGCAGTAACCCGGCGCAAAGGTAACGACTTTTTCGGTCTACCAGTGTTACCAATAATCCTTTACCAACGGCGCCGTATACCGTGTCACCTTCCCAATCACCGATTCGTTCTCGCCTTTTAATACTCGTGGGCCATTGCGGAATGATATGATCCGGTTGAATGGTGTTGTAGTTGGCGTTTCTGGTTTGATGGCGTTTACCGCGTCGTCGAAGATGTGTTTTGGGCGCTATATTCGGTAGTTCTCCGCGATAAATATATCGGTAAATGGTTGACACACTGAGTCGGTGCCGATCGGGATAAAGAAGCTGCCAGCGACCGCAAATAGATTCCGGGGACCAATACTGGTGCAAGCCGTTGAGGATAAAAGACCATTCCTCGGTATTGGGGAGCAAGGCGCGACGATGCTGCTCACGACGGCGGCGGATATAGAGGTTTTGAGCGCGCCAGTGATTATACCAGTAAAGGTTATCCGGCTTTCCGTGCGGACGAAAAGCCGCCTTGTTGCGACGGATCTCACGACTGACGGAAGACGGAGATCTTTCCAGGATAGCGGCGATTTTCCGCATGCTGAGACCGTCGCTCAAAAGTTTTTGTAGATATTTTCGTTCAGATAGTGTAAAATGAGTGTAGGACTTCATAGCAACCTCCGTGTATCTGTTTGTTGTGGTGACTACATTTTACACTTTGGTTGTTATGAAGTCTACTATTATTTTGAGTGTTGCACTTCAAATGATAACTTATC
>JBMNVL010000073.1:0-9524 GCA_050946775.1 Acutalibacteraceae bacterium
TTGGCGAACCTCAACTTCAAATATAACAAGGAGTTTTTATTCTGTCCATAGCTAAAGCTCTTTACCCACTGGCAGAGCCAGTGGTTGTTTTATGAAAAGAAAAAGCGCCCCTTGAACACAGTCGTGTCCAAGGGGCGCTTTGAAAAGACCGTAACGGTCAGTCGTCGAGGGTGTCGTCCGCTCCGTCGCCGCTTCCAATAGGATCGGGCGACGTGGTCAGCACATCGGCGAAAGCAAACCGATCCAGCTCTGCGTCCGGCACGATATAGGGCTTTTTCATAGCGAACACTCCTTTGCGTAATAACTCGCATAATGATAAAGGAATAGAGTATTCCTTTTTCTGTATGAAATATTGTAACACACCACTATCAAAAACGCAAGACCCTTTTTTATTATTCTATTTGACAGGCGTTGTATCCTTGTCGCAGATCAGCCAAAAAATTTTTTCAAAAAAGTTCTTGACCGGTTGCGCGATCTGTGTTATAGTAGGTATTACCTCAAAAGGGGCTTATTTTTTTGCGCCCGTTTTTGCGGGTGTTCACCCCTTGAGGGAGGCTATTGAAAATTCCGAATATCGGGAGGTGCCGTTAAAATGGCTGTTGGTAAAGGTAAACGCGTCAAGATCACTCTGGCCTGCACGGAATGCAAGCAGCGCAACTACAACCAGATGAAGAACAAGCAAAACGATCCGGATCGGTTGGAGCTGCAGAAGTATTGCCGTTTCTGCCGCAAGCACACCACGCACAGAGAAACCAAGTAAGGATCGCCCCGCGATCCTTCGTAAGAAGGAGGGTTCCCCATGGCTGATGAAGTCAAGAAAACCGCGAAAGACACCAGCAAAAAAGGACCCGGCGCGGGCAAAAAGATGGGCAAATTCTTCCGTGATACCAAGGGAGAGTTCAAAAAGATCATTTGGCCCACCTTTCCCGCTGTGGTGCGCAACACCGGCGTTACGCTGGCGATGTGCGTCGTGCTGGGCGTCGTGATTGCCGTTGTCGACTTCGGTCTGTCCGCCCTGATCAACCTGATGGTGTGATCGCGCGTCGTTACGCGCAACAAGGAGGATGAACGATGGCGGATGAAGCGCGCTGGTATGTGGTGCAAACCCAGACCGGCTATGAAAACAAGGTAGCCACCAATCTGGAAAAGATCGTGGAGAACCGTAAGCTCCAGGATTGGATCCAGGAAGTCCGTGTCCCGACCGAAACGGTCGTGGAGATCAAGGACGGCAAGAAAAAAGAACACGAGCGCAAACTGTTCCCCAGCTACGTGCTGGTGAAAATGGTCATGTACAACGACAGCTGGTACGTGGTGCGCAACATCCACGGCTGTACCGGCTTCGTCGGTCCCAACGGCAAGCCCACTCCCCTGACCGAGGCGGAAGTCGCCGCGCTGGGAGTGGAGAAGCACGAGGTGGAAGTGACCTACAAGGTTGGCGACACGGTGCGGATCGTCGACGGCCCGCTGGCGAATTTCTCCGGCGTGGTGGACGAGCTCGACATCGAAAAGAACATGGTGCGGGTCACCATTTCCATGTTCGGCCGGGAAACGCCGGTCGAGCTGGAGCTGGATCAGGCCGAGCCCATGGACTGAACGTCCTTTTGACGTAACAAGCGGGTTTCCGCTTTTTACCGTGTGCCGGACACTCTTCCGGCTGTGGGAGGAACGGCGCGAGGCTGACTCGCCGGCAGCCGTTCCGCCATTGACCACGATTTTTGGAGGTGCAAGAAAAAATGGCTCAAAAAGTAACCGGGTACATTAAACTGCAAATTCCGGCCGGCAAAGCCACGCCGGCGCCCCCTGTCGGACCGGCTCTCGGTCAGCACGGCGTCAACATCATGGCTTTTACGAAGGAATTCAACGAACGCACGAAGAACGACGCGGGTCTGATCATTCCCGTCGTCATCACGGTGTATGCCGACCGTTCGTTCACCTTTGTGACCAAGACCCCGCCCGCGGCGGTTTTGATCAAAAAGGCCTGCGGCATCGAGACCGCTTCCGGCGTGCCGAACAAGACCAAGGTCGCCAAGATCACCCGCGACCAGGTCAAGAAGATCGCCGAAACCAAAATGCCCGATCTCAACGCTGCCAACATCGAGTCCGCGATGAGCATGATCGCCGGTACCGCGCGCAGCATGGGCGTTGAAGTCGTCGACTGATCCGCTTTGGGTGGGAGGAACATCTCAACCATTCCGATTTTACCACTCACCGGCGTGAAAGCACGTCCGGAGTATCAACAGGGAGGATACAACCAATGAAACACGGTAAAAAATACGTGGACAGCGCCAAGCTGTTCGAGCGCAACAACCTGTACGACATCAGCGAGGCGTTGGATCTGGCCGTCAAGACCGGCAAGGCCAAGTTTGACGAGACGGTTGAAGTGCATGTGAAACTGGGTGTCGACAGCCGTCACGCGGATCAGCAGGTCCGCGGCGCGGTGGTGCTGCCCAACGGTACCGGTAAAACCATGCGGGTGCTGGTCTTCGCCAAGGGCGACAAGGTCCAGGCCGCGCAGGACGCCGGCGCCGAATTCATCGGCGACGAGGAGACCATCGCCAAGATCAACGGCGGCTGGATGGATTTCGACGTCGTGATCGCGACCCCTGATATGATGGGCGTTGTCGGTCGTCTGGGTAAAGTGCTCGGCCCGCGTGGTCTGATGCCCAACCCCAAGGCCGGTACCGTTACCCCCGACGTGGCGAAGGCCGTGACCGACGCCAAGGCCGGTAAGATCGAGTACCGTCTGGACAAAACCAACATCATCCACTGCCCCATCGGCAAGGTTTCCTTCGGTGCCGAAAAGCTGCAGGAGAACTTCGACGCGCTGCTGGGCGCCATCGTGCGCGCCAAGCCCGCCGCGTCCAAGGGTCAGTACATCCGCTCCTGCACCGTGGCCTCTACCATGGGCCCCGGCATCAAGATCAATCCCGCCAAGATCGGCTGATTATTTTTCGATCAGCCTCTTGACAAAGCCTTTGGCTTTGGTTATAATGAACATCGCTGTTCTTCCACAGACAGCAGGTATCCTCTTTGGGGATCTAACGGCTGCGGCCGCCTGCCGAGGCAGATAGGCGCAAACGAAACGCTTTCGGATCGCGTGATCCGTGGTTTGGTTTTTGCCACCCTCCCTGTGGATTTCCACCCGGAGGGTTTTTCTTTGTTGAAGACGGCAGAATTCAACAGGAGGTGAAAAGGAATTGCCAAGCGAGAAAGTATTGCAGGAAAAACAGGCATACGTTGAGCAACTGGCTGAAAAGCTGAAGGGCTCGGTCGCCGGCGTGGTGGTCAGCTACCAGGGTATCACCGTGGAAAACGACACCAAGCTGCGCCGCCAACTGCGTGAAGCCGGCGTGGAGTACGCGGTCGTGAAGAACACCATGCTCCGCCGCGCCAACGATATTGCCGGACTGAGCGATCTCGACAGCGTGCTGGAAGGCACCACCGCCCTGGCCATCAGCCCGGACGATCACGTGGCCGCCGCCAAGATCCTGTGCGAGTACGCCGACAACGACAAGAGCGATACCTTTAAGGTCAAGGCCGGTTTCGTCGAAGGGAAAGTCGTCGACGCCGCAGCGGTCCACGAGTTGGCCAAAATGCCCCCGAAAGAGGTGCTGGTGGCCAAGGTGCTGGGCGGCTTGAACGCCCCGATCAGCGGCTTCGTCGGTGTCCTGAACGGCACCATGCGCGGTCTGGTATGCGCTCTCAACGCCATTGCCGAAAAGCAAAGCGCGTGACCCCATTCGTTTCCCCGGCGGCCGGAGAGCCGCGTACACAAAAACCAAAAATAATTTGATTTGGAGGAACAAAAAATGTCTGATAAAGTGTTGAAACTGATCGAGGACGTCAAAGCCCTGACCGTTCTGGAGCTGTCCGAGCTGGTCAAAGCCCTGGAAGAGGAATTCGGCGTTTCCGCCGCCGCTCCCGTCGCCGTTGCCGCCGCTCCGGCTGCCGGTGCCGCTCCCGCTGCTGAGGAGAAGACCGAGTTCGACGTGGTTCTGGCCGAAGTCGGCGCCAACAAGATCAACGTCATCAAGGTTGTCCGCGAGATCACCGGCCTGGGCCTGAAAGAGGCCAAGGAGCTGGTCGACGGCGCTCCCAAGGCTGTGAAGGAAGGCGCTTCCAAGGACGAGGCCGAGGAGATCCAGAAGAAACTGGAAGAAGCCGGCGCGAAGGTCGAGCTGAAGTAAGTTTTCTTACACACAAAAAATCCCCGATGCGATCGCATCGGGGATTTTTTTGGATCAGTTGCCGTTCATGGCGGTGCTGACGGTGTCGATGGCGTCGTCGATGCCGGTGCTGACGGTGTCCCACACGTTGGACATTCCGTCGACGATATCGTCGATCACCCCGTCGCCCGTCGGGGTGGTGGTCACCGCTCCGTCCGACACGGTCGAGGTGGTCGACCGTCTGTCGGAGGTGGTGCCGTTGCGGTTGGCGCCGCTGTTGTTCATCGCCTTGCACCCGGCGAACGCGCCGCTGATCATCACCGTAGCCGCCGCCAGAGCGGCCAGTCGTGTATTGCGGGTCAAAATAACCACTCCTTTTCCGATCGGAAAGCTTGGTACTTTCCATCCGTTACTATGGCCCGATCCGGCGGCGCTATTCCTGCCAGAATATGATAAAACGCGTTTTTACGTTTTTTTCAAAAAACTGACGGTTTTCTGACAATGGCGGCAAACGCCACCCATTTTCACGCAATCGTGCTATACTGTTCTCAGAAAGACAAAAGGAGGCGTTTTCATGGACATTTTGAAGGTGGAACGTCTGGCCAAGATCTACGGCGCCGGACAAACCGAGGTGCGGGCGCTGGACGGCGTGTCCTTCACGGTGGCGCAGGGCGAGTTTCTGGCCATCGTCGGGCCGTCGGGATCGGGAAAATCCACCCTGCTGCACATTTTGGGCGGTGTGGATCGGCCGACCGCGGGCAAGGTGTGGATGAACGGGCAGGACGTGTACGCCCAAACCGAGGAAGAACTGGCCGTCTTTCGCCGGCGGCAGGTCGGGCTGATCTATCAGTTTTACAATTTGATTCCGGTGCTGAACGTGGTGGAGAATATGACCCTGCCGGTGCTGATGGACGGGCGCGCCGTCAACCAGGAGCGGCTGGACGAGCTGCTGCACACCCTGGCGCTGGAGGATCGGCAGCACAACCTGCCCAACCAGCTGTCCGGCGGTCAGCAGCAGCGGGTATCCATCGGCCGGGCGCTGATGAACGCACCGGCGGTGGTGCTGGCCGACGAGCCGACCGGCAATCTCGATTCCCGCAACAGCCAGGAGATCGTCGAGCTGCTGAAAATGTCCAACCGCCAATACGGCCAGACGCTGATCGTCATCACCCACGACGAGTCGATCGCCCGGCAGGCCGACCGGATCATCGCGCTGGACGACGGCCGCATCGTGCGAGACGAGCGGATCCGGAGGTGAGCGGATGAACGTGTTTTATCGCTTTACCCGCCGTTGCCTGCGGCAAAACCGCACCCGCACGCTGGTGACCGTGATCGGCATTATGCTGTCGATGGCGCTGACCACCGCCGTGGTGGAGGGCGCTTACAGCGGCTTGCAGTTTCTGCTGCGGGGCGAGATCGAGGCCAGCGGCGGTTGGCACGGGTGCTATTACGGCTTGACCGCCGACGGGGCGCGGATGATCGCCGCCGACGGGGAGATTGCCGACAGCACCGTCTGGCAGCAGGTCGGCTGGGCCGAGATCGACAATCAAAACGACTATAAGCCGTACCTGCTGATCGAGTCGATCGGCGACCAGCCGTCCGATCTGGTCGCCTTTCATCTGCAAAGCGGGCGGATGCCCCAAAACGCCGGCGAGATCGTTTTGCCGGCGCATCTGGGCGAAAACGGCGGCGCGGCGTATAAGGTGGGCGACACCCTGACGCTGAACGTCGGCCGGCGGATGAGCGACGGGTACGAGCTGCCGGTCGACAGCGCCTTCGCACCGCAGGAGGAAGCCATCGCCTCTCCCCGCCCGATCACCTACACCGTGGTGGGCGTCTGCGAGCGGATGAGCTCCGCCATCGAGCCGTACGAATGCCCCGGCTATATGGCCTTTACCGCCGGCGGCGGCAGCGGCCGGTGTATGCTCTTTTTCTCGGTGCGGCATCCGGCGGGTTTTTACCGGTTTATGGAAGCCCGGTCGGGCAGCGGCGACTGGTTTGCCCATACCGATCTGCTGCAGCTCAGCGGCGCGCTGCGCAACAATCGCATTGCCACCACCCTGTACGGCTTTGCCGCGATTTTAATCTGTTTGATCGCCTTCGGGTCGATCGCGCTGATCTACAACTCCTTCTCCATCTCCGTGGGCGAACGCACCCGGCAGTTCGGGATTCTGAAATCGGTGGGCGCCGCCAAAAAACAGATCCGCGGCGCGGTGCTGTACGAGGCGCTGCTGCTTTGCGCCGTCGGCATCCCGGCGGGACTGCTGGTGGGATGTGCCGGCATCGGGATCACCCTGTGGGCGCTGCGGAACGCGTTCGCTTCCCTGCTGATTTACGGCGGCAGCACCCGCATGGAGCTGGTGCTCAACCCCACCGCGCTGATCATCGCCGCGGCGGTCTGCCTGATCACCACCATGATCGCGGCGTGGGTCCCGGCCCGTCGGGCGATGAAGGTATCGGCGATCGACGCCATCCGTCAGTCGAAGGATATCCAAATCAAGAGCCGGTCGGTCAAAACCTCCCGGCTGACCCAAAAACTGTTCGGGTTTGAGGGGACGATGGCCGCCAAAAACTTCAAACGCAACCGCAAGCGCTACCGCTCCACCGTCCTCTCCCTGTTTTTGAGCGTCACGCTGTTCATCTCGGCTTCCTCCTTTTGCGCGTATCTGACCGACAGCGTGGAGAGCTATACCGCCGGCAACAGCCAGCGGGACGTCGAATTCGCCATGTACGCCGACGACGCCGATCCCGACAAGGTGCTGAGCGCTCTGTCCGCGGCGGACGGGGTAAAGCAGTCCATGTACGTCCAAACGCAGGAGCAATGGCTTACGATCGCCGCCGATATGGTGAGTGACGCATACAAGGCGCTGCCCTTCAGCGTTTTTCGGACAGACGGCTCCGGATACGAGCAATACGCCAGTCTGGCGTTCGTGAACGACGCCGCTTTCGACCGGATCTGCAGGGACAACGGGATCGATCCGGCGGACTATCACCGTGCCGACGCACCCCGGGCGCTGCTGTACAACGAGATCACGCAGGATTATTTTGCGGAAAACGAACCCCGGCAATGGTATACGGCGCGGGTGCTGGACGAGAGCCGGATCCCCGCCGTTCTGCCCGCGGTCTACCCGCGGGACTATCCGGGCTATCGCTGGATCTATTACGAGGAAGATCCGGACGGCAGTCGGACGGACGTCTACTATCCGGAGGATGAGATCGAGGCGTATTGGGCCGGCAACGGCGATGAGAGCAAGTTCAAAAAGGTTCCGCAGACTGAATCAGCGCTTTCCACCGATCTGACGGTGGGCGCGCTGATCCGGGAACAGCCCTTTGCCCTGCCAAAGACCGCGTTTGTCCTGCTGTATCCGTTCAGCATGAAGGACGCCGCCGCGGCGCATCTGCCGCCCGACCGGTCCGAAAGCCGGATGATCTCCTTCGCCTTTACCGCTGATGATCACGCCCGGGTATATCAGCAAATGAAGAAAACGCTGGAGGAGAACGGCTGGAGCTCCGGCTACTTGAGCGACGTAGCCGCCTATCAGGAGCAGGAGCGCACCCTGGTGACGGTGGTGCGGGTATTCGCCTACGGGTTCATCATCCTGATCTCCCTGATCGCCGCCGCCAACGTCTTCAACACCATCTCCACCAACATTTCCCTGCGCCGGCGGGAATTCGCCATGCTCAAATCCATCGGCCTGTCGGACAAGGGCTTTGGCAAGATGATGCGCTACGAATGCGTCATTTACGGCGTCAAGGGGCTGGTCTGGGGTCTGCCCGCCTCGGTGCTGATCACCTACTTGATCTGGCGGGTCACCGACGCGTCGGTGCGCATCGGGTTTTACGTCCCGTGGACCAGCGTGGCGATCGCGGTGGGCAGCGTTTTCGCCGTGGTGTTCGCCACCATGCTCTACGCCGCCGGCAAGATCAAAAAGGACAACCCCATCGACGCGCTGAAAAACGAGAATCTGTAAACGAAAAAGGCTTGGGATCGCTGATCCCAAGCCTTTTCTCTTTTTTCAGATGACCCAGTCCCAAAACTCGCCCTGCCGCATTTCAGCGGATTCACCGCCGCTGTACTGCAGCTCGGGATTTTTCACGCTGACCTTGGTGCCGGCCGCCACCGAGCTGACGATAAAGGCGTTGCCGCCGATGGTCACCCCGTTGCCGATCACCGTGTCGCCGCCCAGGATGCTGGTGCCGGAATAAATGGTGACGTTGTCCCCGATGGTGGGATGGCGCTTGACGCCCTTGAGCTGCTGACCCTTGCGGGTGGACAGAGCGCCCAGCGTCACCCCCTGGTAGATCTTGACGTTGTCTCCGATGGTGGTGGTCTCGCCGATGACGATGCCGGTGCCGTGGTCGATGAAGAAATACCGGCCGATGGTCGCGCCGGGATGGATGTCGATGCCGGTAACACTGTGGGCGTGTTCGGTCATCATCCGGGGCAGCATCGGCACCCCCAGCAGATGCAGCTCGTGGGCGATGCGGTTGACGGTGATGGCGTACAGCCCGGGATAGGAGAAGATGATCTCCTCGGTGCTGTAGGCGGCGGGATCGCCGTCATAAGCCGCCTGCACGTCGGTGGCCAGCACCTCCCGCAGATCGGGGATCTTGCGCAAAAACGCGCCGGTCAGCTCGTCCGCCTTTTCCATCAATTCAGCTTGCGAACGGTCTCCGCAGTCGCCGACGCTGCCCAGTGCCCGGGCGATCTGCTTTTTCAGATGGTATTGGATAAATTCCAGTTGTTCGCCCAAGATGTAGGGCAGATAATCGGTCTGCACCCGGGTCTGATCGAAAAACCCGGGAAACAGCACCCGCCGCAGCCGCTCGACGATTTCAATCACGGCGTCCTTGTTGGGGATGTTCTCCGCGTCGATCCGGCTGGTCAGGGGATGCTGCTTATAACTGTCCAAAATGGCGCTGACCAGTTGATTGGGTTTGTCGGCCATATCCTCATCGCCTTTCCGATGGAAATCTCTTTCTTTTATTTTAACGGAAACGGCGCCTTTGTCAAGAGAAAGACGCCGAATTCCGCGAAAATGCCGCTCTCCCGCCCCGCGGACGACTTGACACCACCCGCGAAATGCGGTAAAATAGCCGGTGTATTATGCCGCTGTGGTGGAATCGGCAGACACAAGGGACTTAAAATCCCTGGCCGGAAACGGTGTGCGGGTTCAAGTCCCGCCAGCGGCACCATAACGGGGTGTGGCCCAGTTGGTAGGGCGCCTGGTTTGGGACCAGGATGCCGGGAGTTCGAGTCTCCCCACTCCGACCAAAAAGAAAAAGTCGCGTCAGCGGCTTTTTCTTTTTGTACTCTTCACTCTTCTCTTTTCACTTTTCACTCTTCTTTCCGTTCTT
>JBMNVL010000074.1:0-9388 GCA_050946775.1 Acutalibacteraceae bacterium
ATGGTCAAAAAGATGATCGAGCAGTACGAAAACGGCCTGAAGTAAGCTTTTTCGTCCTCGCAAAGCGAACGCCCGGAAGTCTGGTGCTTCCGGGCGTTCGTATTGTGCAAATTCAGCGAACCGGCGTTTCCCCGTAGTAGGCGCGGGCGCCGCCGATCAGCTTGGGACGGGTGCGCGCGCAGGTAACGTGGGCCTGCCCGATCTGCCCCAGCGCCGTGCGCACCGGCACCGCGACCGGGCGCAGATGCATCCCGATCAGGGTATCGCCGATATCCATCCCGACGTGGGCGCGCACCGATTCCACCGCCACCGGATCGGCCATCGCTTCCCACGCCGCCGTGGCGAAGGAGCCGCCGGCGTGGATGCGCGGGATGACGCAGACCTCCTCCAGCCCGTACCGCTCGGCGGTCGTCCGCTCGACGATCAGGGCACGGTTGAGATGCTCGCAGCATTGCGCCGCCAGCACCAGTCCCCTGTCGCGGGTCAACGCCAGGATGTCTTCCAAAACCGCCCTCGCCAGTTCGGGCGCCGACTGACGGCCGATAACGCCGCCGGCGATCTCGCTGGACGAGCAGCCCACCACCAGGATCTGCCCGGCCTTGGGCTGAGCCGTATCCAGCAGCTCGCTCAAAATCTGACGGGTCTGTTGACGGATCTCTTCCAGATTCATTCCGCTCACTCCTTTATCCAAACACAGTATACACCATTTTCAAAGAAATGCCAACCGTTTTGCTTCAATAGATCTTTTTGCGCTTGACGATCCACCGCGCCAGCTTGTAGACCGGGCCCTCCAGATGCCGGCTGACCTGCTTGAGCTGCTTGCGGATGGGGATGTGCTGGGGACAATGCCGCTCGCACTTGCCGCAGCCGATACATTGGGACGCGGCGGTGGATTCCCTGCGCAAAGCGGTGCACATAAAATAATCCTTCATTGCCCAGAACCGGCTTTCGGAATACCGCCGGTTGTACGCCGAGAACGCCCCGGGAATGTCCACTCCCCGCGGACAGGGCATACAGTAGCCGCAGCCGGTACACCCCACCTTCATGCGGGCGTTGATGGCGTCCACCACCCGGGAGAGCATCCGTTTGTCGGCGTCGGTCAGCTCCCCTGCCGCCGCCTCGGAGGCGGTCTGCACGTTGTCGCGCACCATCTCCTCGCTGTTCATCCCCGACAGCACACAGGTGACCTGCGGCTGATCCCACAACCAGCGAAACGCCCATTGCGCCGGGGTATGCGCCACCGGATGCGCGGCAAAGATCCGCTTGGCGCTTTCCGGCAGACGGCTGACCAGCCGACCGCCTCGCAGCGGCTCCATGATCACCACCGGGATCCCTTTTTTGTGGGCGTAGTCCAGTCCCCGCCGTCCGGCCTGAGAGTACTCGTCCATATAGTTGTACTGGATCTGGCAGATATCCCAGTCGTAAGCGTCGATCAGCCGGCAAAACTCATCCGCGCCGCCGTGATAGGAAAACCCGACCTGGCCGATGGTGCCGCTTTGCTTTTTCTCCTTCAGCCAATCGAGGATCCCCAGCCCCCTCAGCTTGTCCCAGGTGGCCTCATCGTTGAGCATATGCATCAGATAATACTCGACGTGATCGGTCTGCAGCCGGGCGAGCTGCTCGTGAAAATATTTGTCCAGATCCGCCGTGGAGCGGATCATATAATGGGGAAGCTTTGTGGTGATGGTCACCTTGTCCCGGATGCCGTTGCGGCGCAGGATCTCGCCCAGCGCCGCCTCGCTTCCGGGATAGATGTACGCGGTGTCGAAATAGTTGACCCCGGCGTTGTAAGCGATCAGGATCTCCCGCTCGGCCTTGTCCAGATCCACCTGCCGGTTGGTCTGGGTAAAGCGCATACACCCGTAGCCGAGGATGGATATTTCATGTCCGTATTTGTCCTTACGATATTGCATACCGTTCTCCCGCTGCGTTTTTCTTCTTATTATACGCAACAAGGCGGCGGATTGCAACGGTTTTTCTATTGTCCAACGGTTTTTCTATTGTCACCCGTTTGCTATTTTTTGGTTGACATTTTGACGGCCATCGGGTATACTGAAAGGCGAAATATTCAGAAATGAGGCTGACGATATGACCCCTGCCGCTCCTTCCAAAACCGCCAAACGGATCTTGGATATGGCGTACGTCGCCATGTTTGCCGCTCTGATCGCCGTTTGCTCGTGGATCTCCATCCCCACCCAGGTGCCGTTTACCCTGCAGACCTTCGCGGTGTTTTGCGCCGTGGGACTGCTGGGCGGAAAACGCGGTACGCTGGCGATCCTTGTCTATCTGCTGCTCGGCGCCGTCGGCGTGCCGGTGTTCGCCGGGTTTTCGGGCGGAATGGGCGTGCTGCTGGGCACCACCGGCGGGTATCTGATCGGCTTTCTTTTTACCGCCCTGGCGTATTGGCTGATCGTTAAGCTGCTGGGCAAAAAATGGTGGAGCCAGCTTATCGCCATGGCGGCGGGGCTGATCGTCTGCTATACCTTCGGCACGGCCTGGTTTATGATCGTCTACGCCCGCACCGCCGGCGCCATCGGTCTTGCGACGGCGCTGGGCTGGTGCGTCGTCCCCTTTATCCTGCCCGATCTGCTCAAGATCGCCGCCGCGCTGTTCATCAGCGTCCGGGTGCCGCGCTATGTCCGTATTTTCGATTAGGCCGCACCATCTGCTTTGCCTGACCTTTTTTGAGGGCAAAGGGTACGACGACGCCTTCGTTTCACAAATGAGCGCCGTCCACCGGGCGCTGAACGGCGGCGATGCGGCTGTGATCGCCGCCGGCGCCGACGATATCTGCGCCGCTTGTCCCCACAACCGGGACGGCGTCTGCGATACCGAGGACAAGGTTCGCCGCTACGACGCCGCGGTGACGGCGTTATGCGCCCTTTCCCCGGGTGAGCAACGCTCCTGGTCGCAATGGCGGACGCTGGCGGATCAGCGGATCCTGCGTCCCGGCCGGCTGAAGGAGATCTGCGGCGACTGCGAATGGGCCGGCGTCTGCGCCGCCAAGGCAAAGGAACGACCGCTTTTGGGGCGCGCAGATTCGTAAATTCTGAATCTGCGCGCCCCTTGGCGCTTTTTTCTTTTTACGGCTCTTGAAAGAGCGGGGCGCACGTTTGGCGCTCCGCTCTTGCATTTGCGGACAAAGTGTGTTATGATGGCGTGTAGCGTGTAAAAAAGGAGAGACAAAGATGGGATTGGCCATTTTGTGGTTTGCGGTGGGACTGGTGCTGCTGATCAAAGGCGGCGACTGGTTCGTCGACGGCGCCGCCGGGATCGCCCGCCGGTTTCGGGTGCCCGAGCTGTTGATCGGCGCCACCGTGGTATCCATCGGCACCACCCTGCCCGAGGTAATGGTGTCGGCGACGTCGGCGGTCGGCGGCCACGGGGAGATCGCTTACGGCAACGCCATCGGCTCTATCATATGCAACACGGCGCTGATCGCCGCGCTGACGATCGCCATTCGCCCGGCCCGGGTGGATCGCCGCACTCTGCGCACCCCGGTCGCGTTCTTCTTTGCCGCTGCGGTCTTTTACGCGGCGGTGGCGTATCTGGCGGGGGAATTTGCCCGGTGGGTCGGATTGATCCTGCTGGGGACGTTCGCGGTCTATATGGTCGTTACGGTGCGCCAGACCCGCCAAACGCCGGTGGAGGAATCGGACGATGAAGGAACCGAGCTGTCCGGCTCGCCCTTCAAGCAGGTCGCGCTGCTGGTGGTGGGCGCGGTGCTGATCGCCATCGGCGCGCGGCTGCTGGTGGACAACGGCACCCTGCTGGCCAAAGGAGTCGGCGTGCCGGAATCGGTGATCGCGCTGACCTTCGTGGCGCTGGGCACTTCCCTGCCCGAGCTGGTTACCGCCATCACGGCGCTGGCCAAGGGCCACGGCGCGCTGTCGCTGGGCAACATCATCGGCGCCAATTTGTTCAATCTGGTGCTGGTCAGCGGCGCCGCCGTTACCCTGTCTCCTTTTGCTCTGCCGAGCGAAAAAACCGTGGCGGGAATCAACGCCTCACTGGTGATCGACGTCCCGTTGATGCTGGTCGTCATGCTCCTGCTGACAGTGCCGGCGCTGATCCGGGGCAAGCTCTCCCGCTGGCAGGGAATCATTCTGCTGGCGATCTACGCCGCCTTTTGCGCGTTCCAGTTCGTCATGTAAGCATAAAGCATAATGGAAAGCCCCGAGCCTTTACGGTTCGGGGCTTAGGCTTTTTATTCCATTACAATAGCGTAGACGAAGATCTGCGCGGCATCCGGATCAAAACACGGCGAAGCCCTTCATAACGCCCGCAGGGCTCTTAACGGTCCGTACACGGAACGCATAACTTGCCGACTGTCCCTTGGGACAGTCGGCATTCCCCCGCGTTTTTCGATCAGGCGTGTACTTTGGCTCTGCGTCTGGCCCGGTATGCGAGCAGCAGCGCCGTCATCAGCAACGGAAACGCCGTGCCGATCAGAATGCCGAATTTCAGGCTGTCCATACCGAGCGACGGGGTTTGCTCCGCCACGTCGCTCATTACGCCCGCCAGCCACGGGCCAAAGGAACAGCCGAGATCCCCGAACATCGCCAGCAGCGCGAACATGGCGGTACCGCCCCGCGGGAAGGAGGCCGCCGACAGGCTGAACACCCCCGGCCACATCAAACTGACCGACAGCCCGCACAAGCCGCATCCCACCAGCGACATCATCGGCCAGGGTGACAGGGCGGTCAGCAGATAGGCCGCCACGCACAACGCCGCGCAGCCGGTCAGCGCCGCATGGATCTTCACCCGGTGGCCGTACAGGCCGTACAGCATCCGTCCGGCGCCCATCAGCACCGCGAACATACACGGCCCGAGCAGATCGCCCAGCACCTTGGAAATGCCCAAGCTCTTTTCGGCGAACAGCGACGCCCATTGGCTCATCGCCAGTTCGCTGGCGCCGGCGCAGGTCATCAAAACCAGCGCGATCAAAAAGAACCGGGCGCTGAACAATTCCCGCAGGGTGGAGCCTTTTTCTTCCGCCGCCGGCTCCACCAGCGGCACGCTCAGAAAATTGACCGCGTTGAGCAGGGGCAATACCGACCAGCAAATGGGCAGCCACATCCAGTGCACGTGGCCGATCAGCCGCAGCGCCAGCGTGGAGATCAGCACCACCGCCACCTGTCCCCAGCAATAAAAGGAATGCAGCAAGCTCATGGCGGCCGCCTTGTGATCGCTGGGCAGGCTTTCGATCGTCGGGCTGACCAGCACCTCGATCAACCCGCCGCCGACGGCGTAGACGATCACCGCGATCACCAGTCCCACGTAGGGCACCGGCAGCCACCGGGGCAGCAGTCCCAGCAGGATCAGTCCCACTCCGCAGAACAAATGCGACGCCACCAGCAGCGGGCGGTATCCGATCCGGTCGACAAATTTGACCGACAGCATATCCACCGCCAGCTGGGTGACGAAATTGATCAGCACCAGATTGCTGATCATGGTATAACTGATCTTCAGTTCGGTTTGAAAAATGATAAACAGGATGGGCGCCAGATTGTTGACGATCGCCTGCACCACAAAGCCGGTATAACAGGCGTTGCGGGTAGAGCGATAGCTTCGTTGGTTCATATATATGTTCTCTCCTCGTCCGGTCGTTATTACCAGTATACGCCCAAAGCGGTCGATCGGACACGGTGATGGATTGCAAAGGAACGACCCGGAAACGGAAAAACCGTCTCCGGGCCTTGACCTAACCTAAAATACGCTTATTTCACAGCGTCCTTAAAGGCTTTGCCGGCTTTGAAAACGGGCTGTTTGGAAGCCGGGATCTTGATGGTCTCTTTGGTGCGGGGATTGCGGCCGGTGCGCGCGCCGCGCTCACGGACTTCGAAGGTGCCGAAGCCGATGACCGAAACCTTGTCGCCTTTGGCGACAGCGTCCACGACGGAGCTCAGAACGGCGGAAACCGCTTTCTCAGCGTCCTTCTTGGTCAGGCCGGCTTTTTCAGCGACAGCCGCGATGAGTTCAACTTTGTTCATGATGCAAACCTCCTGATAATTTATCTTCCAGCGGATAAACCGCTTTTGGAACGGTTTTAGGCGCGGGAGCGAAGCTTGACCTCGTCCCACAACGCATCGAGCTGTTCCAGAGAGGCGGCGCCCATATCCACGCCCTTTTCTCCGGCCAATCGCTCCATTTGCTCGAATCGGGAAATGAATTTTTCGGTGGCGCCGGTCAAGGCCTGCTCGGCGTCAACCGACAAAAACCGGGAGACGTTGACCGCCGAAAACAGCAGATCGCCCAGCTCTTCCTCCACCGCGGCGGAATCGCCGTCCCGCATCGCCTGCTCCAGCTCCCGGGTCTCCGATTCCAGCGCCTGCCAGGCGCCCGAAACGTCCGGCCAGTCAAATCCGGCGCGGCGGGCGCGTTTTTGCACCTTGGCCGCCCGCATCAGCGCCGGCATCGACGCCGGCAGACTGCGCAGCAGATCCGCGCGGGAAGCGTCGCCCTTGGTCTGCCGTTTGATGGCGTCCCAGTTTTGCAGCACCTCGCCCGAGGTATCGGCGCGCACGTCGCCGAAAACGTGGGGATGGCGCACGATCAGCTTGCGGCAGATATCGGTGATTACCTCGTCGAAGGTGAAGGTGCCGCGTTCCCGCTCGATGTCGCTGTGAAAGACCAGCTGCAGCAGCACGTCGCCCAATTCTTCCCGCATATCCGCCACATCTTCCCGGCGGATGGCGTCCAGCGCCTCGTAGGTCTCCTCCAGCAGGTCGGTCAACAGGGTCTGATGGGTCTGCTCCCGATCCCAGGGACAGCCGTCCGGCGCCCGCAGGATGGTCACGATCCGGCGCAGATCATCCAACGTATAGGAATCCTTGATGGGAAACGAAACCGCCATGGCCGCGACCGCCAACCTCTCTGCAAGTGTATAGTGGTATTCTAACCTATTTTTCCGTATTTTTCAAGTACTTTAGCAATTTTTTTACCCTTGGGAAGCATCAATATGTCATCTTTGGTAAAAGCGCGGATCAAAATCAGTACAATTAGATAAACAATTGCCGCAATAATGCAAGCAACCAGGGTCGACAGCCGGCGCGACATCACCATTTCCAGCAGCCGATCCAGTCCAAAAGCCGTTCCGCCGCAGATCACAGCGGCGATCAGCGGCTTGATGGCCATATGCGTCCAGTGCAGCCGCACCCCGACCACCTTGCGCACCGCCCGCAGACTGAGCGCCACCATCACGAGATAACACGCCAGGGTGCTCAGCGACGAGCCGTTGACGTTGAGCCACGGCTGCAGCACCAGCGCCACGTTGAGCGCCAGCTTGATCGCGCCGCCGGCCAGAATGATCTTGACCGGCAGATCCGCCCGTCCCACCGCCTGCAGGATGGCGTTGACGGGCGCCACCAGACAGATGAACACCGTCGTAACGCCCAGTACCGCCAGCAGCATTCCGACCACCTGGGAGATATGCTCCCGGCCGTATACGAAATACATCAGCGGTTCGCCCAGCACCGACAGCAGAATGCCGCAGGGCAGCGCCAGCAAAAGGGTGATCCGCAGGGCGGATTCCACCGTGTCGGTCAATTGCCTGTGGTCCTTGAGCGTCCACGCCGAGGTGACCACCGGCAGGGCGCTGATGCCCAGCGTCAGGGTGATGTTGGGCACGATATTGACGTAGGTCATGGCGGTACCGCGGTTACCGGTCAGCCACGCCAGCACGTCCTCAACGCTGTGCGGATCGACCCGCGCGGCCTGCAATTGGTCGCGGTACATATCCAGCACCTGTGCGCCGCCCGGTCCTTCCATCAGGATTTTGAGACACCGCTGCAGCGACAGGGTATCGAGCAGAGTGGTCAGCTGGGTCGCCAGCGATCCCAGCGTCACCGGGATGGCGATCGCCATCAGGGCGCGAAACACTTCTTTGTTCGTGCGCGACGCCGGCGCCGCCAGCACCTGCTGGCGGGTGACGCCGTCCCCTACCCGGTGATGATACCACAAGGTGTAGACCCACGCCAGCGCCGAGCCGATGGTAACGCCCGCCATGGCGCCCACCGCCACGTACGGCTGGCTGATCAGCAGCGCCTGGTCGGGATCGTGCGCCATCACGCCGAAAACCGGCTGCCCGACGGCAAACTGGTGCTGTCCCCAATACAGCGCGAGATAGCCCAGACCGACGCCGAGAACCAGCTTGCCCATCGACTCGATGATCTGGGACACCGCGGTGGGGATCATATTGCGGGTGCCTTCGTACAGTCCGCGATGTGCCGACACCAGACAACTGAAAAACACCGTCGGCGCCATCATCTGGATGCACCGCCGGCTTTCGGGCATCCCGACGAAGCCGGCGTAGGCGTCGGCGCCGAACCACATGATCAGAGTGCCGACCACGCCGCACAGCAAAAAGATGCGGATGGCCAGCCTGTACACCGTATGCACGTCGCGGTAGCGTTCCAGCGCGATGCTTTCGGACACCATCCGCGCCACCGCCAAAGGCAAGCCGGCGATGGCGATGGTATAGATCGGCAGATAAAACTGATAGGCCGTCTCAAAATGTCCCCAGGCCACCATGCCGGCGATGTTTTGCAACGGGATCTTAAACAGCGCCCCGACCACTTTGGAAATAACGGCGGCGACCGACAGGATCAGCGCGCCCTGCAGAAAGGTCTGTCCGGTATTCTGTTTTTTCTCACGGGCACGCGCCAATCGTGTCATCCTCTCCGTCGCAAAGCTTGTCCCATTCCGCCACGATCCGCCGCAGCAGCTCGCCGAACCGATCCGCCGCCTGCGCGGCGGTACGGGTCACCTCGTCGTGCGCCATTTCCCCGGCGCGATGCCCGCCGCCATATTGGTGATGCAGGAAACGGCCAGCACCGGCAGCCCGCATTGCGCCGCGACGATCACCTCGGGCACGGTGGACATTCCCACCGCGTCGCCGCCCAGCGCCCGGATAGCGCGGATCTCGGCCGGGGTCTCGTACTGCGGGCCGGGCATATAAAAATACACTCCCCGGCGCAGCGGCAGATCCATCGCGGCCGCCTGGCGGACGGCCAGCGCGATCAGCGCCGGGGAATACGCATGCGTCATGTCGAAAAACCGCTCGCCCCAAGCCGGGTCGTGTTCCCCCCGGACCGGGCTGAGCGAATGAAAAAACAGGTGATCCTCGATCACCATCAGATCGCCGGGGCGAAAGGTCTCGTTGACCGCTCCGGCGGCGTTGGTCAGCACCAGTCCCCTGACGCCGAGCAGCGAAAGCACCCGCACGTAAAAAGCGACCTCGTCCATGCCGTAGCCTTCGTAAAAATGTGCGCGTCCGCACAACGCAGCGACCGGTTGCCCGGCCAGACGGCCGACGACCAGCTTGCCGGCGTGAGACGCCACCGTGGACACGGGAAACCCGGGGATCTCCTCGTAGGAGATCCCCACG
>JBMNVL010000075.1:0-9334 GCA_050946775.1 Acutalibacteraceae bacterium
CTCCGCCAGGTTGGCGCCTTTGCCGCCCAGCAGATTGCGCATATCCTTGTTGCCTTCCGAGAACAGGTACACGTACTTTTGACTCATGTTGGAAAAACCTCCTGTAAAATAAAATACCAGTTTTCGACCGCGCGAAGGCGCAAAAAGCCCATTCGCACAGGTATACTACGTATTATAACAGGGTTTTTCCATTTTTTCCATTGTTTTTCTCAAAAAAATTGGAAATTGGCCTTTTGTACAGAGTTGAACAAAAAAAGTTTGCATAGTCTGTGACTTTTATTACAGGAAACCCCTTGCAAAGTCGTTCGATTTTTGTCATAATAAAGACGTATGGAACCCGGCGGGGAAAAATCAACAGGGGAAAGGCGAGTAAAAGCGATGAATTTTCACGGTAAGGACATCAAGGTGTTTGCGGCCAATTCCAATCCGGCGCTGGCCGGAAAGATCGCGGAGGCGTTGGGCGTGCCGATGGGCAAATCGGAGGTCAAGACCTTCAGCGACGGAGAGATCTCGGTATCGATCAACGAGTCGGTCCGCGGATCGGACGTGTTCGTGGTGCAATCCACCTGCGCGCCGGTCAACGATCATCTGATGGAGTTGCTGATCATGATGGACGCCTTCAAGCGGGCGTCGGCGGCGCGGATCACGGCGGTGATCCCCTACATGGGCTACGCCCGGCAGGACCGCAAGGCCAAAGCCCGCGACCCGATCTCGGCCAAGCTGGTGGCCGATCTGATCACCGCGGCCGGCGCCGACCGGGTGCTGACGATGGATCTGCACGCGGCGCAAATTCAGGGCTTCTTCAACATCCCGGTGGATCATCTGCTGGGTGCGCCGATTCTGGCCAACTATTTCCGGGATCTCGTGGCCGGCCACAAGGAAGAGTACGTGGTCGTCTCGCCCGATCTCGGCTCGGTCACCCGGGCGCGCAATTTTGCCACCCGGCTGGATCTGTCGCTGGCCATCGTGGACAAGCGCCGTCAGCGGGCCAACGTCAGCGAGGTGATGAACATCATCGGCGACGTCAAGGATAAAAAGGTCATTCTGGTGGACGATATGATCGACACCGCCGGCACCCTGTGCAACGCCGCGGCGGCGCTGGTGGAAAAGGGCGGCGCCAAGAGCGTGACCGCGGCGGCTACCCACGGGGTGCTGTCCGGCCCGGCGATCGAGCGCATCCGCGACAGCGTCATCGACAAGGTGGTGCTGCTGGATACCATCGTGCTGCCGCCCGAAAAGCGGCTGGAAAAATTCGTGATCCTCGACGTGGCGCCGGTCTTTTCCGAGGCGATCGAGCGTATCTATGAGGATAAGCCGGTCTCGATCATGTTTGTCTGATCGCCGCAGCGAAGAGAACACACAAGGGCGGGCGCTCTGCGTCCGTCCTTCTTGGTGTTGGACGGGTAAGGATTCTTCCGCCTGACGGCGTCAGAATGACAACGCTCCTGCGGGCGTGACGGTGTTTTGATTTTCTCCGCAACCGCTCGCGCTGTCATCCTGAGCGAAGCGAAGGATCCGTGTTAAGCCGATTTTTCAAGGAGGAATCCCATGTTTTTCAAGAAAAAGCCGGTGCCCGGGCCGGTGGATTTTCTCATCGCCGGGCTGGGCAATCCCGGCAAAAAATACGAAGCCACCCGCCACAACGCCGGGTTCATCGCGCTGGAGGCGCTGGCGCGGGAATTGGGAGCCGAGGTCAAGCGGATCCGCTTCAAGTCCTACTGCGGCGAATGCCAAATCGGGGACAAGCGGGTGCTGCTGATGATGCCCCAAACCATGATGAACGCCAGCGGCGAGGCGGTGACCGAGGCGATGCGGTTTTACAAGCTGCCGCCCGAACAGGTGCTGGTCCTGCTGGACGACGTGTCCCTGCCGGTGGGGACGATCCGCATCCGCCGCAAGGGCAGCGACGCCGGACAAAAGGGGATGCGCAGCATCATCACCCTGAGCGGGTCGGATCAGTTTCCCCGGATCAAGATCGGGATAGGGGAAAAGCCCCATCCCGACTACGATCTGGCGGCGTGGGTGCTGTCTAAATTTACCAAGGAGGAACAACCGGTGATGGTGGACGCGGCCAAACGGGCCGCCGAAGCCGCCTGTCTGATCGCCGCGGGGCAGATCGACGAGGCGATGAACCGGTTTTCCCGGTGACGCTATGAACGTGATCGAACGCTCTGTCCTCAAACAGCCGGAACTGGCCTCACTCGTCGCCGACGCGCGAGCGGGGCGGCTTCCCTGCGCCCTGACGGGACTGGGACACGTCCACAAGGTGCTGACGGTGGCCGCCGTTTCGGCCGAGCTGGGCCGCCGGGCGGTGGTGCTGACCGCCGACGAAGCGGAGGCCACCCGGCTGGCGGAGGACTTGACGGCGCTGGGACGTCAGCCGCTGGTGCTGCCGGCGCGGGAGCTGGCGCTGCAGCGGATGGAATCGGCGTCCAGGGAATACGAGCAGATGCGCCTGGGCGTGCTGGCGCGTATGGCGGCCGGGGAATACGACGTCGTGGTGGCGTCGATCGACGCGGCGGCCGCCTTCACCCTGCCGGCGCGGGTGCTGGCCGAACGAACTCTGACCCTGACCGAAGGGGAAACGCTGCCGGTGGCGGATCTGCCGGCGGCGCTGGTGGCCGCCGGATATGAGCGGTGCGACCAGATCGAAGGCCCGGGTCAGTTTGCCGCCAGGGGCGGCATCATCGATATGTATTCCGCCGATCTGCCGGCGCCGGTGCGGCTGGAGCTGTGGGGCGACGCGGTGGATACCCTGTCCTATTTCGATCTGATCACCCAGCGGCGCACCGAGCCGCTGAAAACGGTGTCCATCGCTCCGGCGGCCGAGATCCGCTACGATGATCCGGCGGCGCTGGCGGACAAGATCGAAGCGCTGGCGGCGTCTTTGCGGGGCAAAAACGCCCCGGCCGCCAGAGCCAATCTGCTGCAGGACGTCGACCGCCTGCGGGGAGGCAGTCTGCCCACCTCGATGGACAAATACATCCCTCTGATCTACGAAAAGCCCGCCAGTCTGTTTGATTACGCCGACGGGGCGCTGGTATTCGTGTCGGAATGGGCGAAGGCGCGGGAACGGCTGCGCACCGCCCATTGGCAGCTGCAGGAGGACATCCGTTCCCTGCTGGAGCAGGGGCAGCTTTGCCGGGGACTGTCGGACTATATGTTGGACGAAACGGCGCTGACGGCGGCGCTTTCCGACGCCGGCGCGATCCTGCTGGATACCTTTGCCCGCTCGAGCGGCGATTTGCCGCTGAAGGGGCTTTACAACCTGACGCTGCGGCAGCTGCCGGTCTGGTCGGGCAATCTCGATCTGCTGTGCGAGGATCTGCGGGACGCGCTGGCGCGGGGAATGGCGGCGCTGGTGCTGGCCGGGCAGGAGGAAAAAGCGGCGCAGGCGCTGGCGGAGGATCTGCAAAAGCGGGAGCTTCCGGCGTTGTATGCGCCTTCGCCGGGGGAACTGCCCAAAAACCGGATCACCGTTATCCGGGGCGGACTGTCGGCCGGGGCGGAATTTCCCGGCGCCGGGGTCTGTCTGATCACCCACGGGCGGATCACCGCCGGCAAACGCCGCCGCCGGGCGGCCGGTCGCCATAAGGGCGCCGAGATCCACAGCCTGTCCGAGCTGCATATCGGGGACTATATCGTCCACGCCGCCCACGGCATCGGCCTGTACCAGGGCATCCAGCAGCTGACGGTGCAGGGTGTGGTCAAGGATTATATCAAACTGCAATATGATAAGGGTGACACGTTGTATCTGCCGGTTACCCAAATGGACATGGTGTCCAAATACATCGGCAGCGGCGACGACGTGAAGGTGAAGCTCCACCGTTTGGGCGGCACCGAGTGGCAAAAGACCAAGACCCGTGTCCGCACGGCGGTCAAGGACATCGCCGATCAGTTGATCAAGCTCTACGGTCAGCGGATGGCGACGCCGGGCTTTGCTTTTGATCCCGACGCCGAGTGGCAGTACGATTTTGAGCGCCGGTTTGAGTACGAGGAGACCGAGGATCAGCTGCGGTGCGTCGCCGAGATCAAGGCGGACATGGAGCGGCCGGTGCCGATGGACCGGCTGCTGTGCGGCGACGTGGGCTTCGGCAAGACCGAAGTGGCGCTGCGGGCGGCCTTCAAATGCGTGTCGCAGGGCAAGCAATGCGTGATTCTGGTGCCCACCACCATTTTGGCGTTTCAGCATTACAACACCCTGATCAAGCGGTTTGAAGGGTTCCCGGTCAACATCGATATGCTCTGCCGGTTCCGCACCCCCAAACAACAGCAGGCCATCCTCAAAAAGGCCCGGTCGGGAGAACTGGATATTCTGATCGGTACCCACCGGATGCTCTCCAAGGACGTGACGTTCCGGGATCTCGGGCTGTTCATCGTCGACGAGGAGCAACGCTTCGGCGTCGCCCAAAAGGAGCGGATAAAAGAAATGGCGCCGGCGGTCGACGTGCTGACCCTGTCGGCCACCCCGATTCCCCGTACTCTCAACATGGCGATGAGCGGGGTGCGGGATATGTCGGTCATCGAGGAAGCGCCGATGGATCGCCACCCGGTGCAGACCTACGTGCTCGAGCACGACAACGCCGTGGTGATGGACGCCATAAGACGGGAACTGCGCCGGGGCGGACAGGTGTATTATTTACACAACCGGGTGGAAAGCTTCGAGCGGGTGGCGGCCGGCATCCAGATGCGGATCCCCGAGGCCCGGGTGGGGATCGCCCACGGCAAGATGACCGAGGATCAGCTCTCCGATATCTGGCAGCAGATGCTCGAGCAGGAGATCGACGTGCTGGTATGCACCACCATCATCGAAACCGGGGTGGATATCCCCAACGCCAATACCCTGATCATCGAAAACGCCGACCGGTTCGGCCTGTCCCAGCTCCACCAGCTGCGCGGCCGGGTGGGGCGCTCGTCCCGCCGGGCGTACGCCTATCTCACCTTCGTGCGGGGAAAAGTGCTGACCGACGTGGCCGAAAAGCGGCTGGAGGCGGTGCGGGAATTCACCGAGTTCGGCGCCGGGTTCAAGATCGCCATGCGGGATATGGAGATCCGCGGCGCCGGCAATATGCTGGGCGCTCAGCAGCACGGCCATATGGAGGCGGTGGGATACGATATGTACCTGCGGCTGCTGGCCGAGGCGGTGGGCGAGCAAAAAGGGGAGAAGACGCCCCGCGAGGCCGAGTGCCTGATCGATCTTCAGGTGTCGGCTCACATTCCCGAAAGCTATATCGCCGCCAACGCCCAGCGGCTGGACGTTTACCGCCGGATCGCCGATATCCGTACCCACGAGGACTATCTCGACGTCTACGACGAGCTGATCGACCGGTTCGGCGAACCGCCCGAGGCGGTGCAGGGACTTATCGACGTGGCGCTGCTGCGCAATATGGCGGCGTCGGTCGGGATATACGAGGTCAAGCAGCAGGCGGATTCCCTGCTGCTCTACCAGCGGACGCTGGATCTGGAGCTGGGCAGCAAAATGTCGGCGGCGCTCAAAGGCCGGGTGATGATCAACGCCGGCGGCAAGCCCTATCTCGCCGTGCGGATCAAAAAGGGACTCACCCCGCTCGATACCCTTCGGGAAGCGCTGGAAGCGGTGGTGGAGGAAGACGACACCAAGGCCGAATAAGCGCACAAGTCCCGGCGGGCGACAGGTCTTCCCTTAAAGTCAAGGCAGATGAAACGCGATTTGTCTTTCGGCGTGTCATTCTGAGGAGCGCAAGCGACGAAGAATCTTAACCGTCCAGCCGCTTTTTAAGATCCTTCGCTTCGCTCAGGATGACGTGTCATCCGATTTTGCGCGAGAATCAGCATTTACCAAAAGGGGAAGGTGCCGAGCAAATGCGAGGCGGATGAGGTGTAAAAAAGGAGGGCCGCGGATGAACCGGTTTTTACGGCTGTGGATCGCGCGGGTGATCCTGTTGCTGGCGGGGTTGACCGTCGCCCATCTGGGGGTCACTCTGTTTTTGCTGGCCGATCTCGGAAGCGATCCTTTCAACGTGTTGATTCAGGGACTGCTGCGGTTCATCCCCTGGCCGCCGGTGGTCACCCACGGGGCGGTGCATATGGCGGTGTCGCTGTTGATCGTGGCGGTGCTGCTGATCGTTGACCGGTCGTATATCCGCATCGGCACCCTGCTTTGTATGGTGCTGGGCGGGCCGATCATCGACCTGTTTTCCTGGCTGCTGCGCCCGCTCATCAACGGGCAATCGCCCATCGTCTGGCGGGTGGCGTGTCTGGCGCTGGGGTGTGTGATCCTCGCCTTTGGGATGACGGTGGTCATCAAATCGCAGGCCGGCACCGGGCCAAACGATCTGGTGGCGCTGGTCATCAGCGAAAAGGGGAAATGGACATTCGGCGTGGTGCGGG
The DNA here is from genome assembly GCA_050946775.1 of Acutalibacteraceae bacterium. GTDB lineage: Bacteria > Bacillota > Clostridia > Oscillospirales > Acutalibacteraceae > UMGS1474. The sequence continues at coordinate 6,370 of JBMNVL010000075.1, forward strand.
TGATCGTCGACGCGGCGTTCGCCGCGGGCGGATTCGCCCTGGGCGGCACCATCGGCGCCGGTACCGTGATCTGCGCCTTTCTGGTCGGCCCGACCGCCCAAATCTTCCTGCCGGTCTCGGAAAAGATCTGCAACCGCTTTTTGCCGGAGAAATAATATGGAACTTCCAAAACGAAAATCGACCAGAATCCGTGGTTACGATTATGCCACCAACGGCGCTTATTTTGTGACTTTATGTACACAGGGACGAAGAACCATCTTGTCAAGAGTCGTAGGGGAGGGGTTTCCCCTCCCGCAACTGCTCCCAACTGGAACGATTGTTGAGACGTGGATAGGCGCGCTTCCTGAAAAATATCCAACCGTATCCGTAGATCATTATGTGATTATGCCCAATCATGTACATTTGCTGCTGACCATAGATCCTGGAGACGGGAGGGGAAACCCCTCCCCTACGTTGACACAGGTGATTGGATGGCTGAAATATCAAACCACAAAAGACTGTAACCGGCGTATGCATACCGAGGGAAACAGGCTCTTTCAGCGATCATTCTATGACCATGTTGTGCGGGGAGAGCAGGACTATCAGGACATTTGGACGTACATAGAGAATAATCCTCTGCAATGGGAGTTAGATCGGTTTTATACGAAATAAATATCCCGCGCCGATGCCGACGCGGGATATTTTTATCGCTTTTTACTTGAAGGCGTCCTTGATCTTGTTGAAAAAGGTTTTGCGCTTTTGGTAGTTGCCCTCGGACATGGCGTCCTCGAACGCCTTGAGAAGTTTTTTCTGCTCGCCCGACAGCCCGCGCGGCACCTCCACCGTGATATGTACCAGCAGATCGCCGCTGCCCCGGCCGCTGACGTAGGGGAATCCTTTCCCCTTGATGCGGATAACGTCCTCGGGCTGGGTGCCTTCCTTGACGGTGTAGGGGATGTTGCCGTCGAGGGTGGGGATCTGCACCTCGGCGCCCAGCGCCGCCTGGGCGTAGGTCAGGGGCAGATCGCACCAGATATCGTACCCCCGCCGCTCAAACAGCGGATGGGGACGCACCGACACCTGCACCTGCAGATCGCCGGCCGGACCGCCGTTGATCCCGGCGTTGCCCTTGCCCCGGATGGCAATCACCTGGCCGTCGTCGATGCCGGCGGGGATGTTGATACCCACGGTGGTCGTGCGGCGCACCTGTCCGGCGCCGCCGCACTGGCGGCAGGGGGTGTCGATTTTCCGGCCGCGGCCGCGGCATTCGGGGCACACCCCCTGGGTCTGCACCACGCCAAAGGGGGTGCGCTGTTGGGTGCGGACCTGACCCGACCCGCCGCAGCGGGTACAGGGCTTGGGCGTGGTGCCTTTGGCGGCGCCCGTGCCGCCGCATTCGCCGCAAGCGCCCACCACCTGGACGTTTACCTGCTTTTTGCATCCGCGAGCGGATTCCTCAAAGGAGATTACCACGCTGGCGCCCACGTCGCTGCCCCGGCGGGGCGCGTTGGGGTTTTGCCGCCGGCCGCCGCCGAAGAAGGAGGAGAAGATGTCGCCCAAATCAAAATCCATCCCGTCAAACCCGGCGCCGCCGTAGCCGCCCGCGCCGAAGTTGGGATCCACCCCGGCGTGGCCGAACTGGTCGTACCGCGCCTTTTTCTGCGGGTCGGACAGCACCTCGTACGCCTCGTTGACCTCTTTGAAATGCACCTCGGCCTCTTTGTCGCCGGGGTTGAGATCGGGGTGGTATTTTTTGGCCGCCTGCCGGTAGGCCTTTTTGATCTCGTCGTCCGAGGCGCCTTTGGATACGCCCAGCACCTCGTAATAATCGCGTTTGTCCGCCATGGTCGGTCTCCTTTAACTGCCGAAATACCGGCACGGGACAAACCCGTGCCGGTGGGGGAAATTACTGCACGTCGCCGTTGTAGTAGCCGTCGCCGTCGGTGGGCGGCACATCGCCGGGCGCCGCGCCGTCGGCCGGGGCGTTTTGCTGGTACACCTTGGCGGACACCTCGTAGAACGCCTTCATCAGCTCGTCCTGCTTGGCTTTGATGGCCTCGAGATCCTCGCCCTTGAGAGCCTCCTTGAGGGCGTCGGTCTTTTCGCGGATGGAGGTCTTGTCGGCCTCGTCGAGCTTGTCGCCCAGCTCCTCCAGTGCCTTTTCGCACTGGTAGACCGCCTGATCGGCGCCGTTGCGCACGTCGACCGCTTCGCGTTTCTGCTTATCCTCGGCGGCGTACTGCTCGGCTTCCTTCACCGCTTTTTCCACGTCCTCCTTGGACATATTGGTGTTGGAGGTAATGGTGATGGCCTGTTCCCGGCCGGTGCCCAGATCCTTGGCGCTGACGTTGACGATGCCGTTGGCGTCGATATCAAAGGTGACCTCGATCTGCGGCACGCCGCGGCGCGCCGGAGCGATGCCGTCCAGATGGAAGACGCCCAGGGTCTTGTTGTCCTTGGCGAATTCCCGCTCGCCCTGCAGCACGTGGACTTCGACCGACGGCTGATTGTCCGCCGCGGTGGAGAAGATCTGGCTTTTTTTGGTGGGGATGGTGGTGTTGCGGTCGATGACGCGGGTCATCACGCCGCCCATGGTTTCCACGCCCAGCGACAGGGGCGTGACGTCCAGCAGCAAAAGCCCTTTCACCTCGCCGCCCAGAACGCCGCCCTGCAGCGCCGCGCCCATGGCCACGCACTCGTCGGGGTTGATGCCCTTGAAGGGATCCTTGCCCATCACCTTTTTGACGGCTTCCTGCACCGCCGGGATACGGGACGAACCGCCCACCAGCAGCACCTTGTCGATCTGGGAAGCCGACAGGCCGCTGTCCTTGAGCGCCTGATGCACCGGGCCCATGGTCGCCTCGACCAGGCTTTCGGTCAGCTTGTTGAACTCGGCGCGGGTCAGGGTCATATCCAGATGCTTGGGGCCGGTGGCGTCGGCGGTGATGAAGGGCAGGTTGATGTTGCTGGTGGTACTGCCCGACAG
>JBMNVL010000076.1:0-9295 GCA_050946775.1 Acutalibacteraceae bacterium
TCACTATATTTACAACAGTGGTACTTCCTATACCATCACAAACGCAACGGCCGCCAATGCAAACACCTGGATCATCAACGAGGATGGAGCATATGCGAATACGCTGAATCCTCAGCGGCGGTTGATGTTCTTTGAAACGGGTTACGCACTGGTTGCCCCGTCCAACGATGCGTCTGATACGACGGCTTACTATGTGTTGGACGACCAAAATCGACTTGTTGCCGCCACGCCGAGCAACGGCAACTATTACGTGCGGTACAACAACGGGTGGACCACCACCACGACCGCAAGCCAGGCGACGACGATCACCGCAACTTACGTGGATGCCGGTACGGATCTCGCCATCACGCCCTACGTGGACAACAGCACCCAGACCGTCTGGGAGCAGGTGGACGTGGATATGACCGTGGGCACCGCCGCCGGTCTGGCGGATTGGCGGGAGACCGTGGTGACCACCGAGCCCAGCAGCTACACCACCAATCCCACCTACCTGCCGCTTTCGATGGACGACAACGGGAAAATCAACCGCCGCAACACCGGCTATATCGTTTCCGGCGCACAATTCGGTACCCCCGGTACGGAAGCGTACGGCCAGAGCAATGCCGGTAATAAGGGTGACATCCGCGTTTCTTACTACGCAAACAGCAATATTTCGGAATCCACCACCGGCACCGGCACAAACCGCCGGCTGGCGGGGACCTCGATCCGAACGATCAACGGCACGAGCGATCACACCCTGACAAACGCCGAGATCGCCGCATTCCATAAGTTCACAGACAGCGGAGGCACCCAGGGTTCCTTCTCCAAGATGAACGCCGTGCTGGCGGGAGATACCGACGCGCGCATCTACGGTCTGCACTTCATGAACGCGGCCATCAGCGAGGACAACCTGATCACGGTGGCCAACGCCAAGGTCAACGGCAAGACCTACGAGAGTTTTGAGCTGCCGCGAGACTCCATCGACTTCACCTTGAAGGAACGCGGTATCATCAACTTCTTTGCCGGCACCTACTACTCCGGAAACGACAGCTTCTTCTCGTTGCATAAGATTGAACGCAACGAGGACGGCACCATCGCTTCCATCAAGGAGATCCTGGAGATCTACGGCAACGGCAACAAGCCATACGTCTACAGGCTGAGGGATAAAAACGGCGCCGTTACCTACGAAAGCTGGGAGTACTACCCCAGCGGCACCGTAAAGAGCCACACCGTATACGGGTCTCTTGCCGAGGCGACGAGCTACAGCAGCGTCTTCAACACCAACTGGATCAAAAAGCAAAATTCCCTTACCACCAACGCGGTGTACTACTTCGAGATCCCGGTGGATCAGGGCGAATACGCTCTGGGCTCGGTTGACGGCGGTACGGGCGCTTATCTGATGTATCTGGATATCGGCGCGGCCGGCACCGCCTTGAAACCCGAAGGCAACGCCAAGCTGATCGAAGCCGAGTTCAACGACCTGATCGCCAAGCACACCGACGCGGGTGAGGTTTCCTACACGGTGCCGGGCGGCAGCCGGGATTCCGAGGTTAAAACCAAGCCCACCTACTTCCCGCTGGCCATGACAAACGGCACGGTGGCGGATTCCAACACCGGCTACGTCATCAGCGGCATCTCGACCGATTCCAGTCCGCCGGGAGACATCCGGGTCTCCCGTTACACCAAGTACGCCGGCGGCGACTGGGGCAGCATCCGCAGCTCTTTGACGGAAGCCACCAACGCGGGTATCCTCAACAACGGGCGGGTGTACACCATCGTCAACGGCCGCCAGCAAAGCGTGACCGACTACGGCATCGGCAACCAGTACACCATGCAGTACGATCGGGTCAGCGCTCAGGTGAACGGCCAGCTGCAGGGTCAGCCGTACGTTTACGGTATGCACTTCATGCAATCGGCCATCAGCCCGTCCCGCACCGTTACGGTGCCCAGGGCGGTCATCAACGGGACGACCTACACCGACTACGTGATGCCCCAGGATTGCATCGACTTCAACGTGGCCACCAAGGGACGCATCACCTTTATGGCGGGGACCTACTTCAGCGGGTCGAACGGCACCACCAATTTCTTCTCGCTGCATCAGATCTTCCGCGACGGACAGCAGGCGATCACCGCCATCCGCGAACTGGCCGAGATCTACGGCGACGGTACCCGCGAAGGGCACTACGTCTATCGCTACTACAACGGCAACGCGGTGGACAGCACCTACTACGATCACGAGGGCAACGCGCTGGCGGGTCTGCCCGGCGGTTACCAGCTGATCTATTCCACCGCCGCCATTCGATCCCCGCTCACGGCCGGGATCACCTTCAACGGGCAGGCGTTGACGCAGCTGACGCAAAACTCGGTCTACTACTTTGAGGTTCCGGTGGACGCCGGAGAATTCGCTCTCGGCTCGGCGGCCGGAGACGGCGCTTATCTGATTTATCTGGATATCGCCGCCAACGCCGAATTCAGCGTGAAGACCACCACCACCGAAGTGACCGAAACGATCGTCCACACCTACTGCTATCCCAACGGCGTGGCGTTTGTGGACGCCGTCGGCTCCACGGTATTCGATACCGACGGCGTCGCGGATCCGCTGAAATCGGTCTTCTTGTCCATCCCGGTCGCCAATTCGGCCGGACAGACGACCTTTGCCATGAGCGCAAGCGGCGCCTTGACGGTGACCGGCGACTCGTCGCTGGCGGGCTATTCTCCGCAGAACGTGCCGGACGGCACCTCGCTGATCGTCAACGGCGGCACGCCGATCACCATGGCGGGACGGACCATCGTGGTGGAGAAGGTGACCGAGATCAACACCGATCCGGACGGCACCACGATCACCACCGTTACCGTAACGACGCAGACGACCGAAAACGGCGCGACGACCACCACCGTGGAACAAACGGTGAGTGAGCAGTTCGGTTCGACGCAAACCACCACCGTCACCTCACCGCCGCCGGCGTATGACGGGCATACGCTGATCCCCAACGATTTGACCGCCGCGACACAAACGACCGCCGCGATCATTCTGGAGATGCGGGCCGCCGGACAAGGGCTGGCGTTCTCTACCGCGCGCAACGGCAATCTCAACACGGTGGAAACCGACTCGACGCTGACCATCGATGATGAAACCTATACGGTATGCGACGTCATCATGCAGCAGGGCGAGGAAAACACCCCGGCCGGCACCTACGCCGTGACCATGACCGGTCCGGCCGGCAGCTACACCGTGACCGTCGTCACCGTGGACGCGGAATTCGTCTTCACTCTGGGCGGTTCCGCCATCAACGCCACCGGCGATATACCGGTCACCCTGACCGCTTAAAAAAGGCGCGATCTTTCAAAGGTTTTGAAAGATCGCGCCTTTTCACGTAGATTGACAGATACGGCCGGTTTGTGGTATCCTTGATTTACCTTTTGTAAAGGAGTACGGTCTATGTCTGGTAAACCCGATTTTTCCGCCCGCGGCAGCGGGATTTTGATGCCCATCTTCTCCCTTCCCTCCCCTTACGGCATCGGCGCCATGGGACGGGCGGCGCGAGAATTTATCGACTTTTTGGCGGCGGCCAGGCAGTCCTGGTGGCAGATTTTGCCGGTTGGCCCGACCAGCTACGGCGATTCGCCCTACCAGTCCCCGTCGGTCTTCGCCGGCAATCCCTATCTGATCGATCTGGATCTGCTGATCGAGGACGGACTGCTGACCCGCGAGGAGGTCGGCGCGGTGAACTGGGGCGACGATCCCGGCCGGGTGGATTACGGCGCGCTGTACCGGCACCGCCTGCCGCTGCTGGAAAAGGCCGCCGCTCGCGGATGGGAACGGGACAAAGCCGCCGTGGAGGCGTTTGCGGGTGAAAACGCCGGCTGGCTGCCGGAATACGCCCTGTTTATGGCGCTCAAGGAGCGTTTCGGGATGCGTTCGTGGCTGGATTGGCCGGATGAGGCGCTGCGGATGCATCAAAAGGACGCGGTGGAACAGGCCAGACGGGAGCTGGAAGAGCGGATCCGGGTATACGTGTACGTCCAGTTTTTGTTCTTCCGCCAATGGGCCGCGCTGCGGGAATACGCCCATCAAAAGGGCGTGGGGATCATCGGGGATATTCCCATTTACGTGGCGCTGGATTCGGTGGACGTTTGGGCGTCGCCCGAATGCTTCCGGCTGGACGAAAAACGGGCGCCGGTGGAGGTCGCCGGCGTACCGCCGGATTATTTTTGCGAGGACGGGCAGTTGTGGGGCAATCCCCTGTACGACTACGAAGCGATGGCGCTGACCGGCTACGGCTGGTGGATCCGCCGGGTGGGCGGCGCGCAAAAGCTGTACGACGTGATCCGCATCGACCATTTCCGCGGGTTTGAAAGCTACTGGGCGGTGCCCTACGGCGACAAGACCGCCAAAGGCGGCCGGTGGATCAAAGGCCCCGGCATGGCGCTGGTGGGCGTACTGCGGGGCTGGTTCCACGATCTGAATTTCATCGCCGAGGATCTCGGCGCGCCGTCGCCCGAGGTGGTACGCCTGCTGGAGGATTCCGGATTCCCCGGGATGAAGGTGCTGGAATTCGCCTTTGATCCCGACGAATCCAGCAGCTACCTGCCTCACGCCTACACCGAAAACTGCGTGTGCTACACCGGCACCCACGACAACTCCCCTCTTTTGGGATGGCGCAAACAAGCCACCCCCGGCGAGCGAAAAAAAGCCAAAGCCTATCTCGGGCTGAATCCCGCCGAGGGCTTTACCGACGGGATGCTGCGCGCCGGGATGGGCAGCGTGGCGCGGCTGTTCGTGGCGCAGATGCCCGATTGGCTGGAAATGGGCGACGAGGCGCGGATCAACGCGCCCGGTACGCCGACCGGCAACTGGCAATGGCGGATGCTGCCCGGACAATGTACCGCCGATCTCGCCCGAAGGATCGCCCGTATGACGGTGCTGTACGACCGCCAGCGCCCTTTAGCGGCCGCGAAATAAACGAAACGACCCTGCTCGCCTTTTGGCGGACAGGGTCGTTGTTTGTGTTTTGATTACAGCGCGGCGATCTTGCCGGTCGCGAACTGCAGGATCATCAGGGCGTCGGAAGCGGTGACGCCGGATTGTCCGTCCACGTCGCCGGCGGCGGTCTGCGTTTCGGTCAGGGTGATCTTGCCGGTCGCCGCCTGCAGCGCCATCAGGGCGTCAGCGGCGGTAACGGCGCCGTTTTCGTCCACGTCGCCCGGCGTCAGCCCGTCCAGCGGGCAGATATAGTCGACGTACAGATAAGCGACCGAGGGCATCACGGCGCTTTCCATGACCCGGCTGCCGTTGACGTACGCGGTCATGTCGGCGGCAAAGGAGCAGACCGGCAAGCCGTTTTCCCTGACCGGCTCCAACCGGATCTCCAGCCGGTAGGTTTTCCCGGCGAGGAAGGTGTCTGGCGGCAGCAACACCCCGTCGTCGCCCGTCCAGGTGGCCGATACCACCCGGTAATTTTCGGGTGAGGCGGTGGTAAGATCGGTGACGGGCGTCTCCCCTGCCACCGGCGGGAAAACGCCGTACACCCGCGCATCGGTCACCACCGGTTCCTCGCAGACGCCGAAATAGGCGTGCACGCAGATCACCTCGTCGGCCGCCTGCTCATAGGCGCGCACCACCGGCGCGACCGCACCGTTGACGGTGGCGGTCACGGCGGGATCCAGCCGGTCGTCGACCGAGAAGGAGCAGCCCTCTTTCGCCTTGACCCAAACGAACAGCTCGTATTCGTGTCCGGCGACAAAGGTGCCCGACAGATCGAACACACCGGTTTGCGCGGTAGAATCGTACCATTCGATGGGGTCGGTCGGGTACAGGGCGCAAAAATCTCCTTCGACCGTCACGTCGGAAAGCGGCCGGCCGGGACGGGGCGGCGTCACCGTCAGCGCCACTTCGTCGATTTGGGCGGAGCATTCGCCCATGTCGTATTCCAGCGCCAACCGCTGGGATGCATCGAACCCGCTCACCGTCTGCGGCGAAACCGTTTTAGAGTTGACCGTCAACTCCAAAGCGGATGCGCCGCTGCCGTCAACGGCAAAGATCCGATCCGCCGCCGGAGCGATCTGCATCGACACCGCGTACCGGTGCCCGGGGATAAACGCGTCGGCGGCGGTAAGGGGCGAATGGGCCGTCAGGTCGGTCCACTGCAGGTCGACCAGCCGGACGGTGTCGTCGACAGCGTGGATCCGGAAGGACGGTGCCGCACCGGCCCGCGGGGAATTGATATGGATCTCGGCGCGGGTAACGCTTTGGCGGACGTTGACCTTGCCGTTTTTCAAGGCGTCACACGCCGTGCGGGCAACGGTCTTTCCGTCCAGCGTCACCAAACAATCCGCCGCCGCGTAATCGCCGATCGTCTTGCCCTGCGGCAGCAGCATATGATCGAATTCGCCGCCGGTGATGGACACCCGGGCGTCTTCACTGCCGATCCACAGCCCGTAGCAGGGACTGTCGGGCCGGCCGTTGGGCTTGGTAAAGGTATACACGCCGCCGCGGATATTCGCCTTGCCGGCGTTGATCACCACCGCCCCCTGCCGCTCAATCTGCGGCATGTATTTGCGGGTCAAAAACCGTCCGCCGTCCAGATTCATCACGGCGCCGGCATAATGTTGGCTGATGGCGCAGCCGGGATACCGGCAGGGCTCGCCGTCCCGGCCGAGCCCTTCGACCCAGCCCTCGATGGTCGCGTTGCCGCTGACGGTCAGCGTCCCCCGGTTGACGATCACGGCGTTGTACGCGTCCGCTATGGGCGCCATATACCGCAGTGTACCGTCCCCCTTGATCTCCAGATCGCCGGTGACGTAGATCAGCCCGGCCTGGGTGACGGATTTTGCCGACGGCGACCAGTTCGCCAGCGAGAAGGTCGCGTCTCCCGCGAGGATCAGGGTCTTGGTGCCCCACTCCATGATCGAATAATACATCTCTTTGGGATCGCCAAAAGGCGGCGACGGCAGTTCCTCCTGCGCCACGTCCATCAGCCGGACGTACCGGATCCCCGGCTCGGTCAAAGCGCCCTTGAGATCCCGCAGGCAATAACAATCAACCGGCCGCGCCTCGCTGCCGCCGCAGCCGGCGGGAAAATCCGCGATGAAGTGAAATTCCACCCGGATGGTGCCGCCGGTAACGCTCTCCACGAGCGTCGTATACCGGCCGGCTTCCACGCCGTCAAGAATCCCCTGGGTATCTGGGGTAAATATGTTCGCGTTGGGATCGGCGGCGCGGAAGGTAACGCCCAGACAATACTCCACCCCGTACTGGAATCGCTCGCCGGTCGGCAGGATCCGGCCGGTCTTGGCAACGTGCCACAAGGCGCCGGCGTCCACCACGGAATACGGCTCGCCGTAGGGAACGTACTTTTTCAAATCGGCCACCGGCGCGGCGATTTGCCCCGCTGTCGGCGGCTGGATCCCCTCCAGTCGGACATAAGGAATCTCGCTTTTTTCAGGCAGGCGGAAGGGGAATGTCAGGCGCACCACCCGGTTTCCGTTTTGGGTGGAGACGCTTTTGGTGACAGCCTGTCGCCCGTCGATGGTCGCCATCAACTGATTCGCCGGCACAAAATCGTATCCCTCCCGGGCGCGAACGTCGACGATCAGGGTATACGTTTTGCCGCCGACGAACTTGTTGTTTTCAAGCTCGCCGTCCCAAGCCGAGAAGGAAACGTCGGCGTTGTTGTATGCCAAATCGACCTCGTTGAGAGGCGTCGCCCCGTCCTGCGGCAGCTCAAGTACGGTCAGTTCCACCAGCGAGATGGCGGGATACGACCGCGCCCCGGCGACCGAAAAAGAAAAGGTGACGGTCAGCCTATCATCAAAAACAGCGCCCCGTTTGGCCGTATAATCGGCCGCGTCCGCGTCGCTCAGCTGCACGGCAACGTCCGGCGAAAAGCGGCGGTTGCCGTCTGTCGTTCGCAGGTGAAGCGTCACTTGATAGGTGCGTCCCGCTTCAAACGTATAGTGGTCGTTGTGGATCTCCTTGCCATACTCGTCCACCCAATACGCGACCTCTTCCTCAACGGCGTATCCCGCGTTGGCCGGTACGGACAGGTCACGGGGAGAAACCGGTATGGCGTATTGGCCGGCGACGATCGTCTGCAGTCCGCCGATAAACGCTTCGCTAATCACAAGGCGGTCGTCGTTATCCGGCGCCGCCGCGATACCCATCGCCAGCGTCTGCGCCAACAAAATCAGGCAAAGCAACAGCTCGAGCCCTTTTTTCATCCGCTTCATCGTTTCGCCGCTCCTTTTTCAAAGTGGTTGCTTTCATTATAGCCGCAAACGGAACGTCCGTCAAGGGAAGGAAGAAGCAAAAAGCCGCGTCCGGCAAGCGGACGCGGCAACGGCTGCGGGGATATTTACAGCGACGCGCCGCAGTATTCGCAGCGGCCGGCGGCGTCGGGGGTGGTGGTGGCGCCGCAATACGGGCAGGTGACCGCCGCTTTGGGAGCGGCCGCATCCCGCGCCTGTTGACGGGCGTTGGTCAGGATCTCCTTGATCTGGCGACCCATTTCCTCGTATTCCCGATAATCGGTATTCATCCGCGGATCGGGCTTGCGGGCCGCCGGGACGGCGGTGCCGTCGGTGGTCTCGACCGCCGTGTCGTTGAGCTGCACCTGAATTTCGTCAAAATAAGGATGATTGACCCGGATCTTGACGTAGAAATCGTACCGGTAATGATACCGGGGCGGATCGTACGAAACGCGGTTGCCCTCGGCGTCCTCCCGTTCTTCTTCCTCGGTGTCCTCGTCTATGTCCAGATCGCACCCGGTCACTTGGGAAAAGGCGATGACGTCAGGGTTGGCGGCCGCCAGATCCCGCGCGCGGGTCACCATGAATTTGCCGGCGTCCTCGTCGATGAGCACCTTGGTGTCGTCGCCCAGCGACAAGGTGGTGTGGAAGGCCGCCACCTCTTTTTGGTTGTCCTCCCGGTAGGCCAGCTGCGCTTTGATCTGCTCGACCGTGCTGGAGCGCCGGTCGGAGAAAAAGGGCGACAGCTTGCCCGCGCAGTTTTTGCACAGATTGCCGTCCTCCAGCTTGCGGTTGCCCAGCAAGCCGATCTCGCCGCCGCACACCGAACAGACCTTCTTTTCAAACACCTTGCTGAAAAAGCCCATGCCAACATCTCCTTTGTTTGTATTCTGTTTGTATTGTACCGCCTGACCCGAAAAATGTCAATCCTTTGACCCGATTCCTAAGGAAAACCGGCGGATTGTTGACACGAGTTTGTCAATGACACTTTTATGTCACATCTTGAGGTCATCCGCTTGACCTTGTATACTGAAAAGTGGATAAATTTACGCATAAGGAGAGATCGCCA
>JBMNVL010000077.1:0-9081 GCA_050946775.1 Acutalibacteraceae bacterium
CGACCTCGTCGCCGCAAGCGTCTCCTCGGCCACCTCCCTTTAGGCAAGGGAGGCATCCATACCCCGCGCATTTGCACAAACCGGCGCTACCCTCAAGGGGAAGGCAAGACGCACCCCGCCGATTTGCGGTGACTTTCGCGCCCCGTCAAAAAGCCCGTCCGCCTCACAATGGGGCGGACGGGCTTTTTCGTCTAACGTCTAACGTCTATTATCTACCGTCTAAATGGGTAAAAAGGCGGTGGCGATCTTGAGATAGATGAACAGCGACAGCGCGTCGACGATGGTGGTGATGAAGGGGCTGGCCATCACGGCGGGGTCAAACCCCAGCCGTTTGGCGGCGATGGGGAGGGAACAGCCCACCAGTTTGGCCAAAAACACGGTGGCCACCAGCGTCAGGCAAACCACCGCCGCCACCGTGACGGAAATGGAGGTGTTGCCCAACAGCAGCCGGTCGACCAGCATGATCTTGCCGAAATTGACCGCCGCCAGTACCGCGCCGACCAACAGGCCGATGCGGGATTCTTTCCAGACGACCCGCAGGATATCGCCCATTTCGATCTCGTGCAGGGACAATCCGCGGATGACGGTGACCGACGCCTGACTGCCCGAGTTGCCGCCGGTGTCCATCAGCATGGGGATAAAGGCGGTCAGCACGGCGAATTTGGCCAGCGAATCCTCGAACGAGGCGATGATCATCCCGGTGAAGGTGGCCGACACCATCAGCACCAGCAGCCAGGGGATCCGCTGGGCGAAGATCCGCCAGACGCCGGTCTTCAGATACGGCCGGTCGGACGGGGTGATAGCGGCCATCTTTTCGATATCCTCGGTGGTCTCTTCCTCGATGATGTCCATCGCGTCGTCGAAGGTGACGATACCCACCAGCCGCTCCTCCCGGTCGACCACCGGAATGGCCATGAAGTCGTATTTGGTCAGCTGATTGGCCACTTCCTCCTGGTCGTCGAGGGTGTTCACGCTGATGACGTGGGTCTCCATGATGTCCTCGATCACGTCGTCCTCTTCGGCCAGCAGCAGGGTCTTTACCGACACCATCCCCAGCAGCTTGCGGCTCTCGTCGGTGACGTAGCAGGTGTAGATGGTCTCCTTGTCGACGCCGGTGCGGCGGATCCGCTTGATGGCGTCGGCCACCGTCATGGATTTTTTGAGATCCACGTACTCGGTGGTCATGATGCTGCCGGCGCTGTCCTCGGGATACTGCAGGATGTTGTTGATCTGCTGACGGGTCTGGGAATCGGCCGACTGGAGGATCCGCTTGACCACGTTGGCGGGCATTTCCTCGATGATGTCGACCGCGTCGTCGACGTACAACTCGTCGACGACCTCTTTCAGCTCGGTATCGGAAAACCCGTGGATCAGCAGCTCCTGCGCCTCGGGCTCCATATCGACGAAAACGTCAGCCGCCAGCTCCTTGCTGAGCAGCCGGAACAGCAGGGGAATGTTCTCCTCCGGCATCTCTTCAAACAGCGCCGCCACGTCGGCGGCCGGCAATTCGTTGAGGGTGTCCTTGATGGCGGCGTAATGCTTTTGTTCCAGATCGGTTTCCAGTTGTTCCAGGATCTGATCTTCGGTGCGTTCTTCCATACGTATCCTCCTTTGATGATGTTGATTGAGGATACAAAACGCGTCCTATCGGGAAAGGCGACGGCACGCGGGCCGCCGATCCGCCGATCGGGGAGGTTTTGTACCGCCGTTACTGCCCGCGTCCATACCGTTCACCTCTTTTTGAGAAAAATAAAAAGTCCCGTCCGGAAAAACGGGACGGGAAATAACACGATCGGTCGATCGCGCGTCACCGTTTCTGGCTTTAGCTTCGCAGGGCGATGAAATGGCGTTAGACGCCGCCTTGTCTTCGAGGGCGCCTGTTGACCTGCTGACGGTGTCTCCACCGTTTCGCGGCAGCCATCCGTATCCCTGTGGTAGCCTTACCTACCGGAACCACTATCAGCGTAATCCATTCGGGGCGATTTGTCAAGAGAAATCTTCGCCCGGGACTCCAAACGCGCCGCAAAGAGCGGCGCTCTCGTCTTTTTGCCGAAAATCCGGGAGGAAAACTCGCCGTTTTGCCGAAAATGCGGGCGTTTTTTCACGTCCGCATTGACTTTTGGCAAAAAGGGGCGTATACTAATCTTTATTCTGCGGGATTGCGCCATTCCCTTCCCGCGGCAAATGAGCATTGGAGGACAAACCGATGAAGCGAAGAACATCCAAAGTCGTGTTTTTCATCGTGTTTGTGCTGATCGCGGCCCTGGCGTACACCACCTTCTGCGGGGTGTACACCCATTTCGGGGATCGACAGGACACCGTCATCCGCAGCGTATCCGATATCCGGTTCGGTATCGACATCCGCGGCGGCGTGGACGTGACCTTTGCCCCGGCTGACGACGGCATCGACGCGACCGAGGAACAGATCGAAAACGTCAAGGACGTTATTGAACGGCGTATGGTGGGCAACGGCATCACCGACTACGAGATCTACGCCGACACCAACAACGATCAGGTCATCGCCCGCTTCCCCTGGAAGAGCGACGATAAAGATTACGACGTGGCCGCCGAGATCGAGGCGCTGGGCAAGACCGCCATGCTGAGCTTCCATATCGGCGGTGAGTCCACCACCGACGAGGACGGCAATACCGTTCCCTCGGGCGAGCTGGTGCTGACCGGCGAGGACGTGGCGTCCGCCGCGGCCAAGCTGCAGCAGGATGAGAACGGCGTCACCTCCCCGGTGGTCGAACTCAAACTCAAAGACAGCGGCACCGAGGCGTTTGCCAACGCCACCGCCACCCAATACGCCTCCGGCGGCACCATCTCCATCTGGCTGGATAACGAAATGATCTCCAACCCGACGGTCAGGGACGGCGCCATCACCAACGGTCAGGCGGTCATCTCCGGCTCGAAGAATCTGGCCGAGGCCGGCGAACTGGCTGCCCTGATCAACGCCGGCGCCCTGCCCTTCAGCATCAAGGTCGCCAGCTACGGCACCGTGACCCCGACGATGGGTGAGCGGGCGCTGGAGATCATGGTACTGGCCGGCATCATCGCCTTCGCGCTGATCACCGTTTTCATGGTGGCGTACTACCGCCTGCCCGGCGTGATCATGATCATCGCCCTGGTGGGGCAGATCTCGGGCGCGCTGGCGGCGATCTCGGGCTATTTCGGGGTCTTCAACGGCTTCACCCTCACCCTGCCGGGTATCGCGGGCGTGATTTTGTCGATCGGCATGGGCGTCGACTGCAACGTCATCACCGCCGAGCGGGTCCGGGAAGAGCTGCGCAGCGGCAAGACCATCGACGGTGCCGTTACCGCCGGGTGCAAAAACTCCTTCTCGGCCATCTTCGACGGCAACATCACCGTGCTGATCGTCTCCATCGTGCTGATGGGCGTCTTCGGCCCGCCGGACGGCTTCTTCGCCAAGATCCTCTATCCGGTGCTCCACTGGTTCCCGGCCGCCACCACCGGCGCGGTGTATTCCTTCGGGTTTACCCTGTTCGTCGGCATCGTGCTCAACTTCCTGATGGGCATGTGGGCGTCCCGGCTGATGCTCAAGTCCATTACCCGGTTCAAGGTCTTCCGCAAGCCGTGGCTGTTGGGAGGTGATCGCTGATGTTGAAGAAAACTCCGAGCATCCGGTTTACGGATCACGTCAAACTGCTGGCGATCATTTCCGCCTGTATCATCGTCGCCGGACTGCTGTTCAGCGTCGTCTTCGGGGTGGATCTGGACATCTCCTTCAAGGGCGGTACCCAGATCAAGTTCAGCTACGTCGACGACAAGGACGCCTTTGATACCGAAGGGCTCAAGGCGATGGTGGACGAGGCGCTGGGCGTCAAGACGGAAGCCGCCGACGCCACCACCTACGACGGCGAGCGGCAGCTGCAGACCGTCACCTTCTACACCACCGAAAGCATCGACTCCGAAAAGACCGACGCGGTGGAAAAAGCCGCCGCCGAAAAGTATGCCGACTTTGAGCTGGCGCACGTGTCCACCAACTCCCTGAGCCCCACCATGGGCCACAAGTTCCTGCTCAAATGCGTGGTGGCCGTCGCCCTGGCGGCGATCCTGCTGCTGGTTTACGTGGCCTTCCGCTTCCGCAAGATCGGCGGACTGTCGGCCGGCGTCTTCGCCATTATGGCGCTGGCGCACGATATGCTGATCGCCTATCTGGCCTTTGTGGTTTTCCGCATTCCGCTCAACGATAACTTCGTGGCGGTCATGCTGTCGTTGCTGGGTTATTCCCTCAACGATACCATCGTCATCTTCGACCGGGTGCGGGAAAACCGCCGGCTGGACGGCGGCAAAACTCCCATCGCCGCCATCGTCAACAAGAGCGTCAACCAGAGCTTTATCCGTACCTTGAACACCTCGATCACCACCGTGCTGGCGATCGGTACCGTCACCGTGCTGGCTTTCATCAACGGAATGGACGCCATCATCAGCTTCGCCCTGCCGATGACGCTGGGCGTGGTCTCCGGCTTCTATTCGTCGGTCTTCCTGTGCACTCCCTTGTGGAGCAAGTGGATCGAGCATAAGGAGAAAAAAGCCGCCGCGAAACCCAAAAAGAAATAACCGTTACCCAAAAACCGCCTCGCGATTCGCGAGGCGGTTTTTCGTACTGGCAATGCAGGAAGTCGGTGCGGGACAGGAAGTTGATACCACATAATGAGTGAAGGACTGTCCGCATATCGGCGGCGCTCGCAAACGCTGCCCGTCAGAGGGAGGCTTGCGCATCCCGCGAATTGGTTGCGCTGTAGGGGCGGATGGTATCCTCCGTTTGCGGTGCCCGGCTATTTCAGCAAATCCCGCGCGGCGGCCATGGCGGAGGAAAAGGCCCACTGCAGATTATATCCGCCGCAATCGCCGTCGATATCCAGCACCTCGCCGACGGCGTACACCCCCGGGACCAGCCGCGAGCGCATGGTGCGGGGATCGAAATCGGCGGTGGCGATCCCGCCGGCGGTCACCTGCGCTCCGGAAAATCCCTGCGTTCCGGTTACCGGCAGCCGCCAATTCTTGATCGCCCCGGCGATCCGCTTAAGATCGCCGTCGGTCAATCCTCCCGCCGGCGCCGACAGGGAAAGCCCCGCCATACGCACCGCCGTTTGTCCCACCCGGGTGTTGAGAAATCCCGTTAAAAACGAGCCGCCGTCCCGCCCGGGCAACGCCCGCCGTCGGCGCAGGATGGCCGTCAGGTCCTCCTTTGACAGATCGGGCAGCAGATCCAGCCGGGCGGTCATATCGCCCCGTTTGCGGCGCTCCCAATCCCCGGCCAGCCGGGAGATGGCCATCACCGCCGGGCCGGACAATCCGTATTCGGTAAACAGCACTTCGCCTCTTGCCGTCGCCGTTTGCCCGTTGCCCTCGAGGGTGACGGCGGCGTCCACCCGGATCCCCTTGATCGCTTTGACGAAAGCGGTGTCGGTGCGCAGCTGCACGATGGAAGCAAACAGCGGGGTGCGGGTATGGCCCAGCGCCGTCAGCAGGGCGTACCCGTCAACGCCGCCGCCCAGCGACGGCGCGGCGGCGCCGCCCACGGCGACGATCACGGCGTCGGCGGTCGCCCGTTCGTCCCCGACGGCGAGGGAAAACCCGCCCTTTTGGGGATGGATGGCGCCAACGGTCCGGCCGGTAACGACCGTTCCGCCGGCGGCCTGCAGCGCCAGCCGCAGGCAATCCAGCACGCTGCCCGCCTGACGGGAACGGGGATAGACCCGCCCGTCCGGATCGGTGACGCAGTCCACTCCGATCGAACCGAAAAAGGCGACGGTGTCCCGGTCGGTGAAGGCTTCCAGCGCCGAAAGGGCGAAGGCGGGATCGGCGCCGTGGTAGTGGGACAAAGCGAGATCGCGGTTGGTGATGTTGCAGGTGCCGTTGCCGGTGGCGATCAGCTTGCGGCCGACCCGGGGCGCTTTTTCCCACACCGTCACGGTTTTGCCGCCCTGCGCCAGGGCGACGGCTGCCGTCAATCCGGCCGCGCCGCCGCCGATCACGGCGATGTGCTGGGCCATGAGCGATCCCTCCTTTTGGTTTGCGTTCGCCTTTCATTATACCGTTTTTCGCCGCGCAATGCAAGCCGGCGAAAAAGGATTGCCAAATCCCGCCAAAGCGTGTATACTGATACTAATATGCCGCACCGTGCCCCGTCAAATTCATTGTTGTTCCGCGGGCGGATGATATCCGCCCCTACGGCACCCCGCCCAATCCCCGCAAACTCCCGGCGGGCGCATCTATCGTCTAACGTCTAATATCTAATATCTGACATCGGAGGTTTTGTCTATGATCTGGCACAGCGAAAAGCCCGGGGCGATCTTCGAGCAGCTGGACACCGATCCCGAGCGGGGAATGACCACCGACCGGGCGGTCGCCAAATGGAAAAAATACGGTCCCAACAAGCTGGACGAACAGCCGCCCCGGTCGTGGATCAGGCGGTTCGGCGACCAGCTGAAAAACGCCATGATCATCATTTTGCTGATTGCGGCGGCGGTGTCGCTGGGGTTGAGCGTTTACCACGCCTATATCGGGGAAGAGGCCGACTGGATCGAGCCGGTGGTCATCGTGGCGATCGTGCTGGTCAACGCCCTGCTCGGGGTGTTCCAGGAGAGCCGCGCCGAAAAAGCGCTGGACGCGCTGAAAAGCATGACCTCGCCCGTCGCCCGGGTGCGCCGGGACGGGGTGTTGACGGTGCTGCCCTCGAGCGCGCTGGTGCCGGGGGATATCATCGAGCTGGAAGCGGGCGATCTGATCCCCGCCGATTGCCGGCTGCTGCGCAGCGCCGCTTTCAAATGCGACGAATCGGCGCTGACCGGCGAATCCCTGCCGGTGGACAAGACCGCCGACGCCGCCGTGGTGGACATGGCGCCGCTGGGCGACCGGTTCAACATGGCCTACGCCGGCTGCGCCGTGACGAACGGCACCGCCCTCGCCGTGGTGGTGGAGACGGGGATGTTCACCGAAATGGGCAAGATCGCCGGGATGCTGCAGGGAGAAGCGCCGGCCGCCACCCCGCTGCAGCGGCGGCTGGAACGGCTGGGCAAAACGCTGGGGTATCTGGCGCTGGCCGTCTGCGCCGTCATCTTCGTGATCGGCCTGTTCAAGGGGATCGGCGTGGCGTCGATGTTCATGACCGCCGTGTCGCTGGCGGTGGCGGCCATCCCGGAGGGACTGCCGGCCATCGTCACCATCGTGCTGGCGCTGGGCGTGCAGCGGATGGTGAAACAAAACGCCATTATCCGCCGGCTGCCGGCGGTGGAAACGCTGGGCAGCGCGTCGGTGATCTGCACCGACAAGACCGGCACCCTGACCCAAAACCGGATGACCCTGCGGGCGGTTTACGCCGACGGGAGGATCGAGCCGCTGGAGGGAGCGCCCTCCGACGCGGCGATGGCGGTCGTCCGGATGGGCGCGCTTTGCACCGACGCCACTCTGCAGGAGAGCGACGGAGAGGTGAGCCTGATCGGCGATCCCACCGAGACCGCCATTTTGCTCTACGCCCATCAGCAGGGGCTGACCAAGGAGATGCTGCAGGCGGAAAATCCCCGGCTGCTGGAAATGCCCTTTGATTCCGACCGCAAGCTGATGTCCACCGTCCATCTGGTGGGCGAGCGGCGGCTGGTGGTGGTCAAGGGCGCGCCCGAGATTCTCTGCGAGCGGTGCGTCGAGGGCTACGACGACCGCGTGGAAAAAGCTTACGAGGAGATGGGCCGGGACGCCCTGCGGGTGCTGGCCATCGCCTACAAATACGTCGACGAGATCCCGGTGGACTGCCGGGCGGAGGATCTGGAATGCGATCTGCGGCTGGCGGGACTGGTCGGGATGATCGATCCGCCCCGGCCGGAGGCGATGCGGGCCATCCGGGAATGCCGGTCGGCCGGCATCCGCACCGTGATGATTACCGGCGACCACGTCCGCACCGCGTCGGCCATCGCCCGGCAGCTGGGCATCCTCTACGACGAGGACGAGGCCATCACCGGGGAGGAGCTGTCCCGGCTGAGCGACGAGGAGTTGTTTGAGAACATCCGCAAATTCAAGGTCTATGCCCGGGTGACCCCGGCGGATAAGCTGCGGATCATCAAGGCCTGGCAAAAGGCGGGCGAGGTGGTGTCGATGACCGGCGACGGCGTCAACGACGCGCCGGCGCTGAAAGCGGCCGACATCGGCTGCGCCATGGGGATCACCGGCACCGACGTCGCCAAGGGCGCGGCGGATATGATCCTGACCGACGACAATTTCGCCACCATCGTCACCGCCGTGCGCACCGGACGGGGGATTTACGACAACATCCGCAAGGCCGTGCGGTTTTTGCTCTCTTGCAATTTCGGGGAGATTTTAGCGGTCTTTTTCGCCATGCTGATCTGGAACCGGTCGCCGCTGGCGGCGGTGCAGCTTTTGTGGATCAATCTGGTCACCGACAGTCTGCCGGCGCTGGCGCTGGGGATGGAACCGGCCGACCGGGGGATCATGCAGCGGCCGCCCCGCGCCAAACGGGAAAGCGTTTTCGCCGGCGGCATGGGCTGGGACGTGGCGATCGAAGGGGCGCTGATCGCGGCGCTGACGTTGATCGGCTACGCCGTCGGCGGCGCTACCGTCGCCTTCCTGACGCTGGCCTTTACCCAGCTGGTCCACGCCTTCAATTCCCGCACCTCCCGCTCGCTTTTGCGGGTGGGACTGCACGGCAACTGGTATATGGTCGGCGCCGCGGCGATCTCGGCGGGGCTGATGGTGCTGGCCGTGGCGGTGCCGGGGCTGCGCCCCATCTTTGGAACCCAGGCGCTTACCGGCGGCCAATGGTGGACGGCGATCGGTCTGGCGGCCGTCATGTGGGCCGCGGTGGAGATCAAAAAAGTGGTCGCCGCCATCGTGCGGGCGGTGCGCGCCAAGAAATAAGACGCGTATCCGCCAATTCGCGCAAACTCCCGGCAGGCAAAACATGGCCCCTTTGTGTAAAGGGGGCTGGCTGGCCGTAAGGCCAGACTGGGGGATTGTAAGACGCGAAGCGTCCGTATATACGCCGCCTGACGGCGGCGACAACCCCCCCCGCACGGCGGCCAATAAAGGTCGACCAGACACCAC
>JBMNVL010000078.1:0-8982 GCA_050946775.1 Acutalibacteraceae bacterium
GCATCGAGGTGATCTCCCCGCAGACGCGTCCGTCGATCTCGACTTTCAGACCGGGATCGACCGTGCCGGTGCCGGAGGTGGCATATTCCAGCGACAGATCGTAACGTCCCGTCTTCTCCACATCGATCGCATAGCTGACCCACCGACTGACGTCGAGATACCCGATATCCTTCCATCCCCCGGTGGATTCCTCGATCCGCGGATCGTCTCCCCTCACGTTTCGGATCGGGTATTCCGCCGGCAGCGTGGTCCCCGGATTGATTCCCTCGAACTCGCCCAGTGTGGCGGCGTAGGTGATCGAGCAGCCGTACGGATCGCCGTATTTGAACTGATCCACCAGCGTGTGGCGGATATACGCCTCATCGCCCTCCTGCAGATCGATCATCAGGGTGGTGCAGAAAATGATCCGCCCGTCGTTGTCGATGTAGGTGCTGTACCGCGTTTCTCCGTTGACGACGTATTCCAGCAAAGAGCGGGCTTTGTAGTTGCCGGTATACACCCGCAGCGTCCGCTTGCCGCCGCGCGGATCGATGGCGAATTGCACGCCGTTGCCGTCTCCGCGGCGCAGCAGACCGTAGCGGTCCTTTGGCTGCGGTCCGGTCGGATCGCAGTCGGTGTAATCATAAAACAAATCAAAGTCGGTCGACATCTGGTGGTCGGCGTTGGCGTTATTCACCACCGTGATCTCCCGCAGATCCGAAAGGCCGGCGCCGTTTTGCTTGCGGGCGTATTGCGGCGCGCCGATGGGCGTGTTCTGGCACAGCTGGATCCAGTCCAGATTGCCCTGCCCGGTCAGATCGATATGTCCGCTGACCTGGGTCAGGCGGTTATATTCCTCGCTCGTGGGTACGTAGCTTTCGTCGTTTGCAGGGATCCAGTTGAAGGGCGAGGGCGTCTCGCGCAGGGTCACGGCGTTGATCGCCGCCCAGCCGTCGGCCGGCGCATCCGTGAGCGTCAGCCGTACGGCGGCCTGATCGGCCGGATCGTCAAGAAGATAGTCAAACTCGATCCGATAGGTGCCCCGCGTTTTGGCAAAGGCGGAGATTTCCTCGCGGACTTCTCCGTTCACCGAAAACGCCACCCGCGCCGTCGTATTCGCCGCCAGCGTGTAGTAAACGAACGTCCGCTGGGACGCGACGCTGTACCCCAAGGGGATCTCGACGGCGTTGCCGATCCCGTGGATTTCGACCACGCGGTTGTTGATGGGAGCGGGATCGCCGGGATCGGTCACCTGGTAGGACAAAGAGCAATTGCCCGACGCCTTCATTGAGCCGGTCGGATCGGCGCCGTTCAAAAAGCGTGGCGCATCGATACCGGCGCCGTTTTGTTTTTTGGCCTGCGCACCGCCGTCCGGACGGATGATCTGCATCCAGTCTTTCTCTCCGTCGCGGGACAGGTAGGCCGTGCCGGTGAAGAGAATCGGATCGCCGGCAATCACGTACCCGGCGGACAGATCGAGCGGCGGTACGGAATAAACGAAGGAGCGGGATACGCGTTTATCCCCGTGGGAGGCGCTCACCGTGATGACGGTGGTCTTGGACTTGCCGACGGGACGGATCACGCCGCCGGTGTTTTGAACGCCGGCCTCTTCCCCATCCGAATCGGAGGAAAACGCCAAATCGCTGTGATATATCGGCCCAACGGCGACGGGGACAAAGCGGTTGCTGACCGTGCCCTCGTTGCCGTTGAGGATGGTTGGCAGCGCTCGCTGCAGATCGATATCCAGCCGCTCTTCCCAGGAAAGAGGCTCTTTTTCCGGGATCTCAAACGCCGCCCGGGTGCGGGCAGACGCCTTGCCGCCGGTGACGCTTTCCACCGCCAGGTAGACCGGCTTGCCGTTTGCAAGGTTCTCCAGCGTGCAGGGCATGGAATCGACCGTGAGGGTATGATCCAACCGGGTCGGCTCGTCGCCGTAGTACACCTTCCATTGCTCGGCGGGATCGTCTGTCAACGCTTGCGCGTCTACGGCGATGGAACCGTCCGCCGGGGTGAGCGTCAGCTCACCCGGAGCCGGATCGCCGCCCTTTTCCAGCAGGATCCCTTTCAGCGAGACGCTGCCGGTGGAGGACGTCAGGGTATACTTCACCAAAACGTGATAGCCGTCCTTGGACGCCCGGTAAGGCATTTCCAAAACGTAAACGCTTTCCTGCGCGCCGCCGGTGAGGGTCGCCGAACGGGTGGGCGTCGAGGCGTCGGTCAGATCGGCGGTAAAGCGCGCCGTGCCGTTTCGCACGCCGACAATGGCGGTCATGGTTTGCAGCGACTGATCGGCCGGGACGGTAAACATAAATCCCTGCTCGCCGGAGGAATGATAATTCTTGACCGCTTCCCGGGCGTCTGTGAATCCCAATCCCCGCATGGTGCCGCTGGCTTGAAAACGTGGCGCGGCGTCGTTGTTATGCGCCATTGAAAACCCGATGGAGTTGACGTTGCGAATCATCCCGGCGGTTTTTCCCGACTGGTAGGGCAACCCGTCGTAAACGGACGGGTTTGTCTGCGTGCCGAACAGGACGCTGTCCAGCGCGGCGTCAAACCGCGCGGGAGTGAGCGTTTTGCCCGCCTCAGAGAAATCGAGGACGCGCAGCTCGGAAACGGGCGCTTTGCCGCTTTCCCCGTCGATGGTAAACCAGTTGGCGCCGGCCTTCACGTCGTAGGTCCGGCTGATGGCGCCGTTTTTCACGACCAGGGTGAAGGGTTCTTTTGCAATCACCGAAAAGCAGACCGGATCCTTAGCGCTGGTGCGTTTTTCCGCCATGAAGGAGACGACGTTTTCCACCCCGTCGTGGACAAAGCGCAGATCGTCGACGCCGTGTTCCTCAGTCAGCCGGATGCTCCAGTTGACGGTGTTTTCGGCGGCGTGAGGCTTCAGACCAAGGATATCCTCGATCATCACGCCGACCGATACGGTGCCGATCCAACCGTAGTCGGGATTGGAGATGCTGCCTCTTTTGAGGTATTCGGAGGAATAGTTTTCCCATAACGGATTGGTCTGGGCGGCGTTGCCGCTGGCCAGACCCGCCTGCCAAACGCCGAGGACCGAGGTCATATGGCGGATGGATTCCTCCAGAGCGATCTCGTCGTAGCCGTAGTCCTCCAATCCCTTGATATACTGGTAGGAGGTCGGCCCCCAAAAACTGCCCCGCCAATAATTGCCCACCGGCTCATAACCGGGATGATCGTACGCGGTGGTGGCCAATCCGTAAGGCCGGTAGAGCTTTTGGGAGTTTTCACCGTGATATTGTATCAGCTCCTGCGCCTGCTGCGCGGTGGCGACGTGCGCCGCCAGCGCCCACAGGGTGGTGGGTGTGGACACGTTGGTGTGGGTGACGCCGTCGGCGGCCAGATTGGAAAACATATGCGCCCCGTCATCCCACATCTTGTCGCGAATCAGCGCGGCGATCCGCTCGTGCTCCTGCGCGTAAAACGCCGCGTCCTCCTCGTTGCCGATCTCGGCCGCGATCTTGGACAGATAATAAGCGAACTGCGCCTGCTGCAGGCTGAGGTCGTTGTAGGTCTGGTCGCCGTTGCTCTGGACTTGACCGCCGATGTAAGGCTCGCCCTGATTGAAGGTGTTGTCCAGCCCGTTGCCGTAACCGTTGGTTTTGCCGTACAGACCGTTGTCCAGCTTTTTGTACCGCTCGATAAAGGCGTAGTGCTGCTTCATCCGCTCGTAAACGGTTTTGCCCTTGACGATCCGGGTGAATTGGCTTGCGTCCCCGTGAGTCTGATACAGATCCCATTCCGCCCAGGCCCATAGCGGCGGATTCATTGACCGGACGTCGTCGTAGGCCCAGACGTCCCGCCCGGTGGACTGGTTGATCTCACGGGGAATATACCCGTCGTCTTCCCCGTTGGAATCAATCTGGTGCTCGTAGAAGGTGTCCAGCGAGGGCAGCATCGGGAACTCGTTTTGGGCGTATTTGGTGAACATCAGGGTGAACATGGTGTCCCAGGCGAACACCGTGTTGGTGAACGCCCGCGCCTTGTCCACGTAGTAGACCTCTTTGGAGTTGAGACTGGCATTGGCTTTTTTGATGGTGGTGGTCAGGCTTTTCCACGTGGCGTCGAACAGCTCTTCCCACGCGGGATGATCGCCGAAATGGACCCGGGGCAGATTTTCCAGATCCATTTGATAGCCGTTGTCGAGGGTTTCGGGCTTTGCCGCCGCCGCGATGGGCAAAATCAGCGCCGCCAATACCGCCGCCGTAAGCAGTCCGGACAAAATCCTGATCGCCATTTCCATTGTTGTCGCCTTCCTTTCCCTTCGGCGTTGTCAAACGCCGGCCGATGGATAACATTCGCCTTGGCTTCATTAACATTATAACCATATTGTCATCCGGATGGCTTGCAATATCCTCATAAAATATGATACAATAGTCATAAATCAAAAAAGGAAGGAATCGTTATGGCCAATACCAGTTTTCATCAATTGGAGCACGGACTGCGCAACAACCAGCAATACCCGCTTTACGTTTACAAGGTCGGATGTACAGCCGGGAAAAACGCCATCCACGCCCATTGGAACGAGGAAACGGAAATGCTGCTGATGGAACACGACGGCACGATCGAGATCGACACCCAGGCGATCGACTACCGGTGCGGAGACGTCGTGTTTATCACCAAAGGCCAGCTGCACAAAGCGACCGCCCACACCGACGGTCATTACTACGCCATACTGTTCCCCGAAACCTTTTTGGATTTCAAAAGCGGGGATCTTTGCCAAACCGAGATCCTCGATCCGCTGAAGAGCGGTCGGCTGGTTTTTCCCTGCCGGCTGACAAAAGGCGACCCCGCATACGAGGAGGTCGAAGACTGTCTGCGGGAGCTGATCGCATTGTATTTCGGTCAGGAGCCGGGTCGAAAACTAAAAATGAAGGCCTGTCTGTACGATATTCTGTTCTGGTGCTATAATAAGGGCGCTTTTGATACCGCCGCCACGCCCCGGCCAGCCTTGCAAAATCAGCCCCTTCTTTACGTCAAAGCGGCCATTTCCTATTTGGAGGAGCATTTTGCCGACGCGATCACCTTGGACGAATTGGCCGGACGCGTTGGGATACACAAGCATTATCTGGAGGCGTTGTTTCACCAGATCACCGGCATGACGCCGATCGTCTATCTGCGGCGCCTGCGGCTGGAGCAGTCGATATCCGCGCTGGAATTGGGCGCGACGGTGACCCAGGCCGCGCTGGCGTCGGGATTCAACAACGTCAGTTATTACATCCGGTGTTTTCAGTCGGTTTACGGTGTTTCTCCCAAGCGATATGCTGCGCGGGTACGCTGAAAGCCGTCCTTAATCGGCGATTTTTTTGAACAGTCTGGCGTTCCAGAACTCCATTCCCAGCTCTTCCAGATAAAAATGAAGGATCGCTTTCCAATTCCTGGTCGCCGTGCTCAGCAGGATGAACCACGCCTCCTCGCAAACCGCTGTTTCCACAAAGGAAAACAGGGCTTTTCCTATCCCACGGCTGCGATATGCCGGCTTTACGTAAAGCTCTTCCACCTCAAAAACCGGCGTGCCGTTGGGCATGATCGACGTGGCGTTTTTCGACAACTGACGATGGCCGAACAGATAGCCGACGACGGTCGATCCCTCTTTGGCCAAAAAGATCCGGTTGCCCTCGATATCCGGCCGTTCGTTTTTGCGATAGCCGCGGCAGTTGTTTTCCGCCTCCCAGTCGGCCGAAAGCCGGATCAATACGTCCAGCAGCTCGTCGGTAAGCGGCGCTTCCTCAAACACGATACGATGGTTCTTTTGAATGGACATACCCAACTCCCCTATTCGTTATGTCTATATTATAACGGTTGCCCATTCAAAACGCAATATCGCCGGGAGGTTGCATTCTTTCTATGGATGAAGTAAAATGGTAGCAATCAAAGAAAGGCGGGAGTATATGAAATACGGGGAATCCACGTTTGATCTGTTGTATTTGCTGTTTGCCATCGTCAGCGGATGGCTGTTGCTGCGCAGGGCGAAGAACGCGCCGGAAAGGATGATGGGCGCCGCGACTCTGATTTTGGGCTGCGGCGACGCGTTTCATCTGGTGCCCCGTGTGCTGAACTATTTCGTGGAGGCGGATTTTACCGCCGCGTTGGGGATCGGGAAACTGATCACCTCCATCACCATGACGGCTTTTTATCTTATGCTGTACTACGTTTGGCGCACACGCTATGCGGCGCCAAAAAACAAAGGCGTAACGGCAGCGGTGTGGACCCTGTCGGCCGTACGCGTCGTCTTGTGCCTGTTTCCTCAAAACGGGTGGTTGTCCAACGACGGCGATATGACGTGGGGCATCATCCGGAACGTTCCCTTTATTCTGCTTGGCGCGATCGTGTGTTATTTGTTTTTCCAAAAGCGAAAAGCGGATCGGGCGTTGTCCTACGTGTGGCTTTACGTGCTGCTGTCCTTTTTGTTTTATATTCCCGTCGCCGTCGCGGCGGGTATCGTCCCGATGCTCGGTATGCTGATGCTGCCCAAAACGGTATGCTATATGTTGATGATCGTATCGTTTTGGCGCTTTGCGCGAACGGATAAAACGTAAAATAATCAAAACCGCGCTTCACTTTGAAGCGCGGTTTTGATTATGGATTTGTCGCGACTATTTTGCTTTCGATTCGGCCATATGATCGTAGTAGGCATTGACGAGCGAACGATAGCCGAGCGCTTTCAAATCGGCGTAGCGCACGTTGAAGCGCACTTTGGTATGCTTTTTGGAAATCAGATACCGCAGGCAGTCCTGCGCATAGAGATCGATGGCGTGCAGGCTTTCGGTCGTGTTGATCACCGGGAAGAACCAATGGCTCCAGGAGAGCTCGTTGTCGCGCGGGGATTCGAGCAGTTTCGCGTTGAAAATACGCACGAACGCTTTGGCCGCTTTTTCACCGACGAACCCGTTGCGCTGTTGCCACCGCGCGAGCGCGTCGCGCTTGCGGCGCATTTTCTGTTTCAGCTTTTTCACGGTCGCGGGAGCGATATCCACCTTATCGCCGGCGCAGGCAAAGCCGAGAAAGACAAATCCGTCTTTGGGATCGCCGAAGTTCTCCTTTGCGGGATTCACTTCCAGAGAATGCGCGTCCAGAGCGGGTGTTCCACCAGCCTTCATGGTCGTAATAGAAACGCAGATAAGGAATACCTGCTTTTGTGCAATCGTTTCTGATCTTTACCGCTTCGCTTGATTCGGGCATAAGCTCCACCACAAGCGCCTGGGATCCATCGCCGTAAAAGGTGTAGATCACGCGGTGCTTGCCGTAGTCGTCGATACCGGTCCCGGAATCCGGATTGACAATCAGCAGATATTTGACGCCGTTGTTCTCCACAAAATAGCCAGGGTTTATCGCAACGGATTTTCATGTGTCAATCCGTCGCCGAAGCCATAATGACGTCGGCGCCGTCGAGCAACGCATGCAGCCCGTCGGTGAAATCGCGGTAATGTTTTGGAAAGTTCTGCGACCCGGCAGCATATATCTTTTTTCCCCCGTTGACGGTTGCTTTGAGGGTAAACATGGTGCCGTCTTTTACCCCTTTCGGGTGCGGCCCGTTGAATCCGTTCCACGACAAAAGAGCGCAGTCGTTCAATAATTTCAGCGCTGTCTGTGTGTCACACACGGTGCGCTTTTGAAGTCGACGAGTTCTTTCACCGCCCGGGAAACCGATCCCGTACATGGATATCTCCGCCCCGGTCCCTTTCATCACGATCTCATATTCGATCATATACCGCATTGCGCTGATCGAAAGCATAACGGATTCAAACGATTCAATTTTACCGCTTTGTGAAAAAAGATGGGAGACGTTTTTCAAATTGCCACCCCCTAAAACAGGAAAACGGTTTCCCCTCAAATCCGGATTTTGACACGGCCTTTTGTTGTATTATACCATCATGGAATTTGTTTTTCAATGATTCTGAATGCAAACCTTCTTCGCCCGCTTGCGGCCATCGAGGCCGCGCACGGGCAGGGACTCTCTTCTCGCTATCACGACATGCCACCGGCATGTCGCTCCCAAACCCCACAGCGCTTCGCTTGCGGCGTTTGGAGCTCGTTTCGAGTTCCTCCTGCCAAGCAAAAAAGCCACCCTTACGGGTGGCTTTTTGTTTGGCTAAAACCGCGTAAAAGGTACAAAACCATAAAAAGATCGCGTAAAAGACATTCCCTATTCGCTTTTACTGAATATACCAAGCAGGCTTTTTATAATCGTCCCACTCTATCAAGACATCTTCGAATGAAAAACAAACCGTGAAACCCGGTTGTGAAGATACGTCAAGATAGAAGGTTTCTTCATCTTTTTTACCAAAATCAAAAACTGTAATTCCTTTTTTCAGTTGTTCTATGAAGTGTTTCTTCCCTTCATCGCCCGAATAAATGATTTGAGTCTCATCAGAATAGAACTGACCGTTCTCATCCTGCTTCAAAGCCTTGAGCAGCTCATAGGATTTGATCGTGCAGTCTTCAAAAGAGAGGCGAGCGCATGCAATCTCCATATCGGTCTCAAACGGATTTTGCATCGCATCCTTATGAATGTTCAAATAAGCCGCCTGAGCAATCAATCGTTGGCTAATAAAGGATTCAAATGTCAATACAGCATCGTGAAATTCAAAATCTGACAGTCTGTTTTTGGAAAGATACTTCATAGCACACACCACCTTCTTGTGTATTATAACACATTTTCAAAATAAAAGAAACCTCTCTTGCCTTGGTAGACAAAAGAAGTTTCTTTGTTGGCGGAGAAGGAGGGACTCCCCTCTTGCGGTGCCCAAAAAACGCCGCGGGCGCTTCGCGCTTGTCCTTGCGTTTTTTGACCGCTGCGCCAACCCCTGCTCGCTGTATCCGCCCCCGGCGGCGCTCGCAGGCGTTGCCCCCGCCGGTTCCCGGCGCTCGGGTTCGAGTCTTTTTTTAGCCAAGCAAAAAAGCCACCCTTGCGGGTGGCTTTTTGCTTGGCGGAGAAGGAGGGACTCGAACCCTCGCGCCGGTTACCCGACCTACGCCCTT
>JBMNVL010000079.1:0-8872 GCA_050946775.1 Acutalibacteraceae bacterium
CCTTCTCCCAGTTCGACAGGGAATACAGCGCCGTAAAGGGCAACTGGCTCTACGACAGCACCCTGTACGCCGACTGGACACGGGCGGACGTCACCCCGATCAATCTCGACGGCGACCGGTCGGGCCTGTATCTGATCATGGAGATGACCTTCACCTCCACCGACGAGAGTCTCGACCTCACCAAATGCTGGGAGACCACCACCATCAAACTGCGTTCGGCCGATCTGCCCGCGAACATCGAGCACAACTACGGCTGGAAGCTGAAGCCCACCGATCCGGAGGTGACCGCGACGGCGACGCCCGGCAGGTACAAGATCGCCATTCCGCTGACAAAGGCCAAGGACAACAGCACCGGCAATATGGACTGGGCCACCACCGAGCGGATCATCACCACCACAGAGATCAGCAGCGTCGGCAATTATCGCGTGCGTGCCGGCGAATCCAAACTGGTGAAGACCATTTCCGGCACCCGCATCGTGGATACCAGCCTGACCAATCCCAATCGCTTCGATCTGGCGGCCTGGATCGCCGAATAAGCGTTTTCTTCACGACAAACCCCGGCGTCGACCCTGTGGTCGGCGCCGGGATTTTTTGCAAACGCCGGGTCGCTTTTTGGAAGAGATCTGCAATTTTTGATTGAAAATTTGTCAAAAGAGGAATCGAAATGACTGGTATTTTTACATAAAATATGTTATGCTGGACTTAGATCGTTGCGTACATTCCACAAACGACCGGATAAATCAAAGGAGGATGAAGTATGAGCAAGATCGGCACACACGCGAAGCGACTGCTGGCGGTAACGCTGGCCGCGGTGCTGGTGCTGGGCGGGATCCAATGGCTCCGCCCGACGGGCTCCACGGCGGCTGCCGAGGACGAGCGTCTGTTTATGGACACGTCCTACAGCTTCGCTGAACGCGCCGCCGATCTGGTCAGCCGTTTGACCCTGGAGGAAAAAGCGGCGCAGATCGGCAACAACAACCCGTCCATCGGACGGCTGGGCGTTCCCAATTACGATTACTGGAAAGAGGGCCTGCACGGCGTCGCCAACATCAGCGAGACCCAGACGGCGACCTCCTTCCCGTATTCGGTGGCGCTGGCCTCGTCCTGGGATCCGGCGCTGGCCGAGGAAGTGGCGACCGCCATTTCCGACGAAGCGCGCGGCTACAACAACCAGGGCCTGCGCGGGCTGTCCTATTGGTCGCCCACCATCAACCTGGCCCGTGATCCCCGCTGGGGACGCAACCACGAATCCTACGGCGAAGACGTCACCCTGACGAGTATGTTCGCCACCGGCTTCGTCAACGGCTACATCGGCGCCAACGACGGCGTCGACGGGTATCGCAAGACCTTCGCCACCCTCAAGCACTACGCGGCGAACAACAGCGAATACAACCGCAACTTCGGCACCTCGGACGCCAACAACGTCTTCTTGCGGGAGTATTACACCCGTACCTTCGGCAACATCATCCAAAACACCGACATCCGTCAGGTGATGAGCTCCTACAACCGGGTCAACGGCGTGCCGGCCTCGGGCAGCACCTATCTGCTCGACACCCTGCTGCGCAAGACCTTCGGCTTCCGCGGCTACGTCACCTCCGACTGCGGCGCCATCAAAAACATGGTGGAGGACCACAAGTGGGTGCCTGAAGGCGCGGATCACTCGGTTACCAACGAAGAGGCGGTTTACTACGGGCTGACCGCCGGATGCGATATGGACTGCGGCAGCGTTTATCCGCAAAACGCCCTGGGCGCGGTGCGCAGCGGCATTTTGTCGGAAGACGCCATCGACAAGGCGCTGGTGCGGATCTTTACCCAGCGGTTCACCACCGGTGAGTTCGATCCCAAGGAAATGGTGCCTTACCGTTCGGACGAATACTCTTACGCCAATCAGGTCTGCAACGACGCCCACACCCAGCTGGCGGAGGATTCGGCGGCTCAGTCGATCGTCCTGCTGAAAAACGAGCCGGCGACCGGTGAGAGCGATCCCATCCTGCCGCTGGATCCCGCGGAGTGTGAAAAGGTGGTCATGATCGGCGATCTGGCGACCCAGAACCTGCTGGGCGGCTATTCCGGCCGTCCCGCCAAGGAAAATATCTCCACTCCCAAGCAGGGCGTGGAGGCCATCCTCGGTCACGAGGTGCAAACGGCGGTCAGCGAGGGCGTTTCCAACGACAAATACATCTGCAACTCCCGCAACTTCAAGCTGATCAAAGGGGACGAGGAGGTCATCCTTCCGCCCACCATGGCGACCGGCTTCAACGGCGGCATCCGTCTGGAAAACAACGCCAACCTCGGCTATATCACCGCCAACAACTACTGCTATTATCCCCAGGTCGACATCCGGGGCGTCACCGGCGTCCAGCTGGAGACCTCCGGCGGCGGCGATACCCTGCAGGGCACGGTGGAGATCCACATGGATTCGCCCGACGGCATGATCCTGGCCAAGATCCCCACCCAGCAGACCGGTGGCTGGGGCAACTACCAGTATTTCGCCAACGAAGGCCGGGTGGATCTGGGCGGATACGAGGTCAAGGACCTGTATCTGGTCTTCACCCCGTCCGTCGTGCTGGATAAGGAAGTTACCTTCAACGCGGAAAACACCCGCAAGATCCAGGAAGCCGACGTGGTCATCGCCTGCATCGGCAACACCGGCGGCGATTCCTCGGAGGGCCACGACCGCTCCACCATCGCCATGCCCCGCAACCAGGACCTGCTGGTCAAAAAGCTGCTCGAGCTCAACCCCCGTACCGTCGTGCATATCCAGTCGGTCGGCGTGCTGGAGATCGGCAAGTTCAAAGAGGAAGCTCCGGCCATTCTGTGGACCTGCTTCAACGGCCAGGCGCAGGGCAAAGCCCTGGCGCGGGTGCTGTTCGGGCAGGATAACCCCACCGCCAAGCTGCCCTTTACCTGGTACGCCGACAACAAACAGCTGCCCACCATCGACGATTACAATCTGTACGATGAGAAATACGCCAACGGCGGCTGGACGTATATGTACTTCACCGGGGACGTGGATTATCCCTTCGGCTACGGCGCCAGCTACTCCACCTATACCTACAGCAATCTCAAGATCGACAAGACGGCCTACACTCCCAACGACACCCTGACCGCCACCGTCGACGTGACCAACACCAGCGCGGTGGACGGCCGCGAAGTGGTGCAGCTGTATGTTTCCAGCCCGCTGGCGGACGGCAAGGTGCGTCCCATCCAGCAGCTCAAGACCTTTGAAAAGGTCGACGTCGCGGCCGGACAGACCAAAACCGTCACCCTGACCCTGCCGCTGGAGAAAGTCTCCTTCTGGAGCGAGGCGGATCAGAAATTCATCTACGACGCCGGTCGGTACACCCTGCGGGTCGGCCCGTCCTCCGATATGGAGACGGCTCTGTCGACGACCTACACCATGAGCGCCGATTATCAGCCCCGCCTGTCGGTGGTCACCGCGGATCCCGACAAGGTGGTGCTCAACGCCATGCGTCCCGACCAGGTGCTGACCACCGATCTGACCGCTACGCTGAGCGACGACAGCTTCTACGATCTGGACGACGGCGACGCGACTGTCACCTTTGCTTCCAGCAACGAAGCGGTTGCCACGGTGGATGCCGACGGCACGGTCCATCCGGTGGGCGCGGGTCTGGCGACCATCACCGCCACCGTCAAGCTGAACGGCGAGACCAAGACCGATTCCTTCCCTGTGGCGGTCAAGAACGAGCTGGCGATCGACGAGATCCTGGTGAACGGTGAGGCGCTGCCCAACTTCGCCAAGGCGACCACCACCTACTACTATCCGGTGGAGGGTGAGACCGCGCCCACCGTCAGCGTGGCGGATCTGGGCAGTTTCATCCAAACCGAGATCACCCAGGCGACGGGTGTGCCCGGCACGGCGACCGTCAAGGTGACGGGCGGCGATCAGTCGGTCACCTACACCATCCATTTCCGCCCGATGAACACCGATTACGTCGTGGCGCGGTTCTCCGGCGCCGAGGGACGGTACACCGCCTCCAAGGGCACCCTGAGCTGCGACTGGATCAAGGAAGACGGCGGCCAGCCGGTGGATTTCATGACCCATCGCTACGAGGATCTCTACCTCAACCTGACCCTGATCCTGCAAAACGATCAGGAAGGGCTGAAGGATGCCGATTGCTTCAAGAGCGGCTACATCCGCTTGCGTTCGGTCGATACGCCCAACGAGAACAACATCGGCTACGGCGTGGGCGAGCTCAACCTGCATTCGGGCGTTAACAACCTGCATATCCCGATCGCCCGGCTGACCCAGATCGCCAAAACCGGCAACATCGACTGGACGCAGGTCGACCGGTTCCGTCTGTACATCGACAGCACCAACGGCTACGACGGGCCTTTCACCATGATCGTGCAGGACGTGATGGTGGTGGACGACCGCTACAGCGGCACCCGTCAGCATCTGCAGGCGCTGATCGATCTGTCGATCAACGAAGAGGACTACACCCCGGCGTCCTACGCGGCCTACCAGGAGGCGGTCGCTGCGGCGCAGGCGCTGCTTGACGGCACCGGCGAGCCGGTGATGGCGGGCGACGTGGACGGCAGCGGAGACGTTACCGCGGCCGACGCGCTGATGGCGCTGCAGGCGGCGACCGGCAAGATCACCCTGACCGCCGACCAGCAAAAACGCGCCGACGTCGACGGCAACGAGGGTGTTACCGCGGCCGACGCGCTGATGATCCTGCAGGCGGCGACCGGTAAGATCGTCTTGCCGTCGGCCGGCGGCGAGGCCACCGACGAACAGATCGCGCAGGCGGTCGAGGATCTGATCGCGGCCCGCAACGCGCTGGTGCGCGCGGTCGACAAGTCCGCCCTGCAGGCGGCGATCGACAACCCGGTCGACGAGAGCGTCTACACGGCCGACAGCGTGGCCCGCTACAAAGCGGCGGTTGCCGCGGCGCAGGCGGTGATGGATGATCCCGACGCCACCCAGGAAGAGGTGGACGCGGCTGTCCGCGATCTTGCCAACGCCCGCGGCCGGCTGAAGAAGCCCAACACCCAGCCGGTTCTGGGCACCTTCTCCCAGTTTGATAAGGAATATCTCGCCGGCGCCGGCAACTTCCTGTACGGCAACACCCTTTACGCCGATTGGAAGAAAGCCGACTCCACCCCGATCAATCTGGACGGCGACCGCACCGGACTGTACCTGATCATGACCATGACCTTCAACGCGCCCGAGGGCACCGATTTGAGCGCCTGCTGGGAAAGCGCGACCATCAAGCTGCGCTCGGCCGATCTCAACGGCGAGAACAACTACGGTTGGGTGGTGCGGCCAACCTCCGCGGAGGTGACCGACGCCGGATCGGGCGTCTATAAGATCGCCATCCCGCTGACCAAGGCGAAGGACAACTCCAAGGGCGACATGGATTGGGCGACCACCGAGCGGATCATCACCACCACCGTGATCAACGGGGTGGGCGACTACCGCACTCTGGCCGCGGAAAGCAGCCTGACCATGACCCTGTCGGGTACCCGGATCGTGGACAGCGCGCTGTTCGATCTCGACGGCTGGAAGGCCGGATAACCTCCCTGAAACCCCAAGCCCCGGCGTCGACCGCAAGGTCGGCGCCGGGTCACTTTTATTGCGTGACAGGCTGACGGCTCCGCATCCATTCAGGCAAGGGGAGGCGGGCGCACCCACCGGATGGCGTAAAAAGATCCTTCGCCGTAAACGGCTCAGGATGACAACGGGATTTGCCGCGCTGTCATCCTGAGGGCGCAAGCCCGAAGGATCTTTTCATGCTTTGGCGGTCATGTCGCCGGGTCGTCGCTCATTTTCTCTGCTTATAATCCGCGGCGATCTCCTCGCACCAGCCGGCTTCCAGCGGACGGCTTGCCCGCACCCGGCTGACCGCCTTGCCCAGCGCCTCAAAGACGACGCCGGTGCCTTTTTTGTCGGCGTGGTAATTGACCGCCCGATCCTCCTTGATGCCAAACTGCGCCGCGGTGTGTACCGCGTCGATGTTGGCGCCGATGAACAAGAACTCCCAGCCCAACTCCTTTTTCTGCTCGATCCATTTTTTCACGGTGTCGGCGTCGTATTTGTGACTGGCGTTTTCCTGCCCGTCGGTGGTGATGACGAAGAGGGTGTTGGCGGGTACGTCGTCCGGCCGGGCGTATTTGTGGATGCTCTCGACGTGGCGGATGGCGTCGCCGATGGCGTCAATCAGGGCGGTGCATCCGCCCACGGTGTAGTCGGCGTCGGTCATGGCGGGCACCTGCTCGAGCGGCAGACGGTCGTGGACGGTGCGGCTGTCATTGTCAAACAGGACGGTGGTGACGAAGGCTTCGCCGTCTTCTTTTTTCTGCTTTTGCAGCATGGCGTTGAAGCCGCCGATGGTGTCGCTTTCCAGCCCGGCCATCGAACCGCTGCGGTCGAGGATAAAGACGATCTCGGTCAGATTGTTTTTCATGGGGTTTTCCTCCTGCAAATAAAAATGTGATCGCGGGTCTTTCGACCCAGCGATCACAGTATACTTAACCTTCAGAATAGATTGGTCGCCTGCTGGGCGACAAATGAGAGCGTTTCAGAAGGCGATAAACGGCAGAAGCATTCTGCCGTTTAAGCGATCCGAAGAGCCGCGTGTAACGCGCGCTTTTCGGATCGGCCTGCCGGGCGACGTTTTTTCGGGGTTACCGCTTTTTTTCGCCCTTTTGCTTTCGGATCACTTGATCCATCGCGTCTTTGGCTTCTTCATCCCAGACCGTTCTTTCGGGCCCGAGAGTGCCGTACATCGTGTTTTCAAACGAATACGTCATCTTCGCGGACTTGATCAGCCGTTCGTTGTCGGCGTCGTCCGCAAACGTGCCGAGCCGGTCGTATATCTCCCGCGTGATCTCGTAATCGTACTGCTCGCGTCCCTCCCGGCTGGTGTACATGATCTCGGCAAAGTACCGCTGTGCGTCGGGGTCATAGTACGCCGTCCAGTTGTTGCCGCGTTTTTCCGCTTTCATGGTGATCCTCTTTTCCAAAATGATTTACGTTCCCAGCAGACTCTGATCGTAGGCGTACAGCGCCTCGTTGATGGCGAACAGATCGTAGATGCCCCGCTCGATGAAAAAGCGGACGATCAGATCGAACTTGCTGCTGCGCGATAAGGCAAATCCCGCCTTCATCAGCAGATCGTCGGTTTCGGCGGGCGTCAGCTCCAGCGCCACGGCAAAGGCGAGGACTGTCGCTTTGCCGGGCCGGTACAGCCGGTCGCTGCGGATTTTGGAAAACAGCTTGCGGTCGACGTGCGCCTTTTTGTAGCATTCGGCGTCGGTCATCCCTTTTTCGTCGATTTTTCGCAGCAGCATATCGGAAAAGCTCTCGTCGATCTGATCGAGGATTTGCTGCAGATCGCCGCCACCGGCGCCAAACGCCCCGCACGCCATGGGCGCGCATTCCCTTGCCGCCGTGCGGCCGAGAGCGCGCCTTTCGCTCACCGGCGGCTGATACTGCTCGCGCAGATAGTCCTTCAGCGCTTTTTTCAGTTGTCGATCCAGCGGCATAGCGACGCCTCCTTTTTTTCATTGTATCACCCGGCGGCGGATTTGGCAACCCCGGGACAAACCCCTTGCGTTTTGCGCCGAAATCCGGTATAATACAATCACTTTGATTGGAAAGGAACGTGACCCCATGCAGATCACCAACGATATTCGCTATATCGGCGTCAACGACCACGAGATCGACCTGTTCGAGGGGCAGTACACCGTCCCGAACGGGATGGCCTACAACTCCTACGCCATCCTCGACAACAAGATCGCCGTGATGGATACGGTGGATCGCCGTTTCACCCACGAGTGGCTGGACAATCTGGCCGCCGCGCTGGACGGCCGTCAGCCGGATTATCTCATCGTCCAGCACATGGAGCCGGATCATTCGGCCAATATTCTTCAGTTTATGACCGCCTATCCTGCCGCCACGGTGGTGTCCTCCGCCAAGGCGTTTCAGATGATGCAAAACTTCTTCGGCACGGCGTTTGAGGATCGCCGCGTCGTGGTAGGGGAAGGGGACACCCTGACCCTCGGGCGGCACACCCTGACCTTCGTCGGCGCGCCGATGGTCCACTGGCCGGAGGTGATCGTCACCTACGACAGCGCCGACAAGGTGCTCTTTTCGGCCGACGGCTTCGGCAAATTCGGCGCGCTGGACGTCGAGGAGGACTGGGCGTGCGAGGCCAGGCGGTATTATTTCGGCATCGTGGGCAAATACGGCGCCCAGGTGCAGGCGCTGCTGAAAAAAGCCGCCGGGCTGGATATCGCCGTCATCTGCCCGCTCCACGGGCCGGTGCTCAGCGACAATCTCGGCTATTATCTTAATTTGTACAACACCTGGTCGAGCTACGGGGTGGAGAGCGACGGCATCGTCATCGCCTATACCTCGGTCTACGGCAACACCAAAAAAGCGGTGGAGCTGCTGGCCGAAAAGCTCAAGGCCAAGGGCTGCCCCAAGGTGGCGGTCACCGATCTGGCGCGGGACGATATGGCCGAGGCGGTGGAGGACGCTTTTCGCTACGGGCGGCTGGTGCTGGCCACCACCACCTACAACGCCGAGATCTTCCCCTTTATGCGCACCTTCATTGAGGCGCTGGTGGAGCACGGCTACCAAAACCGCACCGTGGCGCTGATCGAAAACGGCAGCTGGGCGCCGCAGGCCGCCAAGGTGATGCGGGGACTGCTGGAAAAGGCGAAAAACATCACCTTTGCCGCCAATACGGTGTCCATCCGCTCGGCGCTGAGCGACGACAGCGCCGCCCAGCTCGAGGCGCTGGCCAACGAGCTGTGCCAGGATTATCTCGCCCAGCACGACGAGACGGCCAACAAAAACGATCTGACGGCGCTGTTCAAGATCGGCTACGGATTGTACGTG
>JBMNVL010000080.1:0-8814 GCA_050946775.1 Acutalibacteraceae bacterium
AGCGCATCGCCTCGTTGGGCGTCAGCCCGTAGCCGCCCAGCTCCAGCAGCACTTCCCGCAGGCCGAATTGGGCGGCGAAATCCTCCCCGATCTGGCGGGCGCGTTCCTTGGAGATGCCCTTGATCTCGGCGAGCCGTTCCGGCTCCTGTTCCAAGATCCGCAGGGTGTCCTCCCCAAAGGTCTCCCAAATTTTCATCGCCGTCGCCTGGCGGATCCCCTTGACCGCGCCCGACGACAGGTAGCGCAGCACCGCCTCGGCGTCGGCGGGCAATTCGTGTTCGCACTCGGCGGCGGCAAATTGCGGGCCGAAGCTTTTATGCTCGGTCCATTCGCCCCGTACCCGGAGAAATTCGCCGGCGTATGCGGCGGGAATCACCCCGACCACGGTGTGCAGCTCGCCCTCGGCGGCCAGCTCGAGCACCGTCCAGCCGTTTTGCTCGTTGCGGAACACCACCCGCTCTACCGTTCCCTGCAATTCGTCCATAGCCACGCGGTTTCCTCCTTTGGGACGCATCTGCGGCTATTATACTCCCTTTTTCGCCGTTTGAAAAGAGGGGATCGTCCGCAAATTCCACCCCCGGCGTCCGGGCGCAGGCCATAACGGCCGCCCGGCGGGTCGGCGGATCCATTCCGGCGTCGGTCAGCTGGATCCGCCCGCCGGTAAAGGGCGTCGCCCACCGCAGCCGCGCGGCCGCACCGCGGATCAGCTCCTCGACATCCTCCCGGTGACCGCTCACCGGCAAAATCAGCCGCGCGCCCGGCCACGGCCGCGGCCGCCACAGCCGCTCGATCCCCTGCCCGATCAGCTGCGCCGCGCCGTACAGCGCCAGCGCCAGCACCACGATCAATCCCGCCGTTTTCATCTCCATCGCCCCTTTCCTCCCTCCATTGTATGCGAAAACGGCAAAAGGGTGCGCCGCGCAAAAAGCCCGCCCGATCCAACCGGATCGGGCGGGCTGTGTGGATGGGGTATCAGAAATAATCGTAGGGGTTCATCACCGCGCCGTTGAGACGCACCTCAAAGTGCAGATGCGGGCCGTCGCTGGCGCCGGTGTTGCCGATCAGGCCGAGCAGATCGCCGGCGTTGACCGTTTGCCCCGGAGTGACCGACAGGGAGCTGCAATGGGCGTAGATGGTGGTAAAGCCGTTGCCGTGGTCGATCTTGACCACGTTGCCGTAACCGCCGTTCCAGCCGTAGGCCGCTTCCACCACCGTACCGGAGGCCGCCGCCACGAAGGGCTGGCCGTAAACCGGCACCGGGCCGTTGCAGATATCCAGTCCGGCGTGACCGTAAGACACGCCGCGGGAGGTGTTGTGGCAGATCGGCACCGGCCAGATCAGAGCGCCGGAGCTGTCGCCGGGAACGCCGGTGATGGTCTTGGTTCCGCTGACCACCGTTTGGGTGACCGGTTTTTTGGTGATTTTCTCAGACACCGTCTTGCGGGCGGTCTCCTCACCGTTGACGAAAGTCACGCTCTCGACGATAGTCTTTTCGCCGGTTTCGCCGCCGGTGGTCTGTTTTTGACCGACGTACAGCTCATCCGACGTTTTTTCCACCGTATCGAAGGGGATCTCCTCGGTATGGGTCTGCTCCGCCACCACCTGCACCTGCAGCCGGGGCGACAGCGTGGCGATCTGCAGCACCAGGTTTTCCTTGACCTCGCCGACGCCGGGATTGTCCGCCTTGAGCTGATCCACCGAGACGCCGAACCGCTCGGCGACCGTCTTCCAATCGTCATCCGCCTTGGCCGTATAGGCCGACAGAACGGTTTTGTCTTCCAGCAGATAGTCCGCCATCGTCTTGTCGGTGCGCAGCGACGCCAGCGGATAAAGCGCTTCGCGGATCTCAACGGTCTGGACGAAATCCGCCTTGCCGTTCTTGACGGCGTAGGCGTCCTTGACCGCCTGCAGCGCCTTGTCGGCGTCCGCCTGCGTGGTCAGCGCACCCTCGAACTCGCCGTCGACGTAAACGCCGTAGAGCTCGGCGATGGCGTCACCCGAAGCTTTGAGCAACTCGTCGCACAGAGCCTCCTGCGAGAGCACCGCCGTTTCATCGGCGATGCCGATGGACAAACGCGGCTGCTGCACCAGCGCCATCGCGTCGCTTTCGGCGACGCGGTCGCCCGCCAGAGCGGTCGCGGCGTCCAGCACCGATTCGTCCTGAATATACCCGATGGGCTGGCCGTCCACTTCCAGTGCCAGCGCGAAGTTGCGGCTGCTCCAGTACTGCACCGTTACCGCCAGCACGGCGACCGCCAAAACCGGCGCCGCCACGTTGCTCAGCCGCCGCAGCGCGACCCGGTGCCGCCGCACCGCCAGGAAGGGCAGCGCCAGCACCTGCGCCAGTCCGCGCAGCGGGTTTTGCCGCCAGGCCGCGGCGATCCGCCGCCCGGCCAACGGGAATCCGCCGGCCATCCGCCGCAGCTCCGCCGCCGCGGTGCGTCCCGTGCGGGACATGGCCGCCAGCGCGGCCTTGTTCGCCTTTTCCACCGGCCGCAGCACCCGCGCAAAGCGGCGGCGCAGCCGACGGTTCCACCGGATGGCGAAGATACCGGTCATATACGCGCGTTTATAAACGCCCGATCCAACGCGAAGCCACAGGCTTTGCGCCGGTTTCGCCCCGTCCGGGCGGTCGGAATGTGGGATGTCGTTTCCCTGCTGCGACACGGTACTCACCATCCTTTCGTTCAAAATCGGAAATAGTTACACGTTTGTAACCAACGAAGACTATTATAGCGCAAATCGGGGAAAATGCAACAGTTTGCCACAAAATCCTATCATTGTGACAAACTGGTATATATATTATTATGAAATATTTACAGTATTCTTCGGCACTATCGGTATGATCCGGCCGATTTTCCGTCCGGTTTTTCCGCATTCCCCTGCTGAAGCGAACCTGAAGACGCCTTTGACGCCTTCTTTTCCGTTACGACTTTACCGGGTACCCGGTAAAGTCCCGGTTGCCGACGACGGCCGCCGTCGGCCGGTCGGTCTCCAGCAAAGCGGCGATCAGTTCGATCGCCTCATCGGCGGCTTTTTCCCACAGCGCGAAGAAATCGGCGGTATGGGTGTGAGTGGGGTCAAAGGGATCCTGCCAGCGGCGGTGGGAGAGGTTGGCGTAGTCCCAGTCGTCCGCGGTTTGCGGGCGCAGCAGCGAAGTGGCGACGGCGCCGGTGCCAAGCAGCCGCTGTCCGCCCCGCAAAACGGCGGCGCGGCATCCCCGCTTGTCGGTCATCCAAAACAGCGCCTGACGCATATCCCCCGGCGCCAGGGCGAGATACCGCTCGCTGACCGGGCGATCCAGTATCTGCCAAAACACCGGCCGGTAGAGCCGGGCAAAGGCGGCGTACCGTCCCTGCCGATCGGGCGGGATCAGCCCGGTCAGGGAAAAATCCCCGATCCGCCGACCGGTGAACCGGCGCAGCGACAGGGTATCGAGGGCGCTTTCCAGGCAAAAATGATACGCGCTGTCCGACCGGGCGTAACCCGGCCGGTCGCGGCGCAGTCGTTTTTGCCAGGCAAGGATGAAGGGATGCGCCGTGCGGTCAAGAGCGTAGTGGCAGAGAAAGCCCTGCAGGTATCCCCGGGCAAAATCCGGGGCGACGGTTTCCCGGCGGACGCTTTGGCGCAAGGCGTCCGTCACGGCGGCAGGATGGCGGTGGTGCAGCTCCTGACCGGCGTGAAAATTCATTTTGCCGATTTCCCAGGGAAAGGCGCGATGAAAGAAAAAGACGTCGGGACCCTGCGCGCCGATCAGCGCCATATCCCGGTCGTAAACCGGGACGCCCCGCCGTTCACACCGGGAAAGCACCTGGCGGGCAAACAGGGCGTGAGCGATCACCGCCGGCATAAAAATCAACTCCTGTGTCAGATGTTAGATGGCAGACGTTAGACGTCAGACGCGCTCACCGCGGGTTGGTGCCAATTGGCGGAACGCGTTCTTGCCTCTCCCTTTGGGAGAGGTGGATTGCCACGAAATGGCATGACGGAGAGGGTTT
The DNA here is from genome assembly GCA_050946775.1 of Acutalibacteraceae bacterium. GTDB lineage: Bacteria > Bacillota > Clostridia > Oscillospirales > Acutalibacteraceae > UMGS1474. The sequence continues at coordinate 3,999 of JBMNVL010000080.1, forward strand.
CAAACACGTCCTATTCGTCACGGCTGCGCCGTGCCAGTTCCCCTATGGTAAAAATCGCAAAAACCAACGGCCTGTCATCCTGAGCGAAGCGAAGGATCTTAAAAAGCGGCTTAACCGCTAAGATTCTTCGTCGCTTACGCTCCTCAGAATGACCGTTCGAAAGTTGGGTCGCATTTAATCAGCGGTCGCCAGAGGGAGAGCCAAGTTCGTTTTTCTGACGTTTCATCAATTCCTCCACCGCCTCGGCGGCACCGGGGATGGCGGCGATCACCGCCGCCATATCGTCAGGCGGCGCCACCCGCAGGTCGACGCGCTCACCGGTCAGCGGATGCACAAAGGTCATGCGGTAACAATGCAGACCGTGACGGGGCAGCACCGTCTCGTCGGTGCCGTACATGGTATCCCCCGCCAGAGGATAGCCCAGCCACGCCATATGCGCCCGGATCTGGTGGGTGCGCCCGGTTTCCAGCCGCAGCCATACCAGCGTGACGGCGCCGTTTGTCGCCAGCGCCCGCCAATGGGTCACGCTGGGTTTGCCGCCCTCTCCTACCTCGCGGGTGATGCAGCTGCCTTCCCTGACCCGCAGGGGCTGATCGATCGTCCCGGCGCCGGTCAGCGCGCCCAGCACCAGCGCCAGATAGTCCTTTTGCACCCGCCCCGCCATCGCAAAGGTGGCGTGGGCGTTTTTGGCGGCCATCAGCAGACCGCTGGTGTTGCGGTCCAGCCGGTTGACCGGGCGAAAGGAGCGCGTCTCCCCTTTTCGCTCGTAATACCCCACCACCGCGTTGGCGAGAGTGGGATCGGGCAATCCCGCCGAGGGATGGACCGCCAGATAGGGCGGCTTGTTGACCACCAGCAGGTGATCGTCTTCCCACACCACCTGAAGCGGCAGATCGGCCGGCTCGATGCGCACGGTATCCTCCGGTAGCCGCAGGGTCACCGTCTGCCCGGCCCGAACCCGGTCGATGGTCCTGGCGGAAACGCCGTCGATCGCCATCCCGCCGTCCACCCGCTTGAGCTTGACCACCATCCGCCAGGAAAGCCCGCAATCCCGCCGCAGAAAATTCTGCAGAGTATCCCCGTCCCGGGTGGGCGGTACGGTGTAGGTCAGATCGGACATGAGCGGGCTCCTTTCTTTTTTATGTTAGCATACGCATTTTCGGCCGGTTTGTCAACCCGAAAAAAGGGGGTTGTATTTTTATATAAATTTGGTAAAATATAGGATAGCATTCTCATTCAGGAGGATATTTGGAATGGAACAAAAGAAATTTTACATCACCACCGCCATCGCCTACGCATCCCGCAAACCGCATATCGGCAACGCCTACGACATCGTGCTGGCCGATATGATCGCGCGGTACAAGAGGATGATGGGGTTTGACGTGCATTTTCTGACCGGCTCGGACGAGCACGGCCAGAAGATCGAGCAATACGCCGCCGAGCAGGGCGTCTCCCCCAAGGCATACGTCGACGGCGTTGCCGCCACCATCAAGGGGGTGTGGGATTCCCTCAACGTCACCTACGACCGGTTTATCCGCACCACCGACGCCGACCACGAAGCCGCCGTGCAGGCCATCTTCAAGAAGCTGTACGAGCAGGACGACATCTACAAAGGCGAGTACGTCGGCAAATACTGCGTTCCCTGCGAATCCTTCTTCACCGCTTCCCAGCTCAAGGACGGCAAATGCCCCGACTGCGGCCGGGAGGTGATCGACGCCAAGGAGGAGGCGTATTTTCTGCGGCTGGGCAAGTACCAGGACCGGCTGATGAAATATTACGAGGACAACCCCGATTTCTTCCGTCCCGAGTCGAGACGCCACGAAATGATCAACAACTTCCTCAAGCCGGGGCTTGCCGATCTGTGCGTTTCCCGCTCCTCCTTCAAATGGGGCGTGCCGGTGCCCTTTGACGACGACCACGTCATCTACGTGTGGATCGACGCCCTTTCGAACTACGCCACCGGTATCGGCTATCATCCCGACGGCTCGTCGGATCTCTACCGCCGTTACTGGCCGGCGGATCTGCACGTCATCGGCAAGGACATCGTGCGATTTCACACCATCTACTGGCCCATCATCCTGATGGCGCTGGGCGAGCCGCTTCCCAAGCAGGTGCTGGGTCACCCGTGGGTGCTCTCGGGCGAAGACAAGATGAGCAAATCGCTGGGCAACGTGCTCTATGCCGATGAACTGGCCGCCCGGTTCGGCGCCGACGCGGTGCGGTATTATCTGCTTTCCCAGATTCCCTTTGCGCAGGACGGCTCCATCACCCGGGAGAGCTTTATCAACGTTTACAACGCCGATCTGGCCAACACCCTGGGCAACCTCGTCAACCGCACGGTGGCGATGGCCGGCAAGTATTTCGGCGGCCGGATCACCCGTCCCGCCGGTGACGGCGACGCGACGGACGCCGATCTGGCGGCGGTGGCGGCGGATACCCTGAGCCGCTACACCGCGCTGATGGACGAGTACCGCAACGCCGACGCTATGGCGGCGGTGCTCAACCTCGCCAAGCGGTGCAACAAATACATCGACGAGACCGCGCCGTGGGTGCTGGCCAAGGACGAGGCGACCAAGCCCCGGCTTCAGGCGGTGCTCTACCATCTGCTGGACAACATCCGGCTGCTGTCCATCCTGCTGACCCCGGTGATGCCCGACACGGCGGCGAAGATCCAGGCGCAGATCGGGGCGGACGGCGATTTGATCGGCCTTGCCGGAATGCGTCCCGACGCGGCCGACGGCTACGCCACCGGCACGCCGGAGGTGCTGTTCGCCCGCATCGACATGGACAAGGTGCTGGCCGATATGCTGGCCGAGGAAGAAGCCAAGCAGGCCGCCTCCGCCAAGCCCGAAGGGGTGACCTTCCTGCAGGAGATCGCCATCGACGATTTCGCCAAAGTGGATCTGCGGGTGGCCAAAATCGTCGACTGCGAAAAAATCAAAAAAGCCAAAAAGCTGCTCAAGCTCACCCTCGACGACGGCAGCGGCAGCCCCCGCACCGTCTGTTCGGGGATCGCGGCGTGGTACACGCCGGACGATCTGATCGGCAAATCGGTCGTGGTGGTCGCCAATCTCAAACCCGCCGTTTTGTGCGGGGTGGAAAGTCAGGGAATGCTCCTGGCGGCCGACGACGGCGAAGCGGCAAAGGTGCTGTTCGTCGACGGAGTGGCGCCGGGCAGCCAGGTGCGCTGAAAATGGCGCTCATCTTCGATTCCCACGTCCATTACGACGACGCCGCGTTTGACGACGACCGGGACGCGGTGCTGCGCTCCCTCCCCGACCGGGGAGTGGAAGGGGCGATCAACTGCGGGGTGGACGGCCCGTCCGCCCGGCGGTGCGCCGCTCTGGCCGAGCGGTATCCCTTCCTCTTTTTCGCCGCCGGGATCCATCCCGAACAAGCCGGCGCCGCCACCGAGGAGGACGCGCAGATTTGCGAAGAGCTCCTCGCCCATCCCCGGGCGGTCGCCGTGGGCGAGATCGGGCTGGATTATCATTACGAGGACGCCTGTCCCCGCGAGCGGCAGAAAGACTGGTTCGCCCGCCAGCTGGGCGTTGCCGTCCGGCGGGACAAACCGGTGATCGTCCACGACCGCGAGGCGCACGAGGATACCCTGACCCTTTTGCGGCAGTATCACCCCCGGGGAGTGGTGCATTGCTTTTCGGGCAGCGTGGAGATGGCGCGGGAGGTGATCCGGCTGGGGCTGTATATCGGTCTGGGCGGGGTGGTCACCTTCAAAAACGCCCGCAAGGCGGTGGAGGTGGCGGCGGATATTCCGCTTGACCGGCTGCTGCTGGAAACCGACGCCCCCTACATGGCGCCCGTCCCCTATCGCGGCAAGCGGTGCGATTCCGCCATGATTGCCCTGACCGCCGCCCGGATCGCGGAAATACGCGGCACCTCGCCGCAGGAGGTCATCGACCAAAGCCGGGAGAATATCCGGGCATTGTTTGGGGTGTAAAAGCAAACGCCTCCCCTGTGTAACGGGAGGCAAGACGCCCGCTGGAAGTACGTGCGATATTTTTGTAAAGATTCTTCGCTTCGCTCAGAATGACAGCGCAACGTGTGGTGATGTCATTCTGAGGGCGTTAGCCCGAAGAATTTTTACATCGTCATCCCGCGGACGGATAAATGCCACCCCCGGCAGCGAAATTGCTGTCGGGGGTGGCATTATTATTATACTATATCCTTACTTAAAATACCGTACCGCGGCTTCGAACATCTTGATGTCGTAGTTGCCGGGGACGTTGCGATAGAGGCCGCTGCCCACCCGTTCGCTGTGTCCCATCTTGCCGAAGACGCGCCCGTCGGGCGAGGTGATGCCCTCGATGGCGGCCAGCGAGCCGTTGGGGTTAAAGTGGACGTCGCCGGTGGCGTGGCCGTCGAGATCGACGTATTGGGTGGCGATCTGGCCGTTTTCCGCCAGCTTGGCGATCAAATCCTCGTCGGCAAGGAAGCGTCCCTCACCGTGGGAGATCGGCACGCTGTACACCTCGCCGACGCTGGTCAGCGCCAGCCAGGGGGATTTGTTGGAGGCGATGCGGGTGCGCACGATCCGCGACTGGTGGCGGGCAATGGTGTTGAAGGTCAGGGTGGGACAATGCTCGTCGGTGTCGATGATCTTGCCGTAGGGCACCAGTCCCAGCTTGATCAGCGCCTGGAAGCCGTTGCAGATGCCGCACATCAGCCCGTCGCGCCGCTCCAGCAGGTCGGTGACGCCCTCCTTGACGGCGGCGTTGCGGAAGAAGGCGGTGATGAATTTGCCGCTGCCGTCCGGCTCGTCGCCGCCGGAAAAGCCGCCGGGGATAAAGAAAATCTG
>JBMNVL010000081.1:0-8419 GCA_050946775.1 Acutalibacteraceae bacterium
GGGTTGATCTTGTTTGTGCCGCCCGGACGAGAACCGGAGGTTCGATAAGTGACGCCCCGAGAGGGCAAGCGGCAGCGCGGCCCGATCGGTCGGCGGAACTTATGCATGCGAGCGCAAGCGAGTCGTAGTCCGGCCACCGGCACCATCAACCCCTTCGCCCCTTTCGGGGCGGAGGGGTTGATCTTGTTTGTGCCGCCCGGACGAAAGCCGGAGGTTCGATAAGTGACGCCCCGGGAGGGTGCGTTTTTCACTCTGCCGGCGTTGGATTTCTCCCCACTCAACCGCCGGTTGGTTGATTTTTTGCCCGGCGCGGTATGATGGCGGCGAATACTCGTGGCAGAAAAAGGGATCGGCAAGGAATGACTCCTTGTCCGCGCAAGCGTCGGAACGGCCCGGTGCTGGAGCGTTTCGACGCTTTTTCTTTTTTTGTACCAATAATTCCATATTTTTTCGGTTCGCTATTGTAATTTCTGCCCATTTTTGGTATACTGATCGAAAGAAACTTACAAACTTGCTGAAAGAAGGACGTCGTATGTATTATTCGGCGATCGACTTGCTGGCGATTTTGATTCTGATCATTGAAAACAACGCCACTTTGCTCCGGCGCGGCAATTATATGGTGCAACCGGCGTGGCGGGTATACCGGCGGTTTTTGCTTTCGGTGCTGGCGTATCTGGTCACCGACGCGTTATGGGGAATTCTGGAATTTCAAAAGCTGTCCCTGGCCTTGTTCATCGATACCCAGATCTATTTCATCACCATGGCGGTGGGTATCTTTTTCTGGACTCAGTACGTGGTGACCTATCTGGACGAAAAAAGCGGCTACGCGTCGCTGCTGCTGTATACCGGACGGGCCTTTTCCGGCGGCGTGCTGGTGCTGGTGGCGCTCAATTTCTTTATCCCCGTGCTCTTCCGGGTCGACGAGCGGTGCGTCTACCAGCCCACTCCCACCCGGGACGTGCTGCTCATTCTCCAGATCGTCCTGCTGCTGCTGATCTCGATCTACGCTTTTATTGCCATCCTCAAGAAAAAAGGAGCCGTCGGAAAGCGTTACCGCACCATCGCCCTGTTCGGGCTGATTATGGCGGCGTTTTTGTTCATACAGCTGTGGTTCCCCTATCTGCCGATCTACGCCGTCGCCTACCTGCTGGGCACCAGTCTGCTGCACACCTTCGTCGTCAACGATGAAAAAGAGGAGTACCGGCTGGAGCTGGAAGAGGCGCTGGTGCGGGAAAAGCAGCATTACGAGGAATTGAAATCCGCCCGGGTGCTGGCTTATACCGATCCTTTGACCCGGGTCAAAAGCAAGCTGGCCTACGCCGAGCAGGAAAAAAACAGGGATGCCGCCATTGCCGCCAAAACCGCCGCGCCCTTCGCCATCGCCGTGTTTGACGTCAACGGGCTCAAGGCCGTCAACGACAAATACGGCCACGAGCAGGGCGACCAGTTCCTTTACAACGCCTGCCAGATCATCTGCAAGCATTACCAGCACAGCCCCGTTTTCCGCATCGGCGGGGACGAGTTCGTCGCCCTGCTTGAGCGGGCGGATTACGAAAACCGGCAGGAGCTTCAGACCCGGTTCGATCGGATGATGGAGCCAAACGGCGAGGACAATCAGATCGTCGTCGCCATGGGGATGGCGGAATATATCCCCGGACAGGACCGTTCTCTCAACGACGTTTTCGGCCGGGCCGACCGGCAGATGTACGAACGCAAACGCCAGCTGAAAGGATAACCGCCGGCTTTGCCGCCCGTCACGCCCGTCGCGTGGCGGGCGGTTTTTTCCCGCAGGATTGACGGATTTGCGGGAAAATGGTATGCTAAAGCAGACGCTTCGTCGAAAAGGAGGGCTTCCGGTGCTGGATAACGTTCCGCGTTTTGATATGAAACGACCCCCGATGCGGATGCATCTGCGGGGCTTGATGCGCCTGCTCTGCGCGCCGTCGCTGATCGCCCACAAAAACACCCTGACCCGGGTGGATATGGAAGGGATCAAGCCGCCCTATCTGCTTTTGTGCAACCACAACGCCTTTATGGATTTCACCGTGGCGATCAAGGCCACCTTTCCCCACCGGGTCAACTTCGTGGTGGCGATCGACGGCTTTCTCAAGCGGGAGTGGCTGCTGCGGCTGATCGGCTGTATCTGCAAGCGCAAATTCACCCGCGATACCCAACTGGTGCGCCAGCTGCGCCGGGTGGTCGGACGGGGCGATATCGCCGCCGTTTATCCCGAGGCGCGGTATTCCCTGTGCGGCACCACCGCCGTGCTGCCCGAATCCATCGGCAAGCTGGCAAAGCTTTTGGACGTGCCGGTGGTCACCCTGATCTGCCACGGGCATCACGTCAACTCCCCCTTTTGGAATCTGCCCGACCACAAGGTAAAGGGCACCGAAGCGGTGATGACCGGCCTGCTGACGGTCGATCAACTGCGCGCCATGTCCCATGAGGAGGTGACCGCCGCCATCGAGCGGGCCTTCCAATACGACGATTACGCCTGGCAAAAGGAAAACGGCGTCCGCGTTTCCTACAAGGACCGCGCCAGAGGACTGCACAAGGTGCTGTATCAATGCCCCCGCTGCCGCGCCGAATACCGGATGCGCTCCGAAGGGATCACCCTGCGGTGCGACGCCTGCGGCAAGCAGTGGGAAATGACCGAGCTGGGCGAGCTGGCCGCCAAAGAGGGCGAGACCGAATTCACCCACATCCCCGACTGGTACGAGTGGGAACGGCAAAACGTCCGCGGCGAGATTGAGCGGGGAGAATACCGCTTCGACAGCGCCGTGCGGGTGGACGCCCTGCCCAACGCCCGGGGATATATCGACCTGGGCGCCGGGCGGCTGGTCCACGATATGGACGGGTTTCATCTGCGGGGGAAGTATATGGGCGAAGACTACGCCGTCGACATCCCGGCCGCCAATCTGTATTCCTGCCATATTGAATACGATTATCTGGGCAAATACGGCGACTGCGTCGATCTCAACACCCCGACCGACACGCTGTATATCTACCCCGAGGGCGAGGATTTTTCGGTGACCAAGCTGGCGCTGGCCACCGAGGAGTTGTACGGTCATTACTGGAGGAACAAACGCCCGGCCGGGGCATGAGCCCGGATTGCACGTTTATTGCGGGCGGATGATATCCTCCGTTTGCGGTGCCCGGCTCCGGTGTGGCGCCTTCGCGCTCACCGATCGCCGACCGCTGCACCAGCTTTTTGCTCGCTGCTTCCGCCCCCGGCGGCGCTCGCAAACGCTACCATTTGCGGTGCCCGGCTCCGGCGTGGCGCTATCGCGCTCACCGGTCGCCGACCGCGGCACCAGCTTTTTGCTCGCTGCTTCCGCCCCCGGCGGCGCTCGCAAACGCTACCCCTACGGCAATCCGCCAATTTGCGCCACGCCGTGCGTTACCGTCTAATATCTAACGTCTAATATCTAACGTCTAACATCCGACAGCCCTGCACGTGTTATGGGGTATCGACTGCCTGTCCCGCGCAAACTCCCCGCATAGCCCGTACGAAAACCCGGCTGACGCCGATGGCGTCAGCCGGGTTTTGATATCGATCAGACCTTGCCGCCGTCAGATTCCGCGTACCCCGTCGGCGCCCTCAAAAAAGAGGGCCAGGGTGCCGGGGCCGACGTGGGAGCCAGTCACCGGCTCGTAACAGACGGTGAGGATCTCCCGGGGGGGACACAGCCGGCGCAGCAGGCTCTCCAGATACCCGGCGTCCTGCGGGCAGTCGGCGTGGGCAATCCCCACGATCTGCTCCCCGGCGTTTTTGACCAGCTCGGCGTACCGGCGAGCCAGCTCCTCGATCGCCCGTTTGCGGCCGCGCACCTTGGAAAAGGTGACGATCTGCCCTTTTTCGTTGCCCTTGAGCAGCGGCTTGATCTGCAGCATCGTCCCCACCAGCGCCACTGCGCCCGACAGACGGCCGGTTTTGCGCAGATGCATCAGATCGTCCACCGTGAAGATCTGGCACATCCGGTGACGGGCGGTGTCCAGCTTTTGCCAGGTCTCCTCCAGCGACGCTCCTTTGTCCCGCATCCGCACCGCCTTGAGCACCAGAATGCCCTCGCCCAGCGACGCGCCGAGGGTATCGATCAGCCGGATCTGCCGCGCGGGGTATTCCTCCCGCAGCTCCTCGGCCGCCAGACACGCCATGTGGAACGACCCGCTGATCCCAGACGACATCCCGATGAACAGCAGATCGTTTCCGCTCGCCAGCACGTCGCCCATGGCGTCGAGGTATTGCTGGGGATTGATCTGCGAGGTGGTCACCGCCATCCCCTCCCGCATCGCCTGATAATAGGCGGCGCCGTCGAAAGCATCGGTGTCCAGACAGGTGCGCGGATCGCCGTTGACGGTGTACACAAAGGGGATCACCGCCACGCCGTGTTTTTTCAGGATTCTGGTCGGCAGATTGGCCGACGTATCGGTCATAATGGTAAACGCCATCGTCTTCTCCCTCTTTCCCCGCCCGATCGGCGGAAATACGGCCGCTGCCGGCGGCCATCGCCCACAGTCTACCCGTGCGGACGGTAAAATACAACCTACTGCTGCCGCCGGTCGCTCTCCATCCCTTCGAGAGCCACTCTCCCGGCGGTAGAACGGGCGGTAGAATCCGCATATCGACAGCCTTTTCCACATAAACTGAAGCGAAGGAGGGATGGACGTGCTGTGCGTGCTGCAAACGACGCCTTACCCGCCGAAGGGTCGGCGGCGGCTGACCGGCCGGTTTCGCCGGGGAGAAGCGACCGCCTGTCCGGTAACGGTGCCGGGCGGGCATTTTTTGTTGATCAAAGCGGCGTATGACCGCCGGGGACGGCTGGACTGGGAGCGGATCGCTCTTTTGGCGGGACGGGGCGTTTCCCGGCTGTTGGTGCCGGGTGGGGTGATCCCGCCCGCGGGGATGGGCGGCGCCGCGTTTTCGGGAGGGGCACTGGCGGGAGAGCTGATGGCCAAGGCCGCCGTCCGGCTGCTGAAGACCGTCCCGGGATTGGAGCGCCGCCCGGTCGTGGTGGTCGATCCCGCCGCCCGCCACGCCGCTTTGGTCGAACGGCTGCTGCCGCTGGCGGGTCGGCTGCGGGTGATCACCGGCGATCCCGCCGCCTACCGGGCCGTCGCCGCCCGGGCGATGGTCCGCCTTGGCGCCTGTTTGCCGGTGGGCGGCGATTGGGGCGCTTTGGCCGGCGCGGCGCTGGCCGTCGCGCCCGACGGCGTCCCCGACCGCGCGCCTCAACCGCGGGGCTGGCTGTTGACCCGGGGCGAGAGCGGCCGCCGTCCCCGGACGGTGAGCGGCTATCTGCCGCCCGACGCCGGCGAATGGCTGGCGTTTTCGCCGCCGGGGATCGATCCCTGGGCGTTTTTGGCGGGGCTGTACGAATGCAGCGGCGTTGCCGCCGTTGCCGCCCGGCCGCCGCAAACGGTCTGCGCCGGCGGGCGAACGATGGCGCTGGGTGAGATCGCCTTTGCGCTGGCGGGGCTTGACATTGGCATTTCGGTTTAGTATAATGAATCGACAGGCACTTTTTTACTATATTATGGGAAAGGCACGGGAAGGTTATCATGACCAAACAGACTGTCATCACCGACGAAGGGCTCAAAAAGCTTGAGCAGGAATTGGAAGAATTAAAAACCGTCAAACGCAAGGAGATCGCCGAGAAAATCAAGGTGGCGCTGTCCTTCGGCGACCTGTCGGAAAACAGCGAGTACGACGAGGCCAAAAACGAACAGGCCATCATCGAAGGGCGGATCGCCGAGATCGAGGCCCAGCTCAAAAACGTCCGGCTGATCGACGAGAGCGATCTCATCGAGGGCACCGTCCACATCGGCGCCACCGTTACCGTTACCAATACCGCCACCCGCAAATCCGCCACCTATAAGATCGTCGGCTCCACCGAGTCCGATCCGCTTTCCGGCAAGATCTCGGACGAGTCGCCGGTCGGCAAGGCGCTGATGGGTCACGCCGTCGGCGACAAGGTGGAAGTGGAGATCCCGGCGGGCGTGATCGTTTACAAGATCAAGTCCATCACCCGCTGAATCATCCCGGGCGGGCGCAAAAAACAGCGCCCGCTTTTCTTGTATACAGGAGGAATCATCCATGAACGACAATCAAAATCACCCGGCCGAGCCGCTTTCGGCCGAGCAGCTCAACGAGCTGCTGCAGGTGCGCCGGGACAAGCTGGCGGCGCTGCAGCAGGCCGGCAAGGATCCCTTTGCCATCACCAAATTCACCGTCACCCACCACAGCGACGAGATCAAGACCCGGTTTGACGAGCTGGAAAACACTTCTGTCACCGTCGCCGGGCGGATGATGTCCAAGCGGATCATGGGCAAGGCGTCGTTTTGCCATCTGCAAGATCTGCGGGGCACCGTGCAGGCCTACGTCGCGCGGGACAACGTCGGCGAGGAGGACTACGCCGACTTCAAAAAGTGGGACGTCGGCGATCTGGTCGGTATCGAGGGCACCGTCTTCAAGACCAAAACCGGCGAGATCTCGATCCACGCCGAGCGGATCACCCTGCTGTCGAAAAGCCTGCGTCCCCTGCCCGAAAAATTCCACGGGCTGACCAACACCGACACCCGCTATCGCCAGCGGTACGTCGATCTGATCACCAATCCCGAGGTCAAGGACACCTTCCTCAAGCGATCCCGGATCATCAGCGCCATCCGGCGGTTTTTGGATCAAAAGGGCTTTATGGAGGTGGAAACCCCCATGCTGGTCGCCAACGCCGGCGGCGCCGCGGCCAGACCCTTTGAGACCCATTTTAACGCCCTGGACGCCGATTTCAAGCTGCGTATTTCGCTGGAATTGTATCTCAAGCGGCTGATCGTCGGCGGGATGGAGCGGGTCTACGAGATCGGCCGGGTGTTTCGCAACGAAGGGCTGGATACCCGCCACAACCCCGAATTCACCCTGATGGAGCTGTATCAGGCCTACGCCGATTACCACGATATGATGGATCTGACCGAGGAGATGTACCGCACCGTCGCCAGAGAGGTGCTGGGCACCACCGTCATCACCTACAACGGCGTCGAGATGGATCTGGGCAAGCCCTTTGCCCGGATCACCATGGTGGACGCCGTCAAGCAGTATGCCGGGGTGGATTTCGACGCCATCGACACGCTGGAGGAAGCCCGCGCGGCGGCCGACGCCCATCACGTCGCCTACGAGTCCCGCCACAAAAAGGGCGACATCCTCAACCTCTTTTTCGAGGAATTCGTCGAGGAGCACCTGATCCAGCCCACCTTCGTGATGGATCACCCGGTGGAGATCTCGCCCCTGACCAAGCGCAAGCCGGACAAGCCGGACTACGTCGAGCGGTTCGAGTTTTTCATGAACGGGTGGGAGATGGCCAACGCCTATTCCGAGCTCAACGACCCGATCGATCAGCGGGCGCGTTTTGCCGCCCAGGAGGAGCAGTTCGCCGCCGGGGACGAGGAAGCCAACCACACCGACGAGGATTTCCTCAACGCGCTGGAGATCGGTATGCCGCCCACGGGCGGCATCGGCTACGGCATCGACCGGATGTGCATGCTGCTGACCGATTCCGCCGCCATCCGGGACGTGCTCCTGTTCCCGACAATGAAGCCGTTAGATTAAATAACCCTTTATAATTCTTCATAATTCTCGATAATTCGACTTATGAACGGGTTTACACCAGAGGCTTACACCAATTTACACCATTGGTACACCAAACCGAACACAATCGCATAATTTTCTTGAGCCTACTATGTTTCATTACATAGTAGGCTCTTTTTTCGCCCTGTTTATCTTACTTTCACGCAAGATAAACAGGGCAATTTATTTTTTTCAAAAGGGGGGTTAATTTTTGCGATTTTTTTCAGCAATCAAATACAGAGGGCAAAACAAGAGACCTCTGAGATCCTTGAAAACTGAATATACAGCACACAGGTACGTTACCTGCATCGGAGCAATCCGAGCCGCGAAGTGAGTGCGCCACGATCTTCCGAACGGGAGGGAGCGATAAAACTTACACTTCTTTAATTTGTCGGCAGACAAAGACGGCGATGACAGATGCAGGCGATAATGATACTTCCGTAATTCGCGGTCGGGCCATAAAGAAGGCGCGAGGGTGAAACTCCCATGGAGCTGCTTGCAACAGCCGCCTGTGTTGTTCCCTTTACATCCGGGGTGTTGAGAACAAATAGGATGTGCGACCTAAGCATATAAAAATGATTTATATGTTTAGGTGGATCATTATAGATTCAAATAAAAAGGGAAGGAGCGTTATTAGATGAACTGCAAAGTAATTGCAATCGAAAACCAAAAAGGAGGCACGGGTAAATCCACTACGGCATTGAATCTCGGAGTTGGGCTTCATAACGCCGGTAAAAAGGTTTTGCTTATCGACGCTGACCCGCAGGGTTCGTTGTCAATCAGTCTCGGTATTAAGCGACC
>JBMNVL010000082.1:0-8305 GCA_050946775.1 Acutalibacteraceae bacterium
CTGGGCACAGACCACCACGTTGGTGCGCACCCCGACCGACTCGTCGCCCGAGTTGTCATAGGTCCACTGCACTGCCATGCCCATGCCCACCACCGGGTATTCCCCGGCGGTCTGCAAAGCGGCGTTTTCCCCGGCGGTCAGCTCGACCAGCCGGCTGGATTCGGGGAAGGTGACCAGCGGCACGTTGAAGGGGCTTTTCTCGGTATCGGTGCCGGCCTTGAGCAGGATCTGCCGGGGCAGCGCCGCCACCACGGTGGCTTCCTGCGCGGCGTCGATCACCGGGCTTTCGGGCAGATCGGCAAAGATCACCTGCCCGTAGTAGCCGGCCAGCTGCCGGCCGGCGTCGGATTCGCCGATCAGGTTGTCGGTCACCTCGATGCCGTAGCCGTCGTCGAGAAACTCGTACAGATTGGGACAATCCGCCCTGGCGGCCATGGTGTTCACCACCACCATCAGATTGCGTCCCAGCTTGCCGTCGTTGGTTAGCCAGTCCCGCAGACGGGTGATCTCGGCCGCCGACAGATCCTTTGTCGGCGCGGCGATAACGGCGGTGGTCACGTCAGCGCCGATCTCCTGCGCCGACGCGAGATTGATCTGCTCCACGGCGTAGCCGTTGACCTCGTACAAATCGGTCAGGGTCGCCGCCGTCTGGCTGTCCTCGCCGTGGCCGGTCAGCAGCATCACCTTGCGGTCGATCCCGCTGAGCACCGCGTTGATGATCGAGGCGGTGGTCTGCTCCACCTTGGAGGTGTAAACGTAGCTGTAGCTGTAGGAATCCGTCGAGTAGCTGAAGAAATCGCTCAGGCTGCGCAGACGGAACCGCTCGTTGTCGCCCTTGCCGGTGCGCACCAGCACGCTGCCCTGCACCACGTCCCCGTAGGCGACGTATTTCGACGCCTCGGTGGGATAGGTCGCCAGATCGACGTACTGGACCGACACTTTGCCGTTTGAGCGCTGAACGTATTGCTTCCACACCTCGTGGATCTGCTTGTAGATGGTGTTGACCTGGTCATACCCGGTGCTGGGGTTGGCCACGGTGTTTTCCGGGAAAAAGGCGACGATCTCGACGTCCTTGTCGATGGCGTCGATCACCGCGCCGGTCTCGTCGGAGATGGCGTAGACGTTGTCGGCGGTCAGATCCAGATTGACCGGGAACCGGTCGTACAGCACGTCGGCCAGTACCGCCAGCACCACCGCGCCAACGATCACCACCACGCTGACCAGCACCGCCAGGCCGCCATAGCGCAGACGGCGGTTGGGGGCTTTGGTTTTCTTTTCGTTGTTCATCGTCCCCACCCCCTTAGCTCCATCTCTTGCGATCCAGCAAGCGCACCGTCAAAAAGAGGAAGAGCGCCTGGATCACCAGGAAAAAGACCACGTCGTTATACTGCACGGTGCCCAGGGTAAAGTGGTTGTACCGCTGGGAGATGGACAAAAAGCCCACCACCGCCGTGATCAGCTTGTTGTCGGCGTAGGACGAGGCGATGCTGTCCAGCGTCACCCAGATGTAGGACACGCCGAAGGTCAGAATCCCGGCGACGAACATACTCTCGGTCAAACTGGAAAGCAGCAGGCCGATCGCCAGCAGGGCGCCGCCCATCAGCACCAGTCCCAGATAGTTGCCGATGACCACCATCCAGTCGGGGGTCACCTGAAAGGCGATGATCAGCGCGTAGACGAAGGTGATGGCGATGCCCAGCGCGAACAGCAGCAGCGCCGCCAAAAACTTGCCCAGCACCACCCCGGTCAGACTGACCGGCGCCGTCAGCAGCGCCTGATCGGTCTTTTGGCGTTTGTCGTCGCTCATCAGCCGCATGGTCAGAAGCGGCAGCATCGCCAGCAGCGCCACGGTGAAAAGCATATAGTAGACGTTAAGCAGGCTGGGGCTGGCGCCCCGCAGGTTGCTCTCGTAAAAGGTCTCGCCCGAGAAATAAAACAGGATCGCCAGCACCACGTAGCCGATCGGGGAGGTGAAATAGGCCTTGAACTCCCGTTTGAAAACAGCACTCACGGCTTACTTCGCCTCCTTTCCTTCGGTCAGCGCGATGAAAATCTCCTCCAGCGTCTTGTCCATCGCCCGCATCCCCAGCAGCGGCCAGTTCCGTTCGGCCAGCCGGGTGGACACGGTGCGGCGGATATCGGCCCCGGGTTCGGGAACCAGCGCGAAATCGGCGGTATCCGGCTCTTTGGATCCCAGCGGGTTGACGTGCATGACGCCCGGCAGACGGGAAAGCAGCTCCCGCACCTCTTTGGCCGGCCCGGCGACACGCACCTGCAGCCGGTTGTCGCCCGAAAACTGCTCGGACAGCGTGGCGGCGGTGCCGTCGGCCACCAGACGGCCGTTATTGATGATGATCACCCGGTCGCAGACCGCCTCGATCTCCGACAGGATGTGGGAGGACAAAATCACGGTGTGATGCTTGCCTAAACTCTTGATCAGGGTGCGGATCTCGATGATCTGGGAGGGATCGAGGCCGACGGTCGGCTCGTCGAGGATCAGCACCGGCGGGTTGCCGATCAGCGCCTGAGCAAAGCCCACCCGCTGGCGGTAGCCCTTGGACAGATTCTTGATCAGCCGTCCGTAGACGTCGTCGATCTTCATCAGCTTGCAGATCTCGGCGATGTGCTTGGTACGGGGCAGAGCGCATTTTTTGAGATCGTACATGAAGTTGAGATACTCCCGCACCGTCATATCCATGTACAGCGGCGGCTGCTCGGGCAGATAGCCGATGGCCGCCTTGGCCTCGTTCGGCTCCTCCAGCACGTCGTGGCCGTTGATCTTCACCGTGCCCGCCGTGGCCGACAGATAGCCGGTGAGGATGTTCATGGTGGTGGATTTGCCGGCGCCGTTTGGCCCGAGAAAGCCGAGGATCTCGCCGTCGTTCACCCGAAAGGTGATATCCTGCACCGCCAAGTGGCCGCCGTACCGCTTGGACAGGTTTTGTACCTCGATCATAGGGTTTCCTCCTTGCGTGTGATGGGGATATTCTACCATTTTTCATCCGTCCAATTGTGACGAAATGGCAAACATTTATCCTTCGGTTTGGGTGACCGTCAGCCCCAGCTCCCGCAGCTGCTGGTCGTCCACCGCCGACGGACAGGCGGTCATCAGCTCGGTCATGTTCTGCACCTTGGGGAAGGCGACCACGTCCCGCAGGGTCTCGGCGCCCAGCATCTGCATCACCAGCCGGTCGAGACCGATGCCCATGCCGCCGTGAGGCGGCGCGCCGTAGCGGAAGGCGTTGGTCAAAAAGCCGAATTTCTCCTGCGCTTGTTCATCCGACAGTCCCAACGCGGCGAACATATGCGCCTGCAGATCGGGGTCGGTGATCCGGATGGAGCCGCTGGCCAGCTCAATGCCGTTGAGCACCAGGTCGTAGGCCTTGGCGAAGACCTTTTCCGGCGCGGTATCGAGATATTCGATGCACTCGTCCAGCGGCGAGGTAAAGGGATGGTGCATCGCCACGTACTGCCCCAGCTCCTCGTCGTATTCAAAGAAGGGGAACTCGGTGATCCACAACAGGTTGTAGCCCTTGCGCTCAATCGCCAGCTTGTCGGCCACCTCCAGCCGCAGGGCGCCTAAGGTGGTCAGCACGTGCTTGTTGACGGTGTCGGCCACGATCAGCACCACGTCGCCCTGCTGGGCGCCGGCGGCGGACAGCAGCGCCGTCATCTGCTCGTCGGTCATGAATTTGGCAAAGGAGGCGCTGGGCGTTTCCTCCACCCAGCGCACCCACGCCAATCCCTTGGCGCCGATGCCTTTGACGAATTCGGTCAGCTTGTCGATCTCCTTGCGGGACAGCTTCGCGGCGCCGCCCTTGGCGGTGATCGCCCGCACGCTGCCGCCGCCCTCGATGGCACCGGTGAACACGCCGAAGCCGCATCCCCGCACGGTATCGGTCAAATCGACGATCTCCATGCCAAAGCGGGTGTCCGGCTTGTCCGAGCCGAAGCGTTCCATCGCCTCGGTATAGGTCAGCCGGGGCAATGGCAGGGCGATCTTTTCGCCCAGCGCCTTTTCAAACACCGTCTGCATAAAGCCCTCGCCGACGGCCAGCACGTCCTCGACGTCGACAAAGGACATCTCCAGGTCGATCTGGGTGAATTCCGGCTGCCGGTCGGCCCGCAGATCCTCGTCCCGGAAGCAGCGCGCCAGCTGCATATACCGGTCAAAGCCCGCCACCATCGACAGCTGCTTGTACAGCTGGGGCGACTGGGGCAGGGCGTAAAACTCGCCGGGATGCAGCCGGGAGGGCACCAGAAAGTCCCGCGCGCCCTCGGGGGTGGATTTGATCAGCATGGGCGTCTCGATCTCGATGAAGCCCTGCTCGTCGAAATAATCCCGGGCAATCTTGGCGATGCGGTGGCGCATCAGGATGTTTTTCTGCAGATCGGGACGGCGCAGATCGAGGTAGCGGTATTGCAGCCGCAGCGCCTCGGCGGTGTTGGAATCCTCCAAAATCTCGAAGGGCGGCGTCTGCGCCTTGTTCAGGATCCGCAGCTCGTCCACCGCGATCTCGATCCGCCCGGTGGGGATCACCTCGTTGATGGAGGAGCGGATGCGCACCTTGCCCTTGGCGGCCAGGACGTATTCGCCGCGGATGGAAAACGCCTTATCGAAGATCTCCCGGTCGGTCGCCTCGTCAAACGCCAGCTGGACGATGCCGGTGCGGTCCCGCAGATCGATAAAAATCAACTGTCCCAGATCCCGCTGCCGCTGTACCCAGCCGCAGACGGTCACCTCTTCCCCTTCGTTTTGCTCGCGCAGCACCCCGCAGTAATGGGTGCGCCGCAGGCCCTTCATCGTTTCGGCCATATCCTGTCATCCTTTCATGAACGGTGGGTGTCGACGGCGTCCGTCTACGCGCACGCCTCCCTCTGACGAGGGAGGTGGATTTCGCCGCAGGCGAAAGACGGAGGGAGAAAGGAGCAAACCGCAAGTCCCGTTATCTCTCCCTCAGTCACGGCTTACGCCGTGCCAGCTCCCTCGTCAGAGGGAACCTTTTGCGCTCCACCGTATATTGATTTATTCCTGAATGCCGGCCTTCCATTCGTCCCCGAACAGATCGGCCATCCCGGCAAGCTGGCGTTCCAGCGACCGGTTGTACAAGGTGGTGTATAGGCTGTCGTCCAGCGCCAGATCCACCGTTTCCCCGGTGTCCATATCCTTGAGCTTGGCTTGTCCGCTCGCCAGTTCGTCGTCCCCTACCACCACGGTGGCGCGGGCGCCGATTTTGTCGGCGTATTTCATCTGGGCCTTGAGGGAGCGCCCGACGGTGTCGCATTGCGCCGCCACGCCGCCCTGGCGCAGCCTGGTCACCAGCGCAAAGCACCGCTTGGCCGCCGCGTCGCCCATCGAGGCGAAGTAGATCTCGCACCGGGGCGGTTCGGGGAAGGACGCGCCTTTGGCTTCCATCACCAGCAGCAGCCGCTCCAGCCCCATGCCGAAGCCCAGACTGGGCAGATGTCCGCCGCCCAGCTCGTCGATCAGCCCGTCGTACCGGCCGCCGCCGCAGACCACCGCCTGCGCGCCCAGCGCGTCGGAGACGAACTCGAACACCGTGCGGGTGTAATAATCCAGTCCCCGCACGATGCGGGGATCCACCTCGTAGGCGATCTCGGCCTCGTC
Organism: Acutalibacteraceae bacterium; assembly: GCA_050946775.1. Lineage (GTDB taxonomy): Bacteria > Bacillota > Clostridia > Oscillospirales > Acutalibacteraceae > UMGS1474. Next base: position 5,630 of record JBMNVL010000082.1, read on the forward strand.
CAGGCAGCCCTTGACCGCCTCAAAATGGGCGGCGCACTCGTCGCACAGATAATCGAGCATCACCGGCGCGTCGGCGGCGATGGCCGCGCAGACCGGGGATTTGCAGTCGAGGATCCGCATGGGATTGCGGTCCAGCCGGCCCTGGCAGGTCTCGCACAGCTGGTCGCGATACCCCTCAAAATACGCCTTGAGCGCCTTGTGGTATTCCGCGCGGCAGGCGGGACAGCCGATGGAATTGATATGCAGCGACACCCCGTCTACGCCCAACGTGTCCAGCACCGTCTGCGCCAGAGCGATCACCTCGGCGTCGGCGGTCGGCGCCGCGGCGCCGAAGCACTCCACCCCGAACTGGTGAAATTCCCGCAGCCGGCCGGCCTGGGGCTTTTCGTAGCGGTAGCAGGAGGTGACGTAGGACACCTTGATGGGCAGCGCGTCGTTGTGCAGCCCGTGCTCCAAAAGCGCCCGCGCCATACCCGCCGTCCCCTCGGGACGCAGGGTGATGGAACGACCGCCCTTGTCGTCAAAGGTGTACATCTCTTTTTGCACCACGTCGGTGGTCTCGCCCACCGAACGGTGGAACAGCTCGGTGTGTTCAAACACCGGGGTGCGCATCTCGTTATAGCCGAAATCCCGCGCGATGGCCAGCACCGTCTGCTCCACGTGCTGCCACTTGTGGCTTTCCGAGGGCAGCACGTCCTGGGTGCCGCGGATGGCTTTGGTGATCAACGCCATAGGGGTCTTCATCCTTTCCGAAAGGGTTTCTTTACAAGCGAAAAGCGGACGCCATCCTCTTGCGGAAGGCATCCGCGCGCGAAGGTCGGGCTCAGCGGCGATCCTCGTTGACGATGTTGCGCCAGTCCAGATCGCCCCGCTCCAGACCGTGGATGAGTACCTCGGCGGTGGCGATGTTGGTGGCGATCGGGATGCTGCGCATATCGCACAGACGGAACATATCGTTTTCCTTGGGCTCGCTCTCCTTGACGGTCAGCGGATCCCGGAAAAACAGCAGCAGATCGATCTCGTCGCAGGCGATGCGGGCCGAGATCTGCTGATCGCCGCCCTGCGAACCGCTGAGATAGCGGGTGATCTCCAGTCCGGTGGCTTCGGCAACCATTTTGCCGGTGGTGCCGGTGGCGCAGATGTTATGGCGGCTGAGAATGCCGCAGTAAGCGATGCAGAACTGGACCATCAGTTCTTTTTTCGCGTCGTGAGCGATCAAAGCAATGTTCATGGATGCCTCTCTCCTTTATCTGAAAAATTTGCCGCGCGTGCGGCGCAAACACTCCATTGCAATATATAAGTATAGACGATAACCGCAAAAAAGTAAACGGTTTTTATGCAAAAAAATGAGGGAAAACCGCCTTTTTTTCACTTCCATTCGGGATATTGCCGCAAAAATTGCCAAAGCGCCGCTCCCGGCAGTCCCATCACGGTGTAAAAATCGCCCTTTATCTGCTCGACGTACCGCATCCCGATCCCCTGGATGGCGTACCCTCCGGCCTTGTCCATCGGCTCGCCGGTGGCGATATAGCCGGCGATCTCTTCCGCCGTCATCGGGGCGAACTTCACCTCGGCGACGCCGGCAAATCCGTCGCCGCCGCCGGGTCGGCAAAGCCACACCCCGGTCAGCACCCGGTGCCAGCGCCCCTGCAGCGCCCGCAGCATTTGGGCGGCCTCTTTTCGACTTTGGGGCTTGCCCAAAAGGCGGCCGTCCACCGTTACCACCGTGTCGGCGCCCAGCACCGGCCGGTCGGGATAGCGGGCGAACACCTGCCGCGCCTTGCCCCTGGCGATGGCGATCACTGCCTGTTCGGGCGGCAGCGACGGATCGGCCGCCTCTTCCCCGTCGGCCGGGATCACCTCGAAATCCAGTCCCAGCCGCTGGCAGATCTCTTTGCGCCGGGGCGAGGCCGAGGCTAAGATCAGCCGCGCCATCACGCCGTACCCGTCGAGCCGAAGCCGCCGGCGCCGCGATCGGTCGCGTCCAGCTCGGCCACCTCTTCCACCTCGGGCAGATAGACCGGCGCCACCACCAGCTGGGCGATCCGCTCGCCCGGCTGCAGGGTATACGCCTCCTGTCCCAGATTGACCAGTCCCACCCGCACTTCGCCGGTGTAATCGCTGTCGATCACCCCGACGGCGTTGGACAGGGTCAGCCCCTTTTTGACCGCCAGACCGCTGCGGGCAAATACCAGCCCCACCGTCTCGGGCGACGGCAGGCCGATGGCGATCCCGGTGGGGATCAGCGCCCGCTCACCCGGCGCTAAAGTCAGCGGCCCGTCCAGCAGGGCGTGCAGATCCATCCCGGCGCTGCCGGCGGTTGCCCGCCGCGGGATCTGCGCCCGCTCGTCCAGCCGTTTGATCTTCAAGATCATATCGCGTTCGCTCCTTTTTTCGCTTTATGGATCCCATTGTACCACATTTTCGCCGGTTTGACCATACATAATCGGCAAAAAGCCGCGCATACTATCCCCATCTTGGCGAAAGAAGGAACGAGCGTTGAAGGTGACCAATCAGGAATACAAGCGGATGAACCGCCAGGCGTCGCCGCCCTCGCCGGTGATCAAAAACGTCCTGTGGGCGTTTTTGGTCGGCGGTGCGATCTGCGCGGCGGGCGAAGGGATCGCCCAGTGGTGCCGTCTGGCGGGGTTGGAGCAGACGCAGGCGCGCGCCGTG
>JBMNVL010000083.1:0-8296 GCA_050946775.1 Acutalibacteraceae bacterium
CAAAAACGCCGCCGTCGGTACTTTGGAAGTAAAGATCACGCCGTATTCGCTTACGGTGCTGCCGGCCGGGATGGAGGTCTGGGCGATCACCGTCAGGGTAAAGGTTTCGCTGCCTTGCGCGTAAGTCGCCTGCTGCAGCACCACGGCGGGAGCAATCGGCTCGGCGTCGGCTGTGAGAACGGCAGCGATGTTGTTGTCGCCGCTGACGTAGAAGGTATAGCGGCTCTTGCCAAAGCCCACCTTGGCGCCGTCGAGCACCCAGTAGGCGACCTCGCCTTCGGCGGTGACGGTGATCTGCTGGTCAAAACCGAGATCGGTCGAGCCGTCCACGGCATAATCAGCATTGCCGAAGCTGGTGCCCGAAACGGTAACCATCGTGCTGTCCAGCGGGATCTTCTCGATGGCCGCCGAGCCGGGGATCATGGCGCCGTAAACTTCCAATTCCGCGAACTGGGGACGGCCGTCGCCGGTGTTTTTGGTGACCAGAATTTTCAAAAACTGTACTCTGGTGCCTTGTGGCATCGTCAGAACAAGAGTGCTCTTTTCATCTTTTCCAAAGGTGTAATCCTGTGCTTCGATCAGGGTGGTATACTCCGCTCCATCGGTGCTGCCCAGCACCTCGATGGTCTGGACGCGGTCACCCCAACTGGTGGGAAGTTGGATAACGACGGCGCTGACTTCGCACAAGCCCTTGAAGTTCACCGCGAGCCAACCCGGCATATTGTTGGGACGCCATTGATCATTCGCGTTATAGAATTTGCCGTCGATCAGGCGCTCAAGGGGATCGCCGCTGCCGGAAGAGAAAAACTGATCCACCGTCAGCGCCATTTTGCCGATCACCGGCATACCGGCCGAATCGGGATCGGCGTATCCGTAGATTTCCCATTCGCCGAGTTGGGCGCGGCCGTTTTCGCCGCTATCGGTGTTGGAGGTGATCTCCAGCTGCAGACTGGAGGCCTTCACCGGCTCGTCCAGCGTTACGGTGACGACGTTGCTGTTCGCCGAATGGAAGGACAGGGTGGTTTCCTTCACCGGGGTAAAGGTCAGCCCGTTGGTGCTGACGCTGATCACGGCGTCCTCGTTGCGGTCGCCCCAATGACCGGGCAGCTTGAAGACGAAATGGTCCACCATGTAAACGGCGTCCAAAAACACCGTCAGCTTGTGGGAACAGGGGTTGGAACCGGTTTTGCTGCTGTTCCAGAACGAGCCTTGATCGCCGTCGATGGCGTTGGTGGCCGGAAAAGCAGCGTCAGCGCTGGTAGCGGAGAGCGTCGCCCCGGACAGGTCGATCTTTTGGACCGCCGGGGTATCGGCCAGCGCCATCGGCACCACGGTCAGCAGCAGACCAATCACGGTCAAAACGGACAGCAAGCGTTTCATACTGAATTGCCTCCTTTTGCGTTTTTGTCGTCCAATGTAACATTTCAATATAATACTACACCTAAATGAGGCAAAAAGTCTTCCTGTTTTTATTCCTGTTTTTCCTGTTTTTAGCACAGTAAAACGCCCCTTTTCGTTTTTGAAAGGGGGCGTTGTTTGTCCTTTATCAATCGATCGGCGCGGCGCGGTACTGCGCCGGGCTTTTGCCGGTGATCCGCTTGAAGGCGCTGTAGAAGTTGGACAGACTGTTGAAGCCGCAGGCCTGGGCGATGTCCAGCACGTCGGCGTCGGAATATTTCAGCCGCTGGGTGGCTTCGATCACCCGCATTTTCACGATGTATTCCTTGGGGCTCAACCCGTTGGCGGCGCGAAACAGCCGGCAAAAATAGGAAGGCGTCACGTGCATAATGGCGGCCAGATCGTCCAGCGAGAGCGGCTCGGCGAAATGCTCCGACACGTAGTTGAGCACCTGCTCCATATCGGGGTGAGGAGACGCGCTGCGTTCCCCGGCCGGACGAACCAGATCGAAATGCCGCAGCAAATCGCTCAACAACCCCACCAGCCGCGCCTTGATCACCGCGGGATGCGCCGGCAGCCGGCGGTCGAATTCTTCGCGGATCATGTCAAACTGGCGCGAGACGTCGGCGAACAGAGGGTTGTCCCGGTCGAGCTTGTGGGAAAAATTCCGGCTGCGGTCAAAAAACATCGCCAGCAGCGCCTGATCCTCCGACAGGATGGGATCGCTCCAGATAAAACGCGGCTCGAATTCCAGCGCCACGTTGACCAGAATCTCGTCGCCGGTGTTCCACATCCCGTGGCTTTCCATGTTGTTGAACAACACCATATCGCCCGGCCCGACCGGGTAGACGGCTTTACCCACCCGGTATTCGCCCCGCCCAGACTGGATGCGGGACAGTTCCAGCGTGTGGTGGGTATGCGGGCCGACGCGAGAGTCGACGTCCAGATGGACGACCGACAGCTTGACCAAGGTATTGCCCGGCACCTGCAAAAACTCGTTGTGCCACGTGTGGCTCATCGGCCCACCTCCTTATTCTCCCCATATGAAAATTATGCCATATTATCGGCGGAATGTCAATTGGTTTACAATGGCAAAAAAATGTGGTATACTACCACCATACACGCCCGTTCAGGAGGGACACGCATGAAGGATAAACTCGCCGCCTTGGCGGCTTTGATACGGCGCTGGATCCGGCAATATCCCCGTCGGGCGGTGGCCGTTGCGGCGGCAGCGGCGGTGCTGGCGCTGACGGTCGGCGTGCTGATCAGCCGCCCGGCCGATCCCGCTGCCGATCCTGATGATCCCGGTGCTCCCATCGTGGACGAGGACGCCGTTACCCATGCCGCCGGTACGCTGGACGCCAAGCTGTATGCCCTGCGTCAGGCCGCGCAGAAGGATGGCCTTGCCAAAGCGCCCTTCGTGGTCTTTTTCTCCGCCACCGACGGCAAAGAGCGCGCCGGGGTGGTCCACGCCGTCGGCGATTCGGCCGACGGGGCGTGGCAGGCCGCCGAGCAGGCGCTGCGCGACTGGGTGAGCGAACGGGCGATCAAGCCGATCTGGCTGCGGGCGGACGTGGTGTATAAGACCGCCGCAGTGACCGCCGGGGAACTGGAGGAGCGGATCAAGGCGAGTCCGGCGGGCGGATTCCGGCAGGGGATCGCCTTTGACGGGAATTTTTCAACGGCGCTGCTGGAGGGCGAGCTCAACGGCGCCGGCATCGTGGATCATCAAAACGACCGGCTGGATCTGGCGGCCGCCAACGTCTATCTGGCGGGGGCCGGAAGACCCGGCCTGTCGGTGGTGCCGGACAAACTGACGCTCTTCTCCACCGCCGGCTATATCTGCGGTGAGGACGACGTCGCCGTGGCTTTGGAGCGGGACGGCGTGTTCACCGGGCAGCGGATGGTGACCGATCCGGATCAAAAAGCGATCGGCGCCGCCGTCAGCAGTGCCACGCGGTATCTGTCGGGCGTGGTGCGGGACGACGGGCGGTTTTTGTACAGCTATCAGGCATCGACCGACCGCCGCTCGACCGGGTACAACATGGTGCGCCATTGCGGCACTCTTTGGAGCTTGTGCGAGCAGGAAAACACGGCGCTGCGCCTGCCCATCGACCGGGCGATCGCGTATTTGCAGACCCAGCTGGTCAACCGGACGGGCGAAGCGTACGTTCGCCAGTCGGAGGACGAGGTGTCGCTGGGCGGCAACGCCCTGGCGGTGGTGGCGCTTTGCGCCTACGCCGACCGGTACGGCACCGAGGAAACGGAATCGCTGATCCGGGAACTGGCCAACGGCGTTTTGCGTATGCAGCGGGAGGACGGCGGCTTTGACCATATGCTCAGCGCGGCCGACCTGTCGGTGACCCAGCCGGTTCGCAGCGCCTATTTTGACGGCGAAGCGGCCTTCGCGCTGGCGCGGGCATACGCCGTTACCGGGGACGAGCGGTATCTGGAGGCGGCCAAAAAAGCCGCCGACTGGATGATCGGCGCCGGATACGGCCGCAACGGCGACCATTGGGTGGCTTACGCCGTCAACGAGCTGACCAAGTACGAACCGCTGGAGCGGTATTTCCAGCTGGGGATCGACAATCTGAACGCCCACATCCTGCCCCTGACGAACAAACAAACGCCGTCGCCCACCGGGTTGGAGCTGCTGGCGGCGTCCTTTGAGATGCTGACCCGTATGCAGGACCAGCATCTGTTCCCGCGCCTGGTGGACGGGGTGGATATGCCCGAACTCGCCAAGCTGATCGGCCTGCGGATCGAGCGGCTGATGAGCGGGTATTTCCGGCCGGAAACGGCGATGTATATGGCCCGTCCCGACCGGATCAACGGCACGTTTTACGTCCGCTCCGACCGTTTCCGGGTGCGCATCGACGATCAGCAGCACGCCATCGGCGGGCTGACGGTCATGCTGCGGCATTACGACGCCTGGCGTGCCGCGCTGGGAGACTGATATGGAGAGGATCGTCAACGTCGGGGTGGTGGCGCACGTCGACGCCGGGAAAACCACCGTCACCGAGCAATTGCTCTATCGGGCGGGCGAACTGCGCCAGACCGGCAGCGTCGACAGCGGCACCACCCAGACCGACTGTCTGGAGATCGAGCGCCAGCGGGGCATTTCGGTCCAGGCGGCGTCGGTCTCCTTCCGGGTGGGCGATACCCGGATCAACTTGATCGATACCCCCGGCCACGTCGATTTTGCGGGGGAAGTGGAACGCGCCCTGCGGGTGCTGGACGCCGCCGTACTGGTGGTGTCGGCGGTGGAAGGGATCCAGGCGCAGACCGACGTGCTGCTCGACGCCCTGGCGCAGACCGACACCCGCGTGCTGGTGTTCATCAACAAGATCGACCGCGCCGGCAGCCGGGCGGGCGAGATGCTGGCCGAGCTGCAGGAGCGGCTGGGCTATCGCTGCCTGCCCTTCAACGCCGTCGCCGCCGAGGGCGACCGGGACTGCGCCGTAAGGGGATTCGATCCCGCCGACCCCGCCTTTGTCGAAAACGCGGTCACCCTGCTTTCCGAAGGGGACGAGGGGCTGCTCGACCGGTATTTGGCGGGTGAGGTGACGGCCGGCGAACTCGACGGGCCGCTCAAAGAAGCGATCCGGCGGGGCGACGCGGTGCCGGCGGTATTCGGCAGCGCGGCGCTGGGCGTCGGGATCGACGATCTCTTCACCCTGTTGGGCGGTTACACCTTCGCCGTCAAAAACCGGCGGGACGACGCTTTGTCGGCGGTGGTCTACAAGGTGACCCACGATAAGGCGATGGGCAAGATCGCCCACGTGCGGCTGTTTGGAGGCACCATCCGCAACCGGGACGGCTTGCGGATCAACGGGGAGGACACCGGCGAAAAGGTGACCCAGATCCGCCGCTTTTCGGGCGCGAAATGGACCGATATCGGGCAGGTAAGCCGGGGGGATATCGCCGCTTTGTGCGGCGCTTCTTCCTTGAAAATCGGGGACATCATCGGCGAAATCGCCGACGCTCCGGTCTGCCGGCTGACGGCGCCGCTGCTGGGGGTGCAGGCCATCCCGTCCGATGCCGGACAGCTGATGGAGCTGCTCGGCGCTCTGCAGGAGCTGGCGGAGGAAGATCCGCTTTTGGAAACCGAATATCTGCCCGACGAGAAGGAGATCCACGTCCGGATCACCGGCACCATTCAACTGGAGGTGCTGCAGGCGGTGCTGGCCCAGCGGTACGGGCTGGCGGTGACCTTTTCCCGCCCGTCGGTCATTTATAAAGAGACGCCCACCCGTGCCGGCGAGGGATTTGAAGCGTACACCATGCCCAAGCCCTGCTGGGCGGTCATCCGGCTGAGGATAGAGCCCGGACCCCGGGGATCGGGACTGGAATACCGTTCGATCGTCTCCCCGAAGGATCTGTTTTACCGCTACCAGACCCATATCGAGACCGCCGTGCCCCGGGCGCTCAAGCAGGGGATGTACAACTGGGAGGTCACCGATCTCAAGGTGACTCTGATCGGCGGCCAGCACCATACCATTCACACCCATCCGCTGGACTTTTTCCTGGCCACGCCGATGGCGGTGATGGACGGGCTGCGCAACTGCGGCACCACGCTGCTCGAGCCGATGCTGCAAATGCGCATCGCCGCGCCGCAGGAACATATCGGCAGGATCATCGGGGATCTGCTGGCCATGCGGGGTGCATTCGATTCGCCGGTGATCAAAAACGGCGTCGCCGCGGTGGAAGCCCGGGTGCCGGTGGCCACGTCGCTGGATTACAGCGTCCGCCTGGCGGCGCAGACCTCCGGCCGGGGCAACGTCAGCGCCCGCTTTTGCGGGTATCAGGAGGTGGCGCTGGAGCTGGGCGCCGTCGCCAAACGGCGGGGGATCAACCCGCTGGATCGGGCCAAGTGGATCCTGGCCAACCGCAGCGCTATGACCATGGGGGATTAACGGCCATGCAGGTATTGACCGCGCATCATCTGCTCAAAACGTTCGGGGAACGCGTCCTGTTCGAGGACGTGTCCTTTGACGTGCAGGAACACGAAAAAGTGGGGTTGGTCGGCGCCAACGGCTGCGGCAAGACCACCCTGTTCAAGATGCTGATCGGGGAGGAGAGCGTCGACGGGGGTGACGTGGTCACCGCCAAAAACACCCGTCTCGGCTACGCCGAGCAGCACGCCTGCGCCGATTCCGAGCGCACCCTGTGGGACGAGGTGGAAACCGTCTTCGCCCCGGTGATCGCCGTGGAGCGGGAACTGCAAAAGGTCGAGCGGCAGCTGGAGGTGGTCAGCATCCCCGATCTGCTCGACCGCCAGCATCAACTGCGCGAGCAGCTGGAGGCGATGGGCGGACTGTATTACAAAAGCCGGCTGAAAGCCACCCTGCTGGGGCTGGGTTTCGACGAGCAAAGCTTTACCCAGCCGGTCGCCACCTTGAGCGGCGGTCAGCGGTCGAAGGCCGCCATGGCCAAGCTGCTGCTGTCCGACAGCAATCTGCTGCTGCTCGACGAGCCGACCAACCATCTCGACATTCCGTCGGTGGAATGGCTGGAGGAATTTTTGCGGGGATATACCGGCGCGGTGGTGGTCATCTCCCACGACCGGTATTTTCTCGACAAGGTGACCACCCGCACCCTGGAGCTTACCCACGGGCGGATGGTGATGACCCGCGGCAATTATTCCGCCCACCGCGAGGCGCGCAAAAAGGAGAAAGAAGTGGCGGCGCACCACTACAAATCCGCCTCCCGCAAGATCCGGCACGTGGAGGAAAGCATCGAGCGGTTTCGGCAGTTCAACCGGGAAAAGAGCATTCGCGCCGCCGAAAGCAAGGAGAAAATGCTGGAGCGGCTCAAGGCGGAACTCGAGATCCCCGAGGGAGAAGAAGACGTCATCCGCTTTGATTTCACGGTGCGCGCGACCAGCGGCAACGAGGTGCTGGACGTGCAGGAGCTGGCGATGGGATTTGAGGGACGGGAGCTGTTCCACGACGTCAATTTCAAGCTCTGGAAAGGCCAGCGGGTGTTTTTGCTCGGCCCCAACGGCTGCGGCAAGACCACCCTGCTCAAGATCCTCAACCACCGGCTGCGCCCGCGGCACGGCTTCGTCCGGCAGGGCGCCAAGGTGTCGATCGGGTATTACGATCAAACCCAGCAGGAGCTCGACGGGAACAAGACTGCCATCGAGGCGATCTGGGATCAATATCCCGCCCTGACCCAGACCGAGCTGCGAAACGCCATGGCGGCGTTTTTGTTCCGGGGAGAGGACGTGTTCCAGCCGGTGTCGGTGCTCAGCGGCGGCGAACGGGCACGGCTGCTGCTGCTCAAGCTGATGCTGGCGCGGGACAATCTGCTGCTGCTCGACGAGCCGACCAACCACCTCGACATCGCCTCCCGCGAGGCGCTCGAGGACGCCCTGTCGGGCTACGACGGCACCATGCTGATCGTCTCCCACGACCGGTATTTCATCAACCGGATGGCGGACAAGGTGATCGCCCTGCGTCCCGACGGCTGCCTGGAGGTGGAGGGAGACTACGACGCCTATCTCGCCCGCGCCGATCAGCCGCAAACGGCGGCCGCGCCGGTCAAACCGGCCCGGGAAAACGCCTACAAACAGCGCAAGGAGCAAGAATCCGCCCGCCGCAAACTCGCCACCCGCGTCCGTCGGGCGGAGGAAGCCGTTGCCGCCGCCGAGGAGGAGATCGCCTCCCTTCACGCCCGGCTGGAAGACCCGGCGGTGCAAAGCGATTATCAGCGGATCACCGATCTTTCCGCCGCACTGGAGGAACAGGAATCCGTCCTCGCCGCGCAGATGGAGGAATGGGAAACCGCCCAGCGTCTGCTGGAAGAAATGCAATAGCCAACGCGATAGTATCCCCGTAAACCATAACGCCCCTGCCGACCGGCAGGGGCGATGATGGTTGTATTCTTATACCGT
>JBMNVL010000084.1:0-8287 GCA_050946775.1 Acutalibacteraceae bacterium
GGGCGTCACTAATCTCACCCGCTGCGCGGGTCCGCTTCCCGATCCGTCCAAAAAGAACCGGCACCGCCAAAAGGCGATGCCGGTTCTTTGGAGCGGAAGACGGGAATCGAACCCGCGTATTCAGCTTGGGAAGCTGACATTCTACCATTGAATTACTCCCGCGTATGCGCGCCGGCGATTGTCGGCACGCGTGTTAGTATACCACAGGCAAACGGAAATTGCAACCCCTCCCGGGGAAAAATCAGCGAACTTTTTGCGCCACTTCCAAAAGCGCCTTGGACAGGAATTCCTCGGTGGTCATGGTGCCCACGTCGCCGGTGCGGGAACGCACCGACACCGTGCCGGTCTCGGCCTCGCGGTCGCCGATGACCAGCATATACGGCACCTTTTGCATCTGCGCTTCCCGGATCTTATAGCCGATCTTCTCGTTGCGGGTATCCAGCTCGGCCCGCAGACCCGCCGCTTTGAGCTGGTCGGTGATCTCGCCGGCCTTGTCCAGCAGCCGCTCGCTGATGGGCAGCACCCGCACCTGCTCGGGCGCCAGCCACAGCGGGAAGGCGCCGGCGTATTTTTCGATCAGCAGCGCCAGCGTCCGCTCGTAGCAGCCGATGGAGGTGCGGTGGATGATGTAGGGATTTTTCTTGCTGCCGTCCTTGTCGACGTATTCCATCCCGAAATTCTTGGCCAGCATCTGGTCGATCTGGATGGTGATCAGGGTGTCCTCCTTGCCGTGGACGTTCTTGATCTGGATATCCAGCTTCGGCCCGTAGAAGGCCGCTTCGCCCACCCCGATGACGTAGGGGATCTCCAGATGGTCGAGTATGCGCCGCATCACGCCCTGCGCCTCGTCCCACTGCTCGGGGGTGCCGATGTATTTCTCCCGGTCGTCCGGATCCCACTGGGAGAAGCGATAGGACACATCCTCGTACAGCCCCAGGGTTTTGAGCATATAGATCGCCAGCTCCAGACAGCCCTTGAACTCGCTCTCGAGCTGTTCGGGGGTGCACATCAGGTGTCCCTCGGAGATGGTGAACTGCCGCACCCGGATCAGGCCGTGCATCTCGCCGCTGGCCTCGTTGCGGAACAGGGTGGACGTCTCGTTGTACCGCAGGGGCAGATCGCGGTAGGAGCGGCTGCGGTTGAGATAGGCCTGATACTGGAACGGGCAGGTCATCGGCCGCAGGGCGTAGACCTCCTCTTCGTCCGCTTTATCGGGATCGCCCAGCACGAACATCCCGTCCCGGTAATGATCCCAGTGCCCCGAGATTTTGTACAGATCGCTTTTGGCCATAAAGGGAGTCTTGGTCAGCAGCCAGCCGCGTTTTTGCTCCTCGTCCTCGACGAACCGCTGCAGCAGCTGGATGATCCGGGCGCCCTTGGGCAGCAAAATGGGCAGACCCTGGCCGATCACGTCGGAGGTGGTGAACAGCTCCAGCTCACGGCCGAGCTTGTTGTGATCCCGCTTTTTGGCTTCCTCCAGTCGCGCCAGATGCTCTTCGAGCATCGACGCTTTGGGGAAGGAGACGCCGTAGATGCGCTGGAGCATCTTGTTTTTGGAGTCGCCCCGCCAATAGGCGCCGGTGGCGCTGAGCAGCTTGAAGGCCTTGATCCGGCCGGTATCCGGCAGATGCGGCCCGGCGCACAGGTCGGTAAAATCGCCCTGCTTGTAGAAGGAGATCTCCTCGCCATCGGGCAGATCGGCGATCAGCTCCGCCTTGTAGGGTTCGTCCTTCATCAGCGCCAGCGCCTCGGCGCGGGGCAGGGCAAACCGCTCGATGGGCAGGGCCTCCTTGGCGATCTTTTTCATCTCGGCCTCGATTTTTTCCAGATCTTCGGCGGTCAGGGGGGTGTCGAGATCGAAATCGTAATAAAACCCGTTGTCGATGGCCGGGCCGATGGTCAATTTGGCGGCGGGATACAGCCGCTTGACCGCCTGCGCCATCACGTGGGAGGTGGTGTGCCAGTAGGCTTTTTGACCGTCGGGATCGTCAAAGGTCAGGATTTCCACCGCGCAGTCGCCCGTCAGCGGGGTGCGCAGATCGACCACGGCGCCGTCCACCCGCGCGGCGCAGGCCGCCCGGTACAGCCCCATGGAAATGTCGCGGCAAAGGGCGTCCACGGTGGTGTTTTCGGCCACCTGCATCACGTCGCCGCCTTTGAGCGTAATGTTCAACATAAGACTCACTCCTTCAAAAAATCAAAAGCCCCGTCCCTGCGGTAAGCAGGGGCGGGGCATACTTGCCTCACGGTTCCACCCTGATTTTCGCGGCGAAAGCCGCGCTTCGTTGCGACCGGTAACGGGGTCAGCCGTCGCGCCCTACCCCGCCAAAGCGGATCGAACGCGCGCTCCGAGGCGGTGGCTCCGTCGGGGGATCTGCGCCGCTTTCACCTTGCCGGCGCTCTCTGCGAGACCCGTATCCGGGGAACGTCCTCATCCACGCTTTATCACAGAATACCACTTGCGCGGGGAATTGTCAAGAGCCAACTGGCCGTTTTTTCTTGGCAGATTGCCTATGACGTGTAACGCGGTTTTATCTATTTCGCCGTATTTGGTGCGCCGTCTTGACGCTGCCCTAAAAAAATAGTATACTTATAAAAGAGTCCGCAAAAAGGAGAATCGCGTATGAACCGACGGCGCACCGTTTGCAATCCCATCAATATTTCCTATCAGTATCAGGCGGAATACCGCTCCCGGGAATCGGCCGACCCGGCGGTGGCCGTTTACAAGGGCGAATACTATCTGTTCGCCTCCCACGGCTCGGGATACTGGGTCTCGTCCGATCTGGCGAACTGGGAGTTTTTGCGGGTGGATACCGACAAACACCCCGAGTTCAAGCGGTTTGCGCCGGGACCCTGCGTGGTGGGCGACACCATGTATCTTACCCACTCCGAGGGCGGCAGCATCCTCAAATCCGACACCCCGCGGGATCCCGATTCCTGGGTGGATATCGGCAAGCCCTACGGATGGGGCGATCCGGCGTTTTTTGTCGATGACGACGGGTATGTTTATATATATGAGGGACTCAGCGACAAGGATCCCATCCACGTCGCCAAACTGGACCCGAGCGACAATATGCGGCTGGTGGAAGGGCCGGTGGATATCGCCATGTCGGATATTGCCCACCGGGGATTTGAACGTTCGGGCGACGACAACCAAAACGAGCGGCGCCGTCCCTATTTTGAGGGGGCGTGGATGCACAAATATGGCGGCAAATACTACCTCACCTACGCCGCGCCGGGCACCGAATTCGCCACCTACGCCGACGGCTGCTTTATCGCTGACTCGCCGATGGGTCCGTTCACCTACTGTGAAAACAGCCCGGTGGTCTGGAAGGCGACCGGGTTTATGCGGGGCGCGGGACACGGCTGCGTGTTTGAGGATTTGGGCGGCCATTGGTGGAAGATGGACACGGTGTCCATCAGCGTCAACCATATGTTTGAGCGGCGGCTGGCGCTGTTCCCAGTGCGTTTTGCCGCCGATGGGCGGATGTATACCGACACCCTGCGGGGCGATTACCCGATGTATATCCCCGCCGAAAATCCCGATTCCTTCGGCCATCCCGGCCCGGATTGGCACTTGCTGTCTTACGGCAAGGCGGTCACCGCCTCGTCGGCGCTGGCCGATCATCCGGCGGCACTGGCGGCGGACGAAAACATGAAGACCTGGTGGAGCGCCCAAACCGGCGGATCGGGGGAATGGCTGCAGATGGATCTGGGCGACGGTTACGCCGTGTGGGCGGTACAGGTCAACTTCGCCGATCAGGACGCCGACGCCGTCGGGGGACGGGACAACGGTTTTCAGTACCGCTACCGGCTGCTCGGATCGGCCGACGGCGGCGACTGGACGGTGCTGGCCGACTGTACCGGCGACCATCCCGACACCTCGCACGATTATTTTGAGTGGGAAGAACCGCTTGCGCTGCGGTATCTGCGGCTGGAAAACGCCGGCAGCGTCCCGGCGGGCGGCAAATTTGCCGTCAGCGGCCTGCGGGTCTTCGGCAACGGGAACACCCGCCCGCCCCAAGCCGCGCCCATCCTGCGGGTCACCCGGGGAGAGGACGAGCGGGATATGCGGGTTTGTTGGGACGCCGTGCCCGATGCGCAGGGCTATTTTCTGCGTTTTGGGGTGGATCCCGACGCGCTGTATACCCACTATCAGGTGATCGGCGATACCGAGGCGGCTGTCGGCTGTCTGAACACCGGCGTCACCTATTACGTCACCGCCGACGCCTATAACGAGAGCGGCGTTACCAGGGGAACGACCGTATGGACGGTTTGACAAATAGGAGGAAATGAGATGAAGAGAATGCAAAAGTGCCTGGTTGCGCTGCTGGCGGCTTGTCTGCTGCTCGCGACGGCGCCGCTGACGGCGACGGCCGACGCGCCGTCGGCCGGTGAGGAATGCGTGATCGGCCGGCTTATGCCCGAGGGCGCGGTGCGGGAATACGAGGCCGGCAAGACCTTTTTGGGCGGCACCATTGAAGCGGCGGTGCCGGTGAATGTGCGCGACTGCGAGAAAGCGGATCTGGCGGTGCGGTTTTCCTATCGGATCACCCGTTCGGACGGGGTGACCGGGCCGGGATCCCTCTCCCGGCTGCGCAACGGTTACGTGGATATCACCGATTCCGCCGGTACCCAGCTGGCGCGCTTCGGCTCGCCCACCCAAAACGCCGTGGCGGGGGACAAGCGGGAAGCCGGGCAATGGCTGGACGTGTCCTATTCCCTGGCGTCCATGAAGGATGGCAGCGGCCGCATCGCCAGTGTAAAACTGGGGGATTACAACGATTTCCCCAACCGCAAAGACGACGGCAGTTTTGAGTTTTCGGACGGCGGGGATATCACCCTGTATATGGAGGTGCGGGATCTGCGGATCGTCGACACCACCAAATACGCCGACGGCACCCCCATCCCGCGGTACACCGTCACCACCTTCAACGGCATCAGCGGCGTCCATCCGGCCTTTAACGCCAGCCAGTGGTACGCCGACTGGAAATACGCCGACGTTTACCCGGTATCTCTGGAGGGAGATCGCCACCGGTACCGGCTGCAGATGACCCTTGCCTTTTCGTCGAGCGATCCCAGCGTCGATCTCGACCGCTGCTGGAGCAGCCTGTACGTCAAGCTGCGCTCCAGCGACGTCACCGGAAAACCCGGCGATCCCGGCGGCGCTTCCAACAGTGAGCACAACGCCGGCTGGGACTTTACCCCGGCCAATCTGCCGACCGAAAACGGCGTGGCGCGGCTGTCGATCGACCTGGGCAGTATTCCCACCAACAGCCGCGGGCTGATGGATTGGAGCGACGTTCGCCGGATGATCGCCGTGGCCGGCGTATCGAACGAGTACAAATCCCGCATCGGGGATATCACCATGACCCTGTCGGACGTGCAGATCGTCGATCTCACCGCCGTCAGCGATCTGCGCGCCGCCCTCAAAGGGGTGATGGATGACAGCACCGCTCCGTCGGGTGACGCCGACAAAGCGGTTTATGATGCGGCGCTGGCCGAGGCCAACGCTCTGTACGCCGACGAAACGGCGACGGTGGCGGCCCTGCAGGCCGCCATGGCGGCGCTGAAAGCCGCCCGCGCGGCGACCGCCGCTGATAAAGCGGCGCTGCTCTCGCTGCTGGAAGACGAGATCGATCCGGCCGGTTATACCGCCGATACGGCGGAGGTCTACCTTCTCGCGCGGCAAACCGCGCAGCAGGCAGCCGATACCGACGGGACGACCGTCGCGGCGGTAAACACGGCGTATTCGGCGCTCAAAGAAGCCCGGTACGCGCTGGTTCCCGACCGGTCTCCTCACTGGGGCGACGTCGATCTTCAAGCCGGAGTGACGGCGGCCGACGCCCTGCTGGCGCTGCAGGCGGCCACCGGTAAGATCGCGCTGTCGCCGGATCAAACCGCTCGCGCCGACGTGGACGGCGTCACCGGCGTCACCGCCGCCGACGCTCTGCTGATTTTGCAGTACGCCACCGGCAAGATCACCGCGTTCCCGGTGGGCGGCGACCTGTCGTCCATGACCGAGGCGATGATCAGCGCCGATCCGCTGACCTTCTGCAACCCGATCAACCTCAATTATCAGTATCAGGCCGACTACAACGGTTCCCGCGAGGCGGCCGATCCGGCGGTGGTGGTTTTCAAAGGCGAATACTGGCTGTTTGCCTCCCACAACGACGGCTACTGGCATTCTCCCGATCTGTACGACTGGACCTTTGTGCCGGTGAACGTCAACGATCCCGTCCAGTCGGAATTCAAAAAATTCGCTCCGGCGACCATGGTGATCGGCGACACTTTGTACGTCACCCACTCCCAGAGCGGCGCTTTTCTCAAAACGACGAATCCCGCCGATCCCGGCGCCTGGGTCAGCTTGGGCAAGCCCTATCAGGGCTACGAGTGGGGCGATCCGGCCTGGCTGTACGATGATCCGGCCGACGGCGGCGACGGATACGTTTACGCCGTCCAGGGCACCAGTCCCACCGCGCCCATCGTGGTGATGAAATTCGATCCCAACGACAATATGAAGATGGTGGCCGGCCCGGTGGAATGTGTGAGGATGGATCTGGCCAATCACGGCTGGGAGATCAGCGGCGACAACAATACCAATTACACCGGCCGTCCCTTCCTGGAAGGCGGTTGGCTGAACAAATACGACGGCAAATACTATCTCACTTACGCCCTGCCCGGTACGGCGGACGCTTCTTATGCCGACGGCTGCTGCGTGGCGGACGATCCCATGGGTCCCTACACCTATTGCGCCCACAGCCCGGTCATCCGCAAAGCCAGCGGTTTTGTCCGCGGCGCGGGTCACGGCTGCCTGTTTGAAGATATGGACGGCCACTGGTGGAAGGTGGACACAGTCGCCTTGAGCGTCAACACCGGATTCGAGCGGCGGCTGGCGATCTTCCCGGCCATCTTCGACGACGAAGGCGATCTCTACGCCAACACCGTGTTGGGCGATTATCCCCTGTATCGTCCCACCAAATCGGACGATCCCTTCTTTGCCACCGGCCCTGAATGGAGTTTGCTGTCTTTGGGCAAACAAGCCACCGCTTCCTCCATTTTGAGCCGTCAGCACGCGCCCGCCAAAGCCACCGAGGAAAACATGCGCACCTGGTGGAGCGCCGCCACCGGCGACGTGGGCGAATGGCTGCAGGTGGATCTGGGCGACGTTTACGGAGTGTGGTCGGTGCAGGTCAACTTTGCCGATCAGGACACCGTCGACAACCCCAACCGCCGCCAGGGCGATTTCTCCTACAAATACCGGCTGGAATTTTCGCAAGACGGCGAAACCTGGTATCCCATCGTCGACCGCACCGAAAATGACAGCGAGACCTCCCACGATTACTATGAGTTTGCGCAAAAGATCGGCGCGCGGTATTTCCGGGTGACCAACACCGGCGCGGTGCCGCAGGGCGGCAAATTTGCCGTCAGCGGCCTGCGGGTATTCGGCGACCCGGTGGGCGCTTTGCCCGGCGAAGTGGAAGACTTCACGGTGGAACGCTATCCCGAGGACGAACGCACGGCCAGCGTGTCCTGGGATCCCGTCCCGGGAGCACAGGGCTATATCATCCGCTTCGGCACCGAAGAGGATCAACTGTATAACCATCAGCAGGTGATCGGCGACAACGGGTTTACCCTGCATTGCCTCAACCGCGGCGTGGATTACTACTTTACGGTGGACAGCTACGGCGAGGGCGGCGTTACCAAAGGCACCACCGTCAAGAAAGCCCCCTGGACGGTGGATCCCGCCATCCCGGACGATCCCGGTCCCGACGATCCCGATCCCGACGATCCCGGTCCTGACGATCCCGGTCCGACGACCGGCCCGGTGAAGGTGGACGGCTATCCCGTTTACGAAGCCGAGGCGGCGCAGGTGGAAAACGCCAACGTCAGCAACGATGCGCCGGCTTCCGGCGGCAAAACGATTCACAATATGCACAACGCCGGCGCGGCCGTCACCTTTACCGGGGTGGCAAGCCCCGGCGCGACCGCCATCCTTAAGGTGACCTACTCCAACGGCAACGCCGGCGTGTCGGGATGCGGCGTGATCGTCAACGGCCAGACGCTGCCGGATATCTCCCTGCCGGTGACCGCCAACTGGAACACCTTCGTTACGGTGGACGTGCCGCTCAGCGGTCTGACCGCCGACGGCGGCAACACCGTCCGTCTGGAAGGGAGAAACGCCGGCTTCAACCTCGACTATATCCAACTCGTCCCGGCCGCGTGATCCAAACCGAAAAAACCGCCACAAGGGAGAGGCTGCGTAAGGAAGAAACAAACCCACTCT
>JBMNVL010000085.1:0-8108 GCA_050946775.1 Acutalibacteraceae bacterium
CTGGCGGACAACGAGACGATGGATTTCTGCCATTGCAAGCTCAAGCTGATCAAAGGCGAATCGTCGCTGGACTGCAAGCCCAACGCCCTGCTGTTTTTCGATCGCTACAAAAAACCCAACACCGCCACCCCGTATCACCAGTTCGCCTGGATGTCGGGAGATAAGCTGTTCCGGGTCAAGGCGCTGCGAAACAAGGGCTTCCGCTTCAAGGACGATCCGCCTCACGACGGGCGCAAGGTGTTCCGGAAGCTGAGCTTCCTGCCGGTGGGCAACGCCTTCGTCATCACCCCGATGACCGAGCGGGACGTGGTCAACCACGCCCGTACCCTGCGGGTCAAGTGGTTTTGGAAGCTGCGCTACCGCCGGGAGCAGTTGAAAACGCCGGCCGGCAAAAAGGCGCTCAACGCTGGCAAGGCCAAATTTAAGCAGCGGATCGCCTGGTTTGTCAAGCGCAATATTATCCGCTTTACCCCGGTGCGCCAAAAGGTGCTGTTCGCATCGGTGCGGGGCAATACCCTCAAGGAAAACGCCCTGGCGGTCTACGAGGCGTACCCCGGCAAGAAGGCGGTCTTTGCCAAGCCGTATCCTCATTCCCGCAAGGACAAGCTGCGGCTGTTCTGGCATTTCTTCTCCAGCAAGGTGATCGTGACCGACGACTATTTCCGGTATTTCCGCTACTTCCAGCTCAAGAAAAAGCAAAAGGTGATCCAGATCTGGCACGCCTGCGGCGCGTTCAAGAAATTCGGCCTGGATTATCCCGCCGCCGATATCCAGACCGAGCTCAAGACCCACTGTCAGTACGACACCGTGGTGGTCAGCGCCGAGGGGGTGCGTGAAAAATACGCCCGCGCTTTCGGCATCGGCGTCGACCGGGTGCGGGCGCTGGGCGTGCCGCGCACCGACAAGCTGCTGGATCCCGCCTTCATCGAAGCGGAAAAGCGGGCGTTTTTCGCCGCGCATCCCGCTTTTGCGGGCAAAAAGATCCTGCTTTACGCGCCCACCTTCCGGGAGGAGGGCATGCAGGGGAAACGGGTGCGGCTCAACCCCAAACTCGATTGGGCGGCTCTCAGCCGGGAGCTGGGCGAGGACACGGTGCTGATCGTCAAAAATCACCCGGTGATGAAATACGATCTGCTGGGCGGCGACAAGTTTTCCAATATCGTCAATATGCCGGGCGAAAACACCAGCCGGCTGATGATCGTCTGCGACGTGATGATCACCGACTATTCGTCGGTGATCTTCGAGGCGGCGCTGCTGAACAAGCCGACCGTCTTCTATTGCCCCGATTTCACCAGTTACGAGCGGGACTTCTACCTGCGTTTCCCGGAGGATCTGTACGGGGAGCTGACCACCGACCAGGCGGGACTGCTTGCGGCGGTACGCGCGGCGCTCGATACCCCGCGCGCCGACCGGCTGGAGGAATTCAAGCAAACCTATATGGGCGCCTGCGACGGCCACAGCACCCAGCGGGTGGTGGAGCTGATCCGCCAAAAGCTCAAGGAAAAATAACCAAAACCCGCCGCCGATCCATTGGATCGGCGGCGGGTTTTTCACCATTTGTATCGTTATCGCACCGTAACGCTCTTGGCGAGATTGCGGGGCTTGTCGATATCGCACCCGCGCGCCAGCGCCACGTAGTAGCTGAGCAGCTGCATGGGCACCACTTCCAGCGAGGCGAGGAACAGATCGTTGGTTTTGGGAACGCACAGCACCCGGTCGGCGCCGCGAATGTCGTCCTTGTGATCGGCAGTGGTCACCGCCAGCACCTCGGCGCCGCGGGTCTTCACCTCCACGGCGTTGGACACCGTCAGGCTGATCAGCGGCTCATAGCAGGCCAGCGCCACCACGAAGGTGCCCTCTTCGATCAGCGAGATGGTGCCGTGCTTGAGTTCACCCGCCGCGTAAGCCTCGGCGTGAATGTAACTGATCTCCTTGAGCTTGAGCGCCGCTTCCAGCGACACAGCGTAGTCGAGATGGCGGCCGATGAAGTAGGCGTCGTTGAGATAGGCGTACCGCTGCGCCAACTCCTTGATGGATTCGGACTGCGCCAGAATGGCGGTCATCTTCTCGGGCAGGGTCTTCATCTCGGCGATCAGCGCCTGTTGCTCCTCAAGGGTGATCTGCCCGCGTTTTTGCGCCAGATCCAGCGCGATCAGGTAAACCATGATCAGCTGGGTGGAATACGCCTTGGTGGTCGCCACGGCGATCTCCGGACCGGCGATGGTGTACAGCACGTTGTCGCTTTCCCGGGCGATGGTGCTGCCCACCACGTTGACGATGGACACGATGGTAGCGCCCCGCCGTTTGGCTTCCCGCAGCGCGTCCAGCGAATCCATCGTCTCGCCCGACTGGCTGATGACGATTGCCAGCGTCCGGTCGTCCACGATGGGATCGTGGAAGAAGAATTCCGACGCCAGATCCACCTCCACCGGCAGACGGGTCAGCTTTTCCAGCACGTATTTGCCCACCATGCCGACGTGCCACGAGGAGCCGCAGGCGATGATGAAGATCCGGTCAAAGGCCTGCGCCTGCTCGGCGGTCAGGGTCAGTCCCTTCAGATCGATCCGCCCGTCGGCGCTCAGGTTGTGGTCGACGGTCTTTTCCACCGCGACCGGCTGTTCCATGATCTCCTTGAGCATGAAATGCTCATAGCCGCCCTTTTCGGCGCTGGTGATGTCCCAGGTGATGGTCTGAACCTGCCGCTCAACCGGCCGGCGGTCGCCGTCGAACACCTCGACGCCGTCGCGGGTCAGGCGCACCACGTCGTGATCCTCCAGCATGATCACCCGGCGGGTATGCGCCAGGATGGCCGGAATATCCGAGGCGATGAAATTGCCGATGTCCGCCAGACCGACGATCAGGGGACTGGCGTTGCGCACGGCGATCAGCTCGTCGGGATGATCCGCCGCCAGAATGCCCAGCGCGTAGGTGCCCTCCAACCGGGCAACGGCTTTGTAGACCGCGTCGAGAAGATCGCCCTCGTAATACTTGCGGATCAGGTGAACGACCACCTCGGTGTCGGTCTCGGACAGGAATTCCACTCCCTCGGCCTGCAATTCCTCCCGCAAAACGGCGAAGTTTTCAATGATGCCGTTGTGCACCACGGCGAATTTGGAATCGCTGCTGCGATGGGGATGGGAGTTGACGTCGGTGGGTTTGCCGTGGGTCGCCCAGCGGGTGTGGCCGATGCCGACGGTGGCGTCGATGTTGACCCCGTTGTGTACCATCTTCTGCAGCTCCGACAGACGGCCTTTGGCTTTTTGCACCTTGACGTAGCCGCTTTCGATATAGCCGATCCCGGCCGAATCATATCCCCGGTACTCCAACCGGGAGAGCCCTTCCAGCAGCAAAGGCGCCGCCGGTTTTTGCCCGATAAATCCAACAATACCACACATAAAAGGGATACACTCCGTTTCCGTGATATCCGCGTTCGCAGAACGCGTTATTTGTAGTATAGCGTATTATCTCCCAAAAAGCAAGAGGCAAGTGAAAAGCCCGCTTCATCCGTTGGGATGAAGCGGGCGGTCGTTTGGCGGGCTTACAGCAGGGTGCGGCGCAGGGTGTCGCCGTCGAGAGGGGAGAGATAGGCCGGCGGGACGTCCAGCACGGTGCGGCAGCCGGTCTGGCCCTCGGCGGCCATCCGGGCGACGGCGCGGGCATAGGCGACCAGCACGCAGGTGGTGAATTCGGGGTTGGAATCCAGCGTCAGCTTGTATTCGATGACGTGGGTGTGTTCGCCCTCTTTGCCGGTCTTGCCGGTGCGGATCACCATCCCGCCGTGGGGCAGACCGCCGTGGTCCCGTTTCATCTCTTCCTCGGTAATGAAATGCACCGTGGTGTCGTACTCGTCAAAATAGTTGGGCATGGTGACGATTTCCCGCTCGATACGGGCCAGATCGGCGCCTTCCTCGGGAACGACGAAGCATTCGCGGGTGTGCTTTTGGCGCACCGTCAGTTCGGGCTGCCCGCCCGAGCGCACCGCTTCCAGCGCGGCTTCCACCGGGATGGTATACTGGCGGGCGTCCTTGACCCCGTCGATGCGGCGCACCGCGTCGGAATGTCCCTGGCTGACGCCCTTGCCCCAGAAGGTGTAATCCTTGCCCTCGGGCAGGATGGCGCCGGCGTAGACCCGGTTGAGGGAGAACAGGCCGGGATCCCAACCGGCCGAGATCAGGCAGAGCTTGCCGCTTTGTTTGGCGGCGGTGTCCACCGCGGCGAAATGCTCGGGAATATGGGCGTGGGTATCAAAGCTGTCCACCAGATTGAAGTATTTCGCCATTTCGGGCGTCTGCCGGGGCAGATCGGTGGCGCTGCCGCCGCACAGGATCATCACGTCGATCCGGTCGGCGTAGTCCGGCGCCTTTTGAGCCGGCAACACCGGTACGCCGGGAGTCTGCAGGGTGATGGACGCCGGATCCCGGCGGGTGAAGACCGCCGCCAGTTCGGTGTCAGGATTTTGGCGGATGGCCAGCTCCACCCCTCGTCCCAAGTTGCCGTAGCCCAAAATGCCGATGCGAATGCTCATACGCGACCGTCTCCTTCTGTTTGAAAAATTCTGTAGACCAGTATACCACAGATTTGCAACTTTGCAAGAGGAAAATTGCAAAAAATCAATTTTTCTTTCGGTTTTCCGCTTCTTTTTTTGAATAAATGCAACCGCAATAGTCTTGCCGATACAAATTATACTGTTTGGACAATGCGCAGGAGCGGCGATAACCGTCCCGCTTTTTGAAATCGGACACCAGATAGGGAACGCCGTACCGTTTTGCCAGCTCCCGTCCGATGGCGTTGAGCCAGTCGGCGTTTTTGTAAGGGCTGATCGACAGGGTGGTGGTCACGTAATCGTACCCGTCCGCGGCCGCCTGCCGGAACGTTCTTTCCAGCCGCAGCCGGTAACAGGCGGCGCACCGCGCGCCGCCCTCGGGCAGATCCTCCATCCCGGCGGCGACGGCGTCGAACGACGCGGGGTCGTAGGGCGCGTCCTGCCAGCCGACGGCACGGGGCAGAGGCATTTCGCCGATCAGCCGCCGCAGTTCCCGCTCCCGGAAGCGGTATTCGCTCTCGGGGGTGATGTTGGGGTTGTAATCGTACAGGGTGATATCCATATACGCCGTCAGATATTCCAATACGTAGCTGGAACAGGGCGCGCAGCAAACGTGCAGCAGCAGCCGGGGCACCCGTCCGCTTTGGCGGATGCGCTCCAGTTCCCTGTCCAGCGTCAGTTGGTAGTTTTCTTTCACGGCGATCACCACCCGCCAGTATATCATATTGTGGTTTTCCCGTCAACAAAAAGCCCCCGGAAGATCCTTCCGGGAGCTTTGAAAACTTATTTTTCGCAAGGGAAAGCGCCGATCTTGCCGGTGGATTTTTGCAGGATCAGCAGGGCGTCGGCGGCGGTTACGCCGGGGACGCCGTCCACGTCGGCGGCTTTTTGCCGTTGCTCGTCCAGCCGGATCTTGCCGGTGGCCGCCTGCAGCGCCAGCAGCGCGTCGGCGGCGTCCACGTCGCCGTCGCCGTCCACGTCGCCCGGCAGGAAAGACGGTTCGGGAAGGGAAACGTCCGCGCTTACAGCCGCGCCAAACTCGTCGGTCACGGTGAAGGTGATCGTCCGTCCAGACCAGCTTGCCGGAGCGCCTACCGCGAACGCCGCCGCGCCGTCGGTCGCCTTGACCTGATCGGCCAGCAGCAGGGTGTCGCCGTCGGCCGCCGTCAAGACGGCCTGGGCGTTTGCGGCAAGACCCGCCGCCGTCAGGGTGAGCCGCCTGGTCGCGGGATCGAACGCCGCTTCCAGTTTGCCGGCAGGAGCGTTCTCAACCGGCGTCGCGGCGGGCATTTCAAAATCGCCGCCCGTAAGAGTGGTGGGGTAGGCGACCGGCCGGCCGTCGGCCAGATAGAGGACCCTGACCGCCTTGCCCGCCGCGTCGTCGGGCAGGGTGACGCTTTCCTCAAACACCGTTTCCTGCCCGGCGGGTAGAATGAGCGAAGCGGTATTGAGCGTTTGCGGCTGATTGCCGCCGGCGACGTCCCACAACCCCATTACGGCCGTGATTTCCAGATCCTTTTCGCCGGCGTTGCGCAGCGGGGCGGCGATGTGCAGCGTTTCGCCGGGACGAAGCGCCGTCGCCGGCGCGCCGCTGTCCCACGTCAACGCGGTCGGACCGGCCAGCAGGTTGTGATCGGGACTGTCGTCAAAGGCGGTGACGATAAAGCAGTCCAGAATTAAATACTGTCCGCTCGTCTTTTGGACACGCAGGGTGTAGTTGCCCTGCGGCAGTACCGGCGAGGTGTAGGCGGCAACTCCGTATTGCCGCTGGGTATCGTAACAGCTGGCGGTCTGCTCGACCACCGTCGCGCCGGTGGCGCGATCGGTGACGGTGACGCGACAATCCCCCTGATCGCTGTATTTGCGGGACAAGAACGCGATTTGCGAACCGGTGAAATCGACTTCGACCCAAGGCTGCGATTCGGTGCTGTAATGCACCCCGAGCGACGTGTGATCGGACGCGTTGACGTTGGTGCCCCAATTGGCGCCGCCGCCGTTGTACCGCACCGACGGGTCGTTCCACAACACGGTGGACGTCTCGCCCTGTATTTTGACAAAACTGACGGTTTGCATCGCGTTGGCGCGGTGGATGTCCAAAATTACCAGTCCGTTTGGCGGAATAATCTCAAACTGGCGGTGGAAGGTGCCTTTGTATCCCAGCGTCACCCCGTTGACCGCCTTGACGATGTCGCGGGTCCGCAATCCCAGCGCGTAGGCCTCGCTGTCGGCCGGCACATCCTCAAAATACACCCCGTTGTAGCCGCTCGACGCGGTGGAGGAGATGATGGCGTCGTCGATGCCGCTGATGGTAGCGTCCTTCCAGACCTCCCGCTGCAGCACGTCCGATGACCCGCTCGATGCGCTGACCTTGGCGTAAACGGGCGCATGACAGGCGCAGTCACGTTTTCCAAAATCGTCCATCGGGAAGTTTTCAAATCCCACCTGCGCCATGGCGGCGGTATTTCCCACGGTGTAATCGTTGCCGTAGGGGTTGAAAAAGTCCGGGTCAACGCCGATCATGGCGTTGGCGTCGTAGGGACTGCCCACCCGGTTGGCCGCAAACCAGCCGGGCAGATTGACGCCGCGATCAAAATTGTAGTACCAGTTTCTGTCGACGTCGTATCCGGCGGCCTTAAAGCGGTTTTCGTCCACCGCCGCAAAGCCGAAGGGTGTGCTGTTGAGCACCAGATTGCCGTAAATCTCGTCGTTCGCCTCGGTATAGGAAACGTGGATTTGAAACTGCCCGTCGAGGATGATGTTGTTGTATACCTTGCGGTCAAACCCTTCCCGCAGC
This sequence comes from Acutalibacteraceae bacterium, assembly GCA_050946775.1. GTDB lineage: Bacteria > Bacillota > Clostridia > Oscillospirales > Acutalibacteraceae > UMGS1474. The sequence continues at coordinate 7,338 of JBMNVL010000085.1, forward strand.
TTGATCCCCATCCCCAGACAGAGGTTGTTGTAGATCTCGTATCCCGACGATCCGTCGTCCAGATCGATCCCCCAGGTAGAGCCTCTGGCGGTGTCGTGGTGAAAGCGGTTGTTGTGGATGGAGGTGGTCTGGTAGGCGTCAATACGGGTCACGTCGTATTCCACGCCGTTTACCACGTAATGCCGCAGCTTATCGCCGTTTTGTCCGCTGGCGTTGTAGCTTGGCACCGACCAGAACCGGTCGCGTCCCCAGGAATTGAACTGGCCGTGATCCTGCGTCTCCCGCTGGCAGTCGTAGACGTCGTTATACGCGATCTCGTGGCCGCCGAAGGTGCCGTCGTTGACGTTGATGCCCGAGCGGGCGCTCTTGTGGATGGTGTTGTGCAGCACCTTGATCCGGCTGCTGACCGACATATTCACCCCGCAGGACTGCTTTTCGAAGATGCCCATATTTTCCATATGGTTGTTTTCGATCACGATGTCGCGGGGATAATCCTCGGTTTTCGGGCCGACCTTGTCGGGTTGTGTCACCGTGGTCTTGTGCACCTGATGACCGGGATACAGATCGTGCGGCCAGAAGGAGGGATCGTACACCGCGTCGGGCTTGCCCACCACCTGCACGGCGGTGGCGCCCAGATCGAGAAAGTCGCAGTTGGCGATCCGGTGGCCGTCGTTGTACCCGTAGAAAAAGACGCCGTTGCCGCCCATCTGGCGAAAAACGGAATCGGTCACGGCCACGCCCTCGGCGTTTTCGATCCGCACCGCCCCGGCG
>JBMNVL010000086.1:0-8027 GCA_050946775.1 Acutalibacteraceae bacterium
CGGCGTCTTTTTTCGTTTATCCGTTGTAGGTGATCACGTCGATGCTTTTGATCTCGACGTCCGCCAGCGGTTTGTCGGAGGAATCGGTCTGCACGCCGGCGATGGCGTCCACCACGTCCATCCCCTCGAACACCTGGCCGAAGACGGTGTGCCCGCCCGACGAGCGCCAGGCGCCGTCCAGCGAAATGTTGCCGCCGTTTTGGCAATACAGATCCACCAGCTCGTCGGTCAGCGCCTTGGCGCTGAAGGTGGCACTGGAACCGCCCGAGGCAAAATTGCCGGTAATGGAATTGGCGTAGTACTCCTGCCAGCTGTTCACGTTGGGCAGGTTGTCTTTGTACTGCTCGTAAATGTTTTTGTAGCGGGTGATATTGGCCTCAAAATCCTCGCCCTTTGCCTGGTTGATGAAAAACTGGCTGCCGTTGGTCGCCGGGCCGGCGTTGGCCATCGACAGAGAGCCGCGGATATTGACCAGCTTGCAGTCGAACTCGTCCTCAAACGATTCGCCCCAGATGCTTTCCCCGCCCCGACCGGTACCGGTGGGATCGCCGCCCTGGATCATAAAGTTGTTGATGACCCGATGGAAGATCTGGCCGTTGTAGTAGCCCTCTTTGGCGTGGGTCAAAAAGTTTTCCACCGCCTTGGGCGCCGCCTCGGGGAAGAAGCGGATGGAGATATCCCCCTTGGTGGTGTGCATCACGGCGATCTGATCGCCCTTTTCGGGCTTGTCCAGCTGGAAGCCCAGCGCCTTGTCGGGATAAGCCGTGCCGGTGCCGTATTCGGACTGGTTGGCACCGGAGCCGCACCCGGTCAGGGTCGCCAGCGTCAAAAACGCCGCCGCCAGCAGCGCGCCGCCTCTGATTTTTGTCATCGTAAAACCGCCTTTCTGCGTTGGATGGGGGTGCGTTCGTCTCGCCCAAAGGTCAGCCGTCCCCATTCCTCCAATTGTTGGGATTGCTCCCGTAAAAACGTCCGGCAGGCCGGATCGGCCGTCAGCAGCCGCCCCGTTTGCCGCACGGTGCGAACGAACTCTCGCCGCAGACGCACCCGGTCCTCGACCCGCGCCAACGGACAGATTGCCGCCGCGCGGGGATCGGTGCGCACCCGGATCCGTCCGTCCTCTCCCAGCAGGGGAAACAGCGGAAAGATCCGGCAGGCGACCGGGCGCCAATGCCGGTCGCATTCTCCCGAACAGACCAGCAAGGGACCGTCCGCCGTCGGTATAAACGCCCCGGCGGGGAAACGCTCCGCCAGCCAGTTCCCCTCGCCGGGGAACAGCCGCATCCCGCGAATCTCGTCGCCGCCCTTGCAGCAGGCGCCGCCGCAGACCCGGCCGCAGTCGACCGGCAGCGGCGTTATCTCCTCCAGCAGGGCGTAGATCCGCTCAAAATCAGCCGGCATAATCGCTCACGTCGATCCCCTCGATCACCACGTCGGTCAGGGGTTTGTCCTGCGCGTTCTTTTCCACCGCGGCAATGGCGTCCACCACGTCCATGCCGTCGAACACCTGGCCGAAGACGGTGTGGCGGAAATCCAGCCAGGGCGTGCCGCCGATCTCACGATACGCCGCGGTCACCTCGGCGGGATAGCCGTCGTCGGCCAGCTCCTCCATCTGACGCAGCATCCCGCCGGGAACGGCGGACGCCTGCACGATGAAGAACTGGCTGCCGTTGGTATGCGGGCCGGCGTTGGCCATCGACAAAGCGCCGCGGAAGTTGCGCAGCGACAGGTCGAACTCGTCCTCAAACGGTTCGCCCCAGATGCTCTCGCCGCCGGTGCCGGTGCCGTTGGGATCGCCGCCCTGGATCATGAAATCAGCGATGACCCGGTGAAAGATCAGACCGTCGTAATACCCGTTTTTCGCGTGGGTGAGAAAATTTTCCACCGCCTTGGGCGCCTTGTCGGGGAACAGCCGCAGGGAGATATTTCCCATCGATGTGCGCATCACGGCGATCGTTTCGCCCTTGCCGGGCTTTTCCAGTTGATTCATGGGTCGTCCTCCTTAATACGCCTTGCCCCAGAACACCATCGTCTTGGCAGGCTTGCCGCAGCAGACGCAGGTGTCGACAATATGCTCCTGCTCAAAGGGCATACACCGGCTGGTGACGCCGGCGACCTCTTTTAACTTCATTTCACAATCCAGATCGCCGCACCACATGGCTTTGATCAGGCCGGGCTTTTCGTCGGCGATCCGCTTCATCTCGTCGAGATCGCGCGCCTCATACGTCATGGCGTTGCGGCGATCAAGCGCTTTTTGATACAACCCGTCGTGGACGGCTTTGAGCAGAACGGGGATGGTTTCCTCCAGCTCGTCCAGCGAGACCACCGTCTTTTCCCGGTTGTCCCGGCGCACCAGCACGCACTGGTTTTGCTCGATATCCCGCGGGCCGATCTCCAGCCGCAGCGGCACGCCCTTCATTTCGTACTCGGCGAATTTCCATCCGGCGGAATTGTCGGAATCGTCCACCTTGACCCGGGCGACCTTTGACAGCCGCTCCTTGAGCTCGGCGGCCTTTTCCAGCACGCCGGGCTTGTGCTGGGCGATGGGCAGGATCACCAGCTGCACCGGCGCCACCGCCGGGGGCAGCACCAGCCCGTTGTCGTCGCCGTGGGTCATGATGATGGCGCCGATGATGCGGGTGGACATCCCCCAGGAGGTCTGGTGAGGATATTGCAGCTTGTTCTCGCGGTCGGTGAACTGGATATCGAAGGCACGGGCGAAGCCGTCGCCGAAATAATGGCTGGTGCCGCTTTGCAGCGCCTTGCCGTCGTGCATCATCGCTTCGATGGTATAGGTCGCCTCGGCGCCGGCAAATTTTTCCTTATCGGTCTTGCGGCCCTTGATGACCGGGATGGCCAGCGACTGCTCGCAGAAATCGGCGTAGACGTTCAGCATCCGCTCGGTTTCCTCCATCGCTTCCGCGGCCGTTTCGTGCATGGTGTGGCCTTCCTGCCAGTAAAACTCCATGGTGCGCAGGAAGGGACGGGTGGTTTTTTCCCAGCGCACCACCGAGCACCACTGATTGTACAGCTTGGGCAGATCCCGCCAGGAGTGGATGATCTCGGCGTAATGGTCGCAAAAGACCGTCTCCGACGTCGGCCGCACGCACAGCCGCTCGGTCAATTCCTCCTCGCCGCCGTGGGTGACCCACGCCACCTCGGGCGCAAAGCCTTCGACGTGATCCTTCTCCCGCTGCAGCAGGCTTTCGGGAATGAACATCGGCATCATGATGTTTTCGTGACCCAGCGCCTTGAAACGGGCGTCCAGATCCTCCCGGATGTTCTCCCACAGGGCGGTGCCGTAAGGCCGCACGATCATACACCCGCGTACCCCGCTATAGGACGCCAGCTCCGCTTTTTTGACCACGTCGGTATACCACTGGGCAAAATCGTCCTCCATCGAGGTGATGGCTTCCACCATTTTTTTGTTTTCACTCATTGTCGATTCCAACTTCCCCTCGAAAAATAATCGCTTTATTATACCAATTATTTCCGTTCATTGCAACCGTTTGACACAATTTTTTGCCGTCCCGCTTTTTTCCACGGATAGGTCGCCCGCTTTGGCGCACAGTAATCGCGGGAGGTGAACGCAATGGAGCAGCCCGCGTGGGATCGGCCGGATGCCGACGGCGCCATGCGCGAATATTTCAACACCCTGCCGCCGGCGGCACAAGCCGCTCTGCGGCAAAGCCGGATGCCCCCGGAGGATCTGGACGCGCTGAGACGGGCGGCGGGACGGCTGATGAGCGAACGGTAAACCGCCTTTCGGGGATCTGACGGGAAGCGGACAACGGCAGCTTGTCCCGCGATGGCAGGGGCACCTGAGGAAAAAGTTACAAAAATGAAACTTGATTTTTGTTGAAAGCGATAGTATACTACCATCGAACAACGAAAAAAGCGTTTCCCTCGTGATCCTTCGTCGGCGATCGGCCGGCGGATCCGTGAAGGAGGAAAAGGTTATGGACCAGAGTATTCTTCCCGTTACGGCCTGTTATATCCACGAAAAAGAGCCCCATCGGGTCTTTGCGTTTGTCAAGCGGGCGTTTGATCTGGCGGCGTCGCTGGCGCTGATCGTGCTGCTGCTGCCGCTGATGGCGGTGGTGGCGGTGATCGCCGCGGCGGACACCAAGGGCGCTCCGATCTTTGCCCAAACGCGGATGGGCCGCAACAACCAGCCTTTCAAAATGCTGAAATTCCGCACCATGAGCGTCAACGCCCCGGCAAACGTGGCCACCAACCGGCTGCACGACGCCGAGCGGTTCATCTCCCCCGTCGGCGCCGTTTTGCGCAAATACAGTCTGGACGAACTGCCCCAGCTGTTCAATATCCTCAAAGGGGATATGAGCATGATCGGGCCTCGTCCGGTGGTGCTGACCGAACGCAAGCTGCTTCGTCTGCGGGTGGAAAACGGCGCGTGCTCGGTTCGCCCGGGCTTGACCGGCTGGTCCCAGATCCACGGGCGCGACAAACTGCCCTTCCGGGACAAGGCCGCGCTGGACGGCTATTACGCCGCCCATATCTCGCTGGCGATGGACGTGAAGATCCTGTTCAGGACCTTTGGCTACGTGCTGCACGGCAGCGACGTTTGCGAGGGCGATCACACCCCCGCCAACGACGTTCAGCCAAGCCGCCGGGATCGTTCCGCCTGACCGTTTCGTCTCATCGCGAAGGTGCCTGCGTCGGCAGGCACCTTTGTTTTGCGCTTACATCAACAGGAAAGAAGGATTTGTATGAGCGAATGTTCCCACGATTGCTCCAGCTGTTCTCAAAAATGCGCCGAGCAGGATCTGCGCGCGCCGCTCAACCAGTACAGTCACGTCCGCAAGGTGGTGGCCGTCAGCAGCGGCAAGGGCGGCGTCGGCAAATCGTCGGTGACGGCGATGCTGGCGGTGCTGATGGCCCGTCGCGGCTATAAGGTCGGCATCCTTGACGCCGACATCACCGGCCCGTCCATCCCCAAGGCGTTCGGCGTTACCGTCAAGGCCAAAGGAAGCGAGCTGGGCATTTTGCCGGCCGAAACCCATATGGGGATCAAAATCATGTCCATCAACCTGCTGCTGGAGCAGGACGACCAGCCGGTGGTCTGGCGGGGTCCGGTGCTGGCCGGCGCCGTTACCCAGTTCTGGACCGACGTGGTCTGGGGCGATCTGGACGTGCTGTTCATCGATATGCCGCCCGGCACCGGCGACGTGCCGCTGACGGTCTATCAGTCCATCCCGCTGGACGGCGGCGTGATCGTTTCCACCCCGCAGACGCTGGTACAGATGGTGGTGGAAAAGGCCCGCAAAATGGCAGATATGCTGCATATCCCGCTGCTGGGTCTGGTGGAGAACATGAGCGGCGTCGTCTGCCCCGACTGCGGCAAGATGATCCGCCTGTTCGGCGACCAGGCGCAGCTGGAAAAGGCGGTGCTCGAAATGGGACTGCCGCTGCTGGCGCAGCTGCCGATGAACGCCGACATCGCCCGGCTGTGCGATACCGGAGAGATCGAGCGGGTGGTTTGCGAAGAGCTGGAGCCGGCCGCCGACGCGGTGGAAAACCTGCTGAAATAAGAAACAAAAAAGTCCGAAGGGTTTGCACCCTTCGGACTTTTTTACGTTTCGGATCACTGCTCTTCGGCTTCTTCCGTTTCGGGCTTGGACAGCGGGTTGCGCAGCATCTGGCGCGCCTGCCGCAGTTCGCTCACCCGTTTGGTCAGCAGCTCCTCGGTGCTCTTCAGCACGTCGTCCGCGAAATCGTTGGCGCCCTTGCGCATATCGCGGGAACGCTGCTGCGCCGCCACCAGGATCTCGTTGGCCTTTTGCTGAGAGGCGACGACGATCTCTTCCTTGGAGATCATGGCGCGGGCACGCTCCTCGGCAGCGCGGGTGATCTCCTCGGCTTCCCGTTTGGCGTTGGCCACGATATCGCCGCGGTCGGCGACGATCGCCTGCGCCTGGCGCAGCTCGCTGGGCAGATTGGCGCGGATATCGTCCACGATATCCCGCAGCTGATCCGCCGGGATCAGGCATTTGCCGCCCGACAGCGGCACGCTGACAGCCTTATCCACCATATCGTCGATCTGATCCAACAATTCGTCCACTTTCATGCTCATTCATTCCTTCCTATTTTTTTAATGATATCCTCTTTGATCTGTGCCGGTACGAAACCGGATATATCGCCGCCCAGAGAAGCGACCTGCTTGACCAGGCTGGATGACAAATACATATGCTCGGCGGTGGTGGTCAAAAACACCGTTTCCACCGCGGCGTTGAGCTTGCGGTTGGTCAGCGCCATCTGAAACTCGTACTCAAAATCCGACATGGCGCGCAGACCCTTGACGATGACGGTCGCCTGGCGTTTGCGGGCGTATTCCGCCAGCAGGCCGTCGTAGCCGTCGATCTCGACCCCGGGAATGTCCGCCGTGACCCGCCGCAAAAGCTCCATCCGCTCCTCCATCGAAAACAGCGGACGCTTGGCGGCGTTGGGCATCACAGTGACGATCACCCGATCGAACAATTCCGCCGCCCGGCGGATGATATCCACATGGCCGAGGGTGACCGGGTCAAAGCTGCCCGGGCAAATGGCGATCCTCATCCGTCTATCACCTCGTTTTCCGACGGGACGCGATACAGCCGCACAAAGATCTTGCCGTAGCGATAGGTGCGATCGGCCGCGAAAGCGCCCGCCCTTGCCGGCAGGGCATCCGGCGCGTCGGTCTCGCACACGATCAGCCCGCCGGGGCTGACGTGAACGGCGACCGCCTCCAGCGCCGGGATCAGCAGCCCCGACGCGTAGGGCGGATCGAGAAACACCAGATCGAACGTCCCGCAGCCCTGCAGATAGGTCATGGCGTCCCGGCTGAGCACCTGCCCGCGGTCGTCCATCCCGGTGTGGCGCAGATTGCGCCGCGCCACCTCGGCGGCCGCGGCGTTTTTGTCCACGAACACGCAGCTTTCGGCACCGCGGCTGAGCGCTTCCAGACCCAACTGGCCGCTGCCGGCGAACAGATCCAGCACCCGGCGACCCTCCAGCTCAAACTGAATGGCGCTGAACAGGCCTTCCTTGACCCGCTGGGCCGTCGGGCGGGTATCCTCGCCCGCCAGCGTTTCAAGCCGCCGGCCTCGTGCCGTTCCCGTAATGATCCTCATCGGCAAAAAACTCCATTCCAACAGATAACCAATCTATATTATGCAATAATCCGGCGGTTCTGTCAAGTGCCTTTACAGCTTTTTGTCTTTTTCGAGACTGGCCTGCACCGCCGAAAGCACCGCGTTTTCCAGCCCTTCCCGCTGGAGAGCGCATACCCCTTCGATGGTGGTGCCGCCCGGCGAGCAGACCGCGTCCATCAGCGCCCGGGGATGCTCGCCCGTCTGCTGCAGCAGCAGCGCCGTGCCCAGCACCGACTGGGAGGCGATCTCCAGCGCCTTGGCCTTGGGCAGACCGTTTTTGACACCGGCCTGCGCCAGCGCGTCGATGTACATCAGGGTGAACGCCGGCGAGCAGGACGCCACGGCGGAGAAGATGGAAAACAGTCCTTCGTCCAGCTCCATCGAGCGGCCGACCGCGTCGAGGATCCGCTCCACCAGCTGCTTATGCTCGGCGCTGACCAGCCCGTTGCCGGTATAGGCGGAGATCGCTTCGCCCACCGTGGCGCAGATATTGGGCATCACCCGCACGACGGCGCGGCTTTCGCCCACCAGCGCGGCGATATCCGCCAGCGTTTTGCCGGCGGCGATCGACACGATCAGCGGATCGGCCTGCTCCAGCGCCGGGCGCAGAGGCGGCAGGACCGAGGCGAACATCTGGGGCTTGATCGCCACCACCACCGCGTCGGCGTTTTGGATCGCCGCCTCGGGCGTAGCCGCCGCTTCGATCCCCCAATCGGCGGCCAGATCCACCGTTTTGTTCACGTCGATATCGTAAGCGGAGATCTGATCCCCCTTGAACGAGTCCCGGCACATACCCCGGATGATGGCGCTCGCCATGTTGCCGGCACCGATAAACGCAATCTTCATACGTTTGCTCCTTTCTCAAAGGGCCAGATA
>JBMNVL010000087.1:0-8025 GCA_050946775.1 Acutalibacteraceae bacterium
TCCTAAACCAGATCGTGTCGGCTATTAACAATAGGCCTCGCAAATGCCTTGGCTGGAGAACTCCCTCTGAAGTCTTTCGGAGTGTTGCACTTGCTTGACAATCTGCCCTGTCGCGGCGCAAGCCGTGACTGGGGGATTGTAGGACGCAACGCGTCCGTATACGCCGCCTGCGGCGGCTACAACCCCTCCGGGTTCGCGTATGCTCACCCACCTCCCCTTACACAGGGGAGGCAAGACGCACCCCGCACACTTGTGCAAACCGCCGGCAACACCGTAGGGGAGGGGTTTCCCCTCCCGCCGTACAACCCGGTGGCGGGCGCAAGGCTTCCCCTTGAGGGGAAGCTGACGCATCCCACGTATTGGCACAAACGTTTGCTCCCCACGCGAAAGGAGATCGCCTATGGCCTGGCAGGTCGCCGACCGGCACGAAGAGCCGGTTTTGATCGAATCGTATATGACCGACCCCGACCGGCGGCTGCGGCCGTCGGCCCTTTTGCGGCTGCATCAGGAGGCGGCGGAACGCCATTTCGGCGCCGCGGGGCTGGGCAGCGAGGCGCTGGCCGGGATGGGACTGGTTTTTGTGATGACCCGGCTGAACGCCGTCATCCGGCGGCTGCCGACGGCCGGCGAGACGGTGCGGGTGCAGACCTGGCACCGGGACGTCAAGGGCGTCTCCTTTTTCCGGTGCTACCGGCTGGTCGACGGAGCCGGCGCGCCGCTGACCGAAACGGTGGCCGCTTTGTCGCTGGTCGATCCCGTCGAACACAAATTGCTCCGCCCGTCGGCCTTTGACCGGTTCGGCATCCCCGATCAGACCCGGTCGGTGGAGCATTGCCCCGATCCGGCGCGGCTGCGGCTGCCCGACGGACTGGTTGACGCCGGCGCCCACGTCGTGCGGTGGTCGCAGCTGGATTACAACCGCCATCTCAACCACGCGTATTACGTCGATCTGCTGTGCGATTACGCGCCCGGCGGCATGGCCGGGCGAGCGGTGACGGGGTTTTCGGTGGGATACCACCGGGAGGCCAGACCGGGGCAGACGCTCGCCCTGACCGCCCTCGACACCGGCGACGCCGTCTGGATGCGGGGCGAACACGAGGGCGGCTTGTGCTTTGAGGGCAAGCTGACCTTTGCAGCGGCGAAATGACTTCCGGCAAGACGCATTCCGCCGGACGGCGCAAGCCTCCGGTAGACGTAACTATAAACTATAAGTTATAAACTTATAACTCATAACTGCCGCTGGCGCGGCAAGGAGGAAACCCATGTTCGTAGATATCGCCAAAATCCAGATCCGGGCGGGCAACGGCGGCAACGGCGCGGTGGCCTTTCACCGGGAAAAATACGTTGCCTCCGGCGGCCCTGACGGCGGGGACGGCGGGCAGGGCGGCAGCGTCGTGTTTATCGCCGACGACGGGGCGTCCACCCTGGCGGATTTTCGCTACAAGCGCAAATTCGCCGCTCCGAACGGCGCCGACGGCGGCTCCAAGCGCTGCTTTGGCAAAAAGGGGGAGGATCTGGTCATCAAGGTGCCCCGCGGCACCCTGATCTATGACGACGAGACCGGCCGGCTGATGGCCGACGTGTCCACCGACGAGCCGTTTGTCGCCGCCCGGGGCGGCCGCGGCGGCTGGGGCAACGCTCATTTCGCCACCCCGACCCGCCAGGCGCCGCGCTTTGCCAAGCCGGGAATGCCGGGCGAGAGCTACGCCCTGCGGCTGGAGCTGAAGCTGCTGGCCGACGTCGGGCTGGTGGGCTTTCCCAACGTGGGCAAATCCACCCTGATCTCGGCGGTCAGCGAAGCCAAGCCCCAGATCGCCAACTACCATTTCACCACTCTGGCGCCGATGCTGGGGGTGGTGCGGATCGCCGAAGGCGTCTCCTTCGTGATGGCGGATATCCCCGGCGTGATCGAAGGTGCCAGTGAGGGCGTCGGGCTGGGGCACGATTTTCTGCGCCACGTCGAGCGGTGCCGGCTGCTGGTCCACGTGGTGGACGTCGCCGGCAGCGAAGGGCGCGATCCGCTGGCCGATTTTGACGCCATCAACCGGGAGCTGAAAGCCTTCAATCCCGCCCTGGCCGAACGGCCGATGATCGTCGCTGGCAACAAGGCGGATCTGGCGAGCGAGGAGCAATTGGCGGCCTTTCGCAAAGCGATGGAGGAGCGGGGCTATCCCTATTTTGAGATGATGGCGCCCATCGCCCACGGCACCGACGAGCTGGTGCGCTATTGCGCGGCGCGGCTCTCGCAGCTGCCGCCCATTAAGCGGTACGAGCCCGAGCCCGAGCCCGTCCGTGACCCGGGCGAGGATCGCGCGGTCAGGATCACGCCCCACGGGGACGTCTATTTCGTCGAGGGCGAATGGCTGGCGCGGCTGCTGTGCTCGATCAATTTTGACGATTACGAGAGCCTGCAGTATCTCGAGCGCACCCTGCAGTCCAGCGGGGTGATCGACGCCCTGCGCGCCGCCGGCGCGAGCGAGGGCGATACCGTGAGCATTTACGATTTTGAGTTTGATTTCGTGGAGTAACGGGCGGCTGGCGGGTTGTGCGGATATGCGTCCTGCCGATTTGCATAAACCAGTGGCGGGCGAAACAATGAACGCAGACCTGCCGCGAAGCGGCGGCTGTGCTTCCCAATTTGTATAAAGAGGTAACCATATGGACAGACTGTATCCAAAGCCGGTCGACGTGCGCACCCTCAGCCCGTTGACGCTGGCCTTCGTCGGCGACGGGGTCTATAGCCTGATGGTGCGGGAATATCTGGTCAGCGCCGCCAACCGGCCCAACGGCGCGCTGCATACCCTGGCGGTCAACCGGGTGCGGGCCGAGGCGCAGGCGGCGGCGGCCGAAAAGCTGGCGCCGCTGCTCAGCGAGGAGGAGACCGCCGTTTACAAGCGGGGACGCAACGCCCACACCGCCCGCACCGGCACCGCATATCATCGCGCCACCGGACTGGAGGCGTTGTTCGGGTATTTGTATCTCGCCGGCCGGCTCGACCGGATGCGTGAGCTGTTCTGCGCGATTATGGACGAAAAGGACGATGGATGATGGAACGAAAGAAAAAGCTCAGCGCCAAAAATCTGCTGATCGACGCCCTGCTGTATATCGTGGGCAGCTTCAGCTATGCGGCGTCGGTCACCTTGTTTTCGGCGCCCAACCACATCGCGCCCGGCGGCGTGACCGGCGTGGCGACGGTGATCAACTACGTGTTTCCCTTTCTGCCCATCGGCGTGATGATCCTCGCGCTCAACCTGCCGCTGCTGCTGGCGGCGCGGCTGCGGTTGGGACGGGGATTTACCGTGCGCACCCTGATCACCACGCTGATGGTGTCGGTGGCGGTCGACGTGACCGACGTGCTGCTGCAGCCCTTCGTGTTTCAGGGGGATAAGATCCTGACCTGCATCTTCGGCGGCGTGCTGTCGGGGTTCGGACTGGGACTGATCTTTATCCGCGGCGCCACCACCGGCGGCACCGATATCGTCGCCCGGCTGCTGGAGCGGCGATTCCCCGGGATGTCGATCGGCCGGCTGATTCTGATCACCGACGCCGTCGTGGTCAGTGGCGCCGCCGTCGTCTACCGGGACGTGGAAAGCGCCCTGTACGCGGCGCTGTTCATCTTTGTGTCCACCGCGGTGATCGACGCCATCGTCTACGGCCGCGGCGGCGGCAAGATGCTGCTGATCATGTCCACCGATCCCAAGGCGATCGCCCGGGGGATCATGGACGAGATGGAACGGGGCGTGACGGTGCTCAAATCGGTCAGCGCCTACACCGGCGAGGAGCGGCACGTGCTGCTGTGCGCCGTCAGCCGGTCGGAGGTCGCCACCCTGCGGCGGCTGGTCAACCGGATCGACCCGGCGGCCTTCATCATCATCTCGTCGGCTGACGAGGTGCGGGGGTTGGGCTTCCGTCCATCGGACGAGGATTTGTAAAAAGCCCGCCTGACCGCAGGCAAGCCGCACCCCGCGCACTTATGCAAACCATATCAAAAAATCCCCCGGATGACCGATCGGTCGTCCGGGGGTTGTGTATGTACGCCTTTACGCGCCCAGCAGCTTTTCCACCGCCGCCAGCTCGGCGCAGACGGCGAACAGCGCCATCGCCACCTTCAGCTCGGGCACCAGCGGATAGGTCGGCGCGATCCGCAGATTGCTGTCCCGCGGGTCCTTGCCGTAGGGGTAGGTCGCGCCGGCGCCGGTCACGGTCACGCCGGCCTCCTTGAGCAGCGCCACCGTCCGTTTGGCGGTGCCTTCCATCAGATCCACGCTGACGAAATAGCCGCCCCGGGGCGAATGCCAGCGGGCGACGCCCTTGCCGCCCAGCTCCTTTTCCAGAGTGCTGAGCACCACGGCGAATTTCGGCCGCAGCACCGCGGCGTGTTTTTCCATATGCGCCTGCAGGCCTTCCAGATCCCGGAAATACCGCACGTGGCGCAGCATATTGAGCTTGTCGTAGCTGATGATCTGCACCGTCATCCGGCTGAGGATCTCGGCGATATTGGCGGGCGAAGCGCCCATTGCCGCCACGCCGGCGCCGGGAAAGCTGATCTTCGAGGTGGAGCAAAAATAGATCGCCCGGTCCTCGTGGCCGTATTTGACCGTTTCGGCGTAGAGATCGAGCAGATGGTCGTGCTCGGCGGACAAATGGTGCAGGCCGTAGGCGTTGTCCCACATGATCCGAAAATCCGGCGCCGCCGTTTCCATCGCCGCCAGACGGCGGACCGTCTCGTCGGAATAGGTCACCCCGCCGGGGTTGGAATACATCGGCACGCACCAGATCCCCTTGACCAGCGGATCGGCGGCCAGCTTTTCCACCAGATCCATATCCGGGCCGGTCTCGGTCATCGGCACGGTCAGCATCTCGATGCCGAAATACTCGGTAATGGCGAAGTGCCGGTCGTAGCCGGGCGCCGGGCAGAGAAATTTCACCTTGCCCTGCCGGCACCACGGCGCCTGACCGCCGACGCCCTTGGCGTAAGCGGTGGCGATGTAATCGTACATCAGGTTGAGACTGGAGTTGCCGCCCACGATGACGTTGTCGGCGTCCAGCCCCAGCACCTGCCCGAACAGCCGGCGCGCCTCGGGGATGCCGGCCAACTGGCCGTAGTTGCGGGCGTCGTTGCCCGCCTCGTCCTCAAAGCCGTCCCGGGTGTGCAGGCAGTGCAGCATATCCTCGGTCAGCTCCAGCTGTTCCGGGCCTGGCTTGCCGCGCGCCATATTCAATTTCAAGCCCCGGGCCTTGTAGCCGTCGTATTGCTCCCGCAGCTCCCGCTGACGGTCGAGCAGCTCCTCCCGGGACAGATCGGTCAATAACGCCATGATGCGCCATCCCTCCGTGCGAATTTCATTGATAGGGGATACAACGTCCTCTATTGTAGTATATGCGGACGAATTTTGCAAGTTAAATTTTCACTTCTTGCAGAATTTGGAGGAATAACCGGATTTTCGGCCGGTTTTGGGGAGAAAGTCGGCAGAACTTAAAAATTTCCCTTGACAAATCGCCGCCGGATGGGTATAATAGCAAATGCTGCAAAGAATATGGACGTTTAGCTCAGCTGGTAGAGCATTCGCTTGACGTGCGAAGGGTCAGCGGTTCAAGTCCGTTAACGTCCACCAAAGAAAAAACCACCCACCGGGTGGTTTTTTCTTTGGTAAATTCCAAAAACGGACTTGAAATGCAACGCCTACGAGCGCGCCCGGTGGGCGATACAGCGAGTAGGGGTTGGCGCCGCGGTCGGCGACCGGTGAGCGCAATAGCGCCACACCGGAGCCGGGCACCGCAAGAGAGGTTGTCACCTTGGTGAGAAGAAAGTCCGTTAACGTCCACCATGAAAAAAGCGCTTTTGTCGGTAGACAAAAGCGCTTTTTTCAGTTATATTCGCCTGCGGCGAGTTATATTGGGCTTCGCCCAGTTATATTCGCCTGCGGCGAGTTATATTGGGCTTCGCCCAGTTATATTCGCCTGCGGCGAGTTATATTGGGCTTCGCCCAGTTATATTCGCTTCGCAAGTTATATTGCGCTTCGCGCAGTTTAAGAGGCGAATATAATATAACTGCCTCGCAGAGGCAATATAACTGCCGCCACCGGCGGCAATATAACTTGAAAAAATACAAGTCTTATGCTATTCTTTACGCGAGGTGAGTACAATGTCAGACAGCGTTCTCCGCGACAAATCCAAAGAATTTGCGAAACAAATCGTTCTTCTTTGCAGATCCATCAAGCAGGAGCACCACGAATCCGTGCTGACAAATCAACTGCTCAGAAGCGGCACATCTATTGGCGCAAATATTCACGAGGCACAATACGCGCAGGGGACAAAAGATTTTATTTCAAAATTCGAGATATCCCTTAAAGAAGTATATGAAACAGAGTATTGGCTTGAATTGCTGTTCGAAACCGGATATGTAGACGAACAAACATACAAACCGACCCAAAACAACTGCGGAGCAATCAGACGTATGCTTATCTCAACTATTAGGACTATAAAGGAAAAGAATCATTGACAGAAAAACCACCCACCGGGTGGTTTTTTCTTTGGTAAATTCCAAAAAACGGACTTGAAATGCAACGCCTGCGAGCGCGCCCGGTGGGCGATACAGCGAGTAGGGGTTGGCGCCGCGGTCGGCGACCGGTGAGCGCAATAGCGCCACACCGGAGCCGGGCACCGCAAGAGAGGTCGTCACCTAAGTGAGAAGAACGTCCGTTAACGTCCCTGTTTCTTTTTTGGAGGGCGTGTGGTATAATGATCCCATCATCTATTCAAACGACAGGGGGATGGTTTATGGAGAACGTCGGGATGGAGGAACGGGCGGAGAGAGCCGTTTTGGTGGCGATCGACACCGGGGACTACGACGTCGACAGCTCGCTGGCCGAGCTGGCCGAGCTGACCCGTACCGCCGGCGGCGAGGTGGTGGGCGAAATGACCCAAAGGCGGGAATCGCCCGACAAAGCCACCGCCATCGGCTCCGGCCGGCTGGAGGAGCTGGCGGGGATCTGCGAAACGAACGGGGTGGATCTGGTCATTTTCGACGAGGAGCTGACCGCCACCCAGCACCGCAATCTCGAGGACGCCCTGCCCTGCCGGGTGATCGACCGCACCGCGCTGATCCTCGATATCTTCGCCGCCCGCGCCCGGTCGGCCGAGGGCCGGTTGCAGGTGGAGCTGGCGCAGCTGCAATACCGGCTGCCCCGGCTGGCCGGACAGGGACAGGCGCTCTCCCGGCTGGGCGGCGGCATCGGCACCCGCGGTCCCGGCGAAACCAAGCTGGAGAGCGACCGGCGGCATATCCGCCGGCGGATCGCCTCCCTGAAGGAACAGCTGGAGGCTGTGGAGCGTCAGCGGCAAAACCGGCGGCAGCGCCGGCAAAAGGACGGGCTGCGGTCGGTGGCGCTGGTGGGGTACACCAACGCCGGCAAATCCACCCTGATGAACGCCCTGACCGACGCCGGGGTGTTGGCGGAGGATAAGCTCTTCGCCACCCTCGACCCCACCGCCCGGGCGCTCAAGCTGCCCGACGGGCGGCAGGTGCTGCTGCTGGATACTGTCGGATTCGTCCGCCGGCTGCCCCATCAGCTGGTGCAGGCGTTCCGCTCGACGCTGGAGGAAGCGACGGCGGCCGACGTGCTGATCAACGTCTGCGACGTGTCTGATCCCGAGGTGGCGCAGCAGCGGGAGGTCACGGTGGAGCTGCTGCGGCAGCTCGGCTGCGCCGATCAGCCGGTGATCACCGCCTACAACAAATGCGACCGGGCGCCGGTGAGCGACGATCTGCCCGAGGGGATCGCCATCTCCGCCGTGACCGGAATGGGACTGGACGCGCTGCTTTCGGCCGTCGCCCGCGCCCTGCCGCCCGACCGGCGGCGGGTAACGCTTCTGCTGCCCTTTCAGGAGGGCGGTCGATAAGTTATCATTTGAAGTGCAACACTCAAAATAATAGTAGACTTCATAACAACCAAAGTGTAAAATGTAGTCACCACAACAAACAGATACACGGAGGTTGCTATGAAGTCCTACACTCATTTTAC
>JBMNVL010000088.1:0-8000 GCA_050946775.1 Acutalibacteraceae bacterium
CGTCGCCGTGGGCGAAGTTGAGCATTTTGGCGATGCCGTACACCATCGTGTAACCAAGCGCGATGATGGCGTAGACGCTGCCAAGGCTCAACCCGTTGATGACATTGGAGAGGAAATTCATGCCACAACCCCCGAAACGATAAAATAGAAAAACAGGGGTTGCCGAGACAACCCCTTATTTTCCTCTATCCGAGCGGACCTCAACGATCCGATCACATACCGACGTAAGCGCCGTTCTGGATGACCATGCCCTTGGGGGCTTTGGAAACCTCGCCGGTGGCCGACCAGGTCATGCCGGCGCCGGTCAGACCGTCGACCGAGAAGGAAGCGTCGGTGAAACGGGCGATCAGCTTCTCGCAAATATCGGAAGCGCTCATGTCGGCGGTGACGTTCTCGGCTTTGCAGGCCTCGTACAGCGCGTAGATGCAGTCGTACGCGTCCGCCGCGAACTGGTTGGGAACGTCGCCGTATTTTTCCTGATACTTCTTGGTGAAGTTCTGGGTCTTCTCGTCTTTCGCGTCAGCCGAGAAAGGAGTCAGCAGCATCACGCCCTCGGCCAGCGAGGTGTCGAAGTTTTCCACCGTCAGAATGCCGTCCATGCCGTCCACGCCGAAGACCTTGACGTTGTATTGCAGCTGCTTGGCCTGCGCCAGGATCAGGGAAGCCGGACCGTAGTAGATGGGCAGGAAGAGCAGATCCGCGCCCTTGGATTTGGCGTCGCCGAGCTGGGTTTTGAAATCGGTGGCGCTGTCATCGGTAAAGGTGGTCACGCTGACCACGTCCAGATTGAGCCGCTGAGCTTCCGCGGCAAATTTCTGATAAATGCCGGTGGAATACGCGTCGCCGTTGTTGTAGATGATGGCGATCTTGGTGCCCAGCTTCTGCTCGCTGATGTACTGCGCCGACGCGATACCCTGGTTGGGGTCGGTGAAGCACATCTGGAAGACGTTGTCCTTGCGGGCAATGGTGACGTTGCCGTTCTCATCCTGCTGACCGCCGATGACGTCGGTAGAGGAAGCCGAGGGCGTCAACTGGAACACACGGTCGGCGTTGGTATTGGCCGAAACCGCGACGCAGGGTTTGGTGGTCACGGTGCCCATCAGGATCTGCATACCCCAGTCTTTCAGCGCGTTGTAGGCGTTGACCGACTTCTCCTCGTCGTGCTCGTCATCCTGCATCTGGAATTCAAACTGGATGCCGCCCAGAGCGTTGATCTCTTCCACGGCAATCTTGGCGGCGTTTTCCACCGCTTTGCCGTAAATCGCGGCGCCGCCGGTGATCGGGCCGATACCGCCGATCTTGATCGGCGCGGACGACGCGGTATTGCCGTCAGAATCGTTGTTTTTCCCTTCGCTTCCGCAGCCCGCCAACGCCAGCGTCAACATCATCGCCGCCATCAGCAGGGCCAAAATCCGTTTCGCTTTCATTATAAAGCCTCCCAAAACTTTAGTGCGTTAAAGCGCCTAATCGTTATTATAGCGCAAATTCAAAAAATTGCAAGGGTTTTTCATGAAAATACAAAAAGAAAATCGAATTATTCAATCCACTTTTCGGCAGCGTCAACGATCCGTCTCTCCACATCGGTCCACGGATCGGAAGTTATGGAGTGAATCGAAGCAATCAAAGCGGCGTTGAGCACCGTCAGCGTCGGGCGCAGCTGGCGCTCGACCATCTCCCCCGCGTGCCGATCCTGATCGGCGCAGGTCAAAAGCATCGCCCGCTTTGGCCTGGCAATGGGCGGGCGCTCTCCCCGCACAAATCGCGCCGCCCAATACCGCTGGGTACGATCCATCAGGATCTTGACCGGCGCGGTATACGACAGATTGTACACCGGCGTGGCGATGGCCAGCAAATCGGCGTTTTCCAGCCGCTCGTAAAACTCGGTCAGATCCGGTTTTGAGCAGCCGTTGCGCACACGGCAAAAGCCGCAATCGTCGCAGGCGAGCGCCGGACGCTCAAACGCCCGCCAAACCGACCAGTCGACCGGAACGGGTGTCGCTTGCATCAACCGGTCCGCCATTTTGGCGGTCTTCCCGTCCGGGTGCGGCGATCCAAAAATCAGCAAACCGCGTGTCAAGCCCATCATCTCCCCTTTTTGATGCCAATATCCTATCATATTTCGTTTGTTTTTTCAACTGTCGACGTCAACCCTCTTGCGTCAAATCATATAATTGGTTATAATGAATTCTAACCAGTAATACGCTCACCGCGGTATTTGAAAAAGGAGGAATCCGCATGATCATCAAAGCCATCGATTTTCGGGACAACGGGTTTTCTTCCCAGCCGTTCGCTTTCGGCGGAGAAGAGGGACCGGACAAATTCGATCCGGCGATACGTTATCGCTCGGGACTGACCAACTATCTGATCGACACCGGTGACGAGGTGATTTTGGTGGACACCGGTCTTCCGGCCGGAACGCCTGAGGAGGTACCGGACGAAACCACCCCCATCTACACCGGCAAAGACATCGCCGGGTATATGGACGCCTTCACCGCGTTGGGATACAAGCCCGAACAGGTGACGAAGATCCTGCTCACCCATAAACACGCCGACCATTCCGGCGAACTGCGTTCCTTCCCCAACGCGAAGATCTACGTCAACGAGGAAGAGCTGGACGCCGCGGAGCTACAGGGGCTGGACAACGTCGTGCCGGTATCGTTTACCGACGGCGCGTATTACAATTTCCCGGCCTGTCAGAAGATCCGTGACGGGATCTATTACGTCAAAGCCAAGGGGCACACCAAGGGCAACAGCCTTGTGATCGTGGAAAACGACGGCCTGTTCTATATGCTGCACGGGGATATCACCTACACCGACGAAGCGCTGTACGCCAACAAGCTGTCGGTCGTGTTCGAGGATCTGCCGGCCGCCCGGCAGACGCTGGATCGGGTACGGGAATTCATTGCCCACCACCCCACCGTTTACCTGTCCACCCATACCCCGCTGGGACACGAGAACCTGGAAAACAAAACGGTGGTGGATCTGTCCAATCCTCCGCAAACCATCCCGGTTGGCGAGGTCGTCTTCAAAACCGCCACCGGCAAATACGTCTGCTCGGTCTGCGGCTACGTCTACGATCCCGCCGAACACGACGGCGTCGCTTTCGAGGATCTGCCGCAGGATTGGCGCTGCCCGCGCTGCAAACAGCCCAAGGACAAATTCAACCGGGCGTGATCGCCTTCATACTCAAAAAGGCCGGACAAGTCCGGCCTTTTTTCGTTTGTCTGTGATCGTGCGGTCAGACCCGTCAGCGATCCGGGTCAAATCGGCGCAGCGGAAGATATTTGCAGACTTGTTGTACGTACTTTTTATAAAGCGGGTATTTGCCGGAGGAGATGCTTTCGCCCAGCGTGGAGCTGCCCATGAACAGCAAAATCAAAAGCAGCGGTCCGATCGCCGTCCAGTTGAAAACGCCCGCGCCGGCGCCGACGGCGAACAAATACAGGCTGATCCAGATCCCTTGTTCCCCGAGATAATTCGGGTGGCGCATAACCGACCACGGGCCGCGGGTGTTGAATCCCAGCCGGTACGGCATGGGCAGATCCTCCAGCGTTTTGCCGTCTGCGAGCCGTTTCTGTTTCGTTTGGTAAAACCGCCACTGATATTCGTCGGCAACCGTTTCCAGCGCCAAAAAGAGTATTGCCAGCACCGCGGCAGCGATATCCCACACGCCAAGGCTTGCAGATGAACCCATACAGACAAGTGCCGGCAGGCAGATCGCCAAAACCAGCAGATTTTGGTAAACGCTGATGAACAACAGATCGAACAACACCCAGACGATCCCGTGCTTGAAAGCGGGGTTTTGGCGGACAATCGACCAACGGTAGTCCTCGGTGCCGGTCCAGAATTTCAACCGGTAGGCGCCTTTACGGGCGAAATTGACCGTCAGGCGAATACCCCAGGCGGTGACGATCAGGGCGTAGGCGATCAACCGCGCGTTCATCCCGCCTTTGACGGCGATGATCCAGGTATAAGCGATGGGCAGCAGACTCCACAATTTATCAATCTGCGAAAAATTGCGGGTCAGTTCCCCGACGATAAAGCAATACGCGGCGCTGCATCCGCACACGATCACCAGGATCTTGAGCGTCGCCCATTGCGCGTCGGTGGGACTTTGTTCGTTTAGCGTCACGCTCAACACAAGCAAAGCCAATACCACGCACACGGTGATCACCGTTCCAACGATTCGTTTCATTTTTCGACCTCTCCTCACGTTTTCGCCGCTTTTTTCCATAAATCGACTTTTCCATTATACCAAAATCGCACGAAAACGCAACCGTTTTTCTTTTCCGGATCACTGGACAAGGGATTGCGGCATTTCTCATCCCTTTCTCCACGAAAAAACCGACCCCACCTTCCGGTGGGATCGGGTTTTTGGTGGAGAGATGCGAATTATTGGAAATTCAAGTGATATTGCCGTCTATGACGGCAGTTATATTTTGCGGCTGTGCCGCAAAGTGATATTATATTCGCCTCCGAAACTGCGCGCAGCGCAATATAACTCGTCCAAAGGACGAATATAACTGCAACGCAATATAACTCGCCGAAGGCGAATATAACTGAAAAAAGCACGCTTGCGCGTGCTTTTTTCATGGCGGAGAGTCAGGGATTCTCCTCTCGCTTACGAAACAGTCCCCCGGACTGTTTCTCCCAAACCCCGTCGCTCCCTGCGGTCGCCGGCGTTTGGAGCTCGTTTCTCATCCCTTTCTCCACGAAAAAACCGACCCCGTCGAATGACGGGACCGGTTTTTGGCGGAGAGTCAGGGATTCGAACCCTGGAGGCCTTTCGGCCTACAGCATTTCGAGTGCTGCACCTTCGACCACTCGGACAACTCTCCCTACGGACAACATTCATTATTATATCGGCAGACGGTGGGTTTGTCAATCCTTATTTTCCTCATTCGGCAAAAAAATCGGTTTTTGTCTTTACATTTTTTGCTTCTTCCCGTATAATACTTTTGTTATTTGAAATCACCGAAAAGGATGAGCGACATTGATCCAATTTGACGAACTGAAATTGAAGCTTGAGAACTGCTGGCCGGATATTCAGGATCTGGAAACGGCGCTGGGACTCAAGCAAAAGAAACGGGAAGCCGAGGAACTCGACCAAAAAGCAGCTGCCGACGGCTTTTGGGACGATATGGAGACCGCGCAAAAAGTCACCCAACGCGCGGCGGTGCTCAAGGACGTTATCGGCGGATATGAAAAGCTGGTGGAGGATTATCACGACACCATGACGCTGATCGAGCTGGCCAACGAAGAGGAAGACGCGTCCTTGTTGGAGGAGTGTTCCTCGGCGGTCGAGCGTATCGCCGCCAAGGCGGACGAGATGCGCCTTTCCACCCTGTTGACCGGCGAATACGATTCCAAAAACGCCATTATGACCTTTCACGCCGGATCGGGCGGCACCGAGGCGCAGGACTGGGCGCAGATGCTTTACCGGATGTACACCCACTGGGCGGAACGGCACGGCTTCCAGTACAAACTGCTGGACTATCTCGAGGGTGACGAGGCCGGCTTGAAAAGCGCGTCCATCGAGGTCGAAGGCGTTAATGCGTACGGTTATCTCAAGTGCGAGGCCGGGGTACACCGGCTGGTGCGCATCTCCCCTTTTGACGCCTCCGGCAGACGGCACACCTCTTTTTCGGCGGTGGAGGTGGTCCCGGTCATCGACAAGGACGTGGAGGTGGACATCCGACCCGAGGATATCAAGATGGACGTTTTCCGTTCCTCCGGCGCCGGCGGTCAGCATATAAACAAAACCTCCTCGGCGGTGCGGTTGACCCATATTCCCACCGGGATCGTGGTGGCCTGCCAAAACGAGCGCAGTCAGCACCAAAACCGCGAAATGGCGATGACCATGCTCAAATCCAAGCTGGTCGAGATCAAAGAACGCGAACACCTGGAAAAGATCGAGGACATCAAGGGCAACCAGTCCCAAATCACCTGGGGCAGTCAGATCCGTTCCTACGTGTTTATGCCCTATACGCTGGCGAAGGATCACCGCACCGGATTCGAGATGGGCAACATTCAGGCGGTGATGGACGGCGATCTGGACGGCTTTATCAACGCCTATCTCAAGGCGGCCGCCAACGGCACGCTGGGATACAAAGAATAACGAATTTTATCCGATCCCTTCCGGTATTGCCGGAAGGGATTTTTATTGACAATCCGCGGTGCTCCATTGTATAATCAATATGAATTCTTCCGGGATCGAGGCGATTATTTTGATAAAAAAGCTCCTGGCTCTGCTTTTGGCGGCGATCGCTTTGTGTATGTGCGGATGCCAAAAGGACGCGCACGAGGAGAAGCCCGCCGGCGCGCCGCAATTGATCGGCCTGATCTATGAGCAGATCGTTTCCGATCCCGCCTACGCGGGATACACCCTCGAAAAATCCGAGCAGTACAACGACAAGGTCGACGCCGGCGTGATCGCCGATCAAAGCCCCCGCGCCGGACAGGCGATGCGAAACAACGTCATCCGCGTCGTCGTCAGCAAAGGCGCGCGGTATCCCTCCACCACCGCCCAGGCGGTGATGACCAAACGCCTGCCGCAGGTAACCGACGATTATCTGGAAGACGCCATCAACGAATTGAAAGCGAAAGGCTTTTCGGTGGATCTGGAGCAGGTGGTCTACGTCAACAGCGACAAGTATTACCGCGGGATCGTGGTGGCGCAGGATCCACCTGCCGGCAGCTACGCCTCCACCGACACCCCGGTGGTGCTGACGGTATCCTCCGGGTTTGTCGACACCACCATCAAGGTGCCCTTCCCATCGGTCGACCGGACGATCGATCTGCGGATCATCGTCGACGGCGATCTGCAAACGGCCGAGGGGCTCGGCGTGCCGCTGACCAATTTGTATCTCCCCGATCTGACCGGGTTCTCCTTTGTGACCAAGGTACAAAAGGAGCGCTATACCGTTGAGATCCAATACGCCGAAAGCGGCGGCACCCAATTCAAGGAATACGCCCGGTACACCGTGCACGGTGATTCCGGAGAAGTGATCCAGAACAAACTCGCGACCATCGCGTAAGACAAGGAGGCTATTGGCGAATGATCCGTTTTTTTCGAGTGGGATTGGCGTTGATCCTTTGCGCCGCGCTGGCGCTGTCCGTACCGGTCAGCCTGGCGCAGGACGACGTGACCGAGATCTATACCGCCGCGCAGCTGAGCGCTATTCGGGACGACGTCGGCGGCAACTACCGTTTGATGGCGGATATCACCTTTACCGAGGCGGATTTTGCCGAGGGCGGCGCTTTTTATAACGCCGGCGCCGGTTGGGATCCGATCGGAAAAACCTACGCCACCCGATTCACCGGCGAACTGGACGGCAACGGCCACACCGTTTCGGGCCTGCAGATCAACATCACCGAATCGGCCGGTCAATCGACCATCTACGGCGGCATGTTCGCCCAGGCCGCCGGTACGATCAAGGATCTGACGATGGTCGACACCCGCATCACGGTGGGAAACAGCCAGTACGCCAACGCCGCGCCGATCGCCGCCGCCGGAATGGGCGATATCTTGAACTGCCGCGCGGAGGATACGGTCATCACCGTCAAAAACATATCGGTCACCGCCCGCGCCGGCGGTATCGTCGGTTATTGTTATAAGGGAACGGTTGACGGCTGCGTTGCCACCGGCAGTATTGACAACGAAGCCATGTCCCCGCTGGCAGGCGGGATCGCCGGCCAAAGCGGCGGCGCCTTGCAGCGCTCAATGGCGCGGATGTCGCTGTCGATCGTCAGCCGCAGCGATTGCTATGCCGGCGGCATTGTTGCCAACAACAGCGGCACCGTGAGCGCCTGCCTGAGCGATTGCGTCCTGCGCGCCGAATCGGCTGCCGACGGCAATATCGGCGGGATCGTCGGCATTTCGCGCGGCGCTGTACGGGACTGTCTGGCGCTGGGCGAACAGATCCGTCTGGTTTCGCATTATGACAATTACGGCGGCGTATGCGGCGTCAGTCAGTCTACCGTCGCCAACAGCTACTACG
>JBMNVL010000089.1:0-7718 GCA_050946775.1 Acutalibacteraceae bacterium
TCGACGGGCAAAGCGGCGTCACCGCCGCCGACGCCCTGATGATCCTGCAGGCCGCGACCGGCAAGATCCGGCTGTGATGGAGGGGCGAAAACTGACGGCGGTATCGGCGGCGCTGATTTTTGAAAACGGCCGGTTTCTGATCGGCCGGCGCCCGGCCAACAAATCCAACGCTCTGCTTTGGGAGTTCATCGGCGGCAAGGCCGAGCCGGGCGAAACGGGAGAACAGGCGCTGATCCGGGAGTGCCAAGAGGAGATCGGCGTGACCCTGTCGGTGGGCGAGCCCTATATGCAGGTGGTCCACGCCTATCCCGATATCACCGTGCGGCTGACGCTTTATCACGCCGCCATTGTGGACGGTACGCCCCAGCGGCTGGAACACGCCGAGCTGCGGTGGATCACTCCCGGGGAGATCCCACGCTACACCTTTTGCCCGGCCGACCGGGCGATCCTCGACAAGATCCGGCAGGATTACGCGTAACAAAAAAACCGCCGTTCGTGAGTACTCACGAACGGCGGTTTTGCGTCGTTACAGGGTGATTTTGCCGGTTGCCGCCTGCAAAATCATCAGCGCGTCGGCAGCCGATACGCCGGGGGCATCGTCCACGTCGGCGGCCGCTTCCTGCGCGGCGGTCAGGGCAATCTTGCCGGTGGCGGCCTGCAGCGCCAGCAGGGCGTCGGCGGCGCTCACCGTCTTGTCGCCGTCGACGTCGCCCTTGATCGCCGCCGCGTGGGGCGCCGGGGTGTCGATGGCGGCCGGGACGATATTGAAGCCCTCCACCGACAGGGCGGTTTGACCGCCGTTCAGATACTTGTCGGCGAATTCCAGGGTGACGGTCTTGCTCTCGCCGGGCATCAGGGAGAAGTAGTTGTCCTCATAGTAGACCGGCAGCACCTGTTCGCCCCGGTCGTTTTGGGTCTTCAGCCGGATCAGCAGCGCCGGGGTGTCGCTGTCGTTGCGCACCGAAACGATGTAAAGACGGCTGTCTCCGTCGGCGACGGCGTCGGTCACCTCGGTCGTCAGCGTCACGGCGGCCAAATCGTCCAGCGCCCGGTACTCCATCGGCCGCAAGCGGTTGCTCCAGTAGAAATCCTCCGCCAGCTGCCGGCCGCTTTCATCTCTCACGGTGGTTTTGATAAACTGCACCGGGGTCGTGCCGGCGTAGACCGGCACGTGCATCAGCTCCACAACGGAACTCGCCGCGATATCGTTGACGCTGGTCTTCTCTTCGATCAATTGACCCTGCAGATCATAGATCGCCAGCGTGGTGGTCAGCTTTTTCAGATCCTGACCGGTGGCGTTGGACAGCACGACGCGGTTGGTGGCGGCGTTATAGATGGCGTTGACCGGCTGGTTGGCGGCCTTGGCGGCGAAATAGCCCGCGTTGGTGTCGTAGTAGTAGTCGTAGGACTGCCATACCATCGACGGCCAGGCCGATTGGCTCATCCACATCAGCAGACCGTTGCCTTCGTTGGCGTAAAGCGCCTCGAACATGGCCTTGTGCGACTCGTAGTTGATCATCTGCGCGTACCGCACGAAGGTCGCCAGGCCGAGCGCCTCGTCCTCGACGTCAACGCCGTAGCTGTTTTTCAGATACTGGTTGTAAAACTCCACTCCCTGCGCGCCGTAGCGGCAGTAGTCGTGCAGACCCCACACGTCGTCGATGGGCCAGGCGTGATCGGCGGTGAGCATTTTCATCATGCTTTCGTAGGCGGGAATATTCGGCACGCCCCGTTCGCTTTGCAGCAGTTTATAGGTGTTGTTGAAATAAAACTGCGGATCCTTTACGCCGTAAGGGCCGAATCCGCCCACCAGATCCGCCGCGGAATGGGGGATATAGATGCGGGTGGAGTCCAGCTCTTCGGTCAACGCGGCCAAAGCGGTGTTCAGCGTGGCGGGAGGATACCCCTCGTTGCGCCCGCAGTACAACACCACCGCCGGATGAACCCGGTTGCGGGACACCTTGTCCCGGGCGTTGCGGATAAACATCGCCTCGTCGTTGGGCTCCAGGCCGTCGCCGGGATTGGCCAGCCAGAAGTCGTCCCACACCAGGATGCCGTATTTGTCGCAGGCGGCGTAAAAGGCGGGATGGTTGGTCATCCCCACCCAGTTGCGGATCATGTTGAAGTTGGCCTCTTTGTGCAGCCGCAGCTTGATATCGTAATCCTCCGGCGCAGCGGCCAGATCGGCGTCGTCCATTCCCCAGTTGCCGCCCCGGCAGATGATGCGGGTGCCGTTGCAGTAGACGGTCATGGGATGGTAGACGTTGGATTTGTTGGGATCGGAGCTGGACGCGATGTATTCGTCACCGATCTCATAGGTGAACTCCCGAACGCCGAAGGAGAACGTTTTTTCATCCGACATCCGCCCGCCGTCGTGAAGCTGCAGGGTACAGGTGTACAGGAACTGCTCGCCGTAGGTGTTGGGCCACCACAGCCGGGGATCGTCCAGCGTCAGCGTCGCCACCGTCACGTTTTCCAGCCGGGTGCGCGCCGGGATGGTGATCGGATCGCCGGCAAAGGTCAGCCCGCCCGGGTTGATGCTGCCGCTGACCGTGACGGTCATGGGCCGGTCGGTGGGGTTGTGCAGATCGGTCTTCACCGTCAGGTCGGCTTTGGAGAAGTCGCCCGATTCCACGTCGAGATCGGTGATCACCCAGGGATCGCGCAGCGTCGCGTTCCCCGAATAGGTCAGATAGACGTCCTCGTAAATGCCGATGCACCGCCCGCGAATGGTGGGTACCCAGTCCCAGCCGACGCTGGCGTGGATGGTGGGCGCGTCCGCGCCCAGCTTGCCGCCGTTGGGACCGACGTTGTCGTAGGTCTGCTCGGTCACCGTGCCGGGGGTGTCATTGCGGTGGATCAGCACCGCCAGATGGTTTTCCTCCCCAAAGCGAACGCGATCGGTCACGTCAAACTCGCCGCGGATGAACGCGCCCTGGATATCGCCCAAAAACGCGCCGTTGAGATAGACGTCGGCCTTCCAGTTGATGGCGTCGAAGTGGAGCGTCACCCGCTGTCCGGCCTGATCCGCCGGTACGGTAAACGCCCGCCGGTACCAGAAATCCTCCCAGAAATAGGCGTCGGATTGCTGCAGCTGGTTGTCCGCGATCCGCGCGTCGGGAACGGCGCCGGCTTTCACGTAGGAGGTCAGCACGGTGCCCGGCACCACCGCCGGCAGCCAGTCGGCGTCGTCGGCGTCGGAGGTGGAAAGGGCCTCGCCCGCTTGCTCCACCTGCGGCGCGCGCTGCAGCGCCCATTGGCCGCCGCTTAAATCCTGCCGGGCGTTTTCCACCCGGTCGGGCGCAGCGGGAATGGTATAGGCCACGTCGTTCGTGCCGTACACCTCCAGTTCGGTCAGCGCGTAGGTGGGCGCCGCCGTTTCGTGGCAAAGAAGCCGCACGTACCGCGCCGTGGCGGTGGGGAAGGAAAGGGTCTCCACGCCGCCCTTGCCGTCGTTTTGGGTGTATACCGTCGCCCAGGTGCGGGCATCGTCGGAGATCTGGATATCGTAGCCGGTGGCAAAGCCCGCCGTGTTCCAATACAGTTTGACGGTGTCAAACCGGCTTTCCCCGCCCAGATCGACGTAGAGCCACTGATCGCCGGCTTCTTTGGAACGCCACAGGCTGATAAACTCGCCGGCTTGGGGCTGCTCGTGCCGCAAAAGGGTTTTGCCGTCGGCGCCCAGCAGATCCCATTCCGCCAACTGGCACAGCGGCTCGCCGTGGTTTTGCTCTACCGACAGCCGGTAATAGCGATAGGCCGCCGGCGCGGCGATGGTATAGGTTTTTTGCTGCTTGCGGGAGGAAAAGGTCTGCCCGGTTTGCCGGTCCAGTTCCACAAATTGCTTGCCGTCCGCCGAACCCTCGACCACCCAGTCCATCGGATCGCGTCCCGACGCGTCGGCGGCGGAGGTTATGGTGTACGAAACGGCGGCAAACGCCTCGTCGCCCGGAAAGGCCACCTGCAGCCAGCCGGTGGGCTGACGGGTCAGCCATTTGGTGGCGGGATCGCTGTCAAACGCCTTGTCCGGTTCTTCTCCGGCGGGATTGTCGCCGTCCCGGTCGGCCGCTTCCACCGCCCAGATATCCAGCGAGGAAAACAGCCCGTCGGTCGCCAGGTGGGCCGTCAGATCGTAATCGAAGGCCGACGAGTGATACGCCGCCCGGCGGTAAGCGAGATTGCGCGCCGTCTCACCGGTATCCTCCGGCAAGGCGATCGCTGTGCCGCTGATCGTCAGCGCGGCGGCGGTCAGCCACGCGACGCTTTTTTTCCATGAAAAAGTCATCTTTTTCACCTCAGTGTTTTTTTGGTGGATTGGGACACCTTCATTATAAGGGACAACCGCGGGGAATACTGGCCATTTTCGCAAAAGAATCGGACAAAATCACACAGATTTTCCGGTTCGCTTGACTTTTTTTGGTCAATATGGAATACTGAACTCGTTGGGACAGAAAAGGAGAATCGGTATGAAACGATGGAAAAAATGGCTGGCCGTATGGCTGACAGCCGTGCTGCTGACCGGCGCCGCGCCCTTTGCGACGGCGGTCGAGGAGAATTTGGCGCTGGGATGCGCCGTTACCGCGTCCTCCTACGACGAGGATCATATTCCCGAACACGCGGTGGACGGCGATACCGCCACCCGGTGGGCGTCCAAAAGCGTGGACGATTCCTGGATCGCCATCGATCTGGGGGAAAGCTGCCGGGTCTCGTCGGTCACCCTGGTATGGGAAGCGGCGTACGCCGAGGGGTATAAGCTGCAGGTATCGTCCGACGGAGCGCAATGGACCGACGCGTACGAGACCGATCAGGGCCACGGCGGCACCGAAACGGTGCCATTGACGGCCATGACCCGCTACCTGCGGATGAAGGGGATCGCCCGCACCGAGGTGGGCGGGGTAAAATACGGCTATTCGCTGTATGAGATCCGCGTCGCCGGCGTGCGTCCCAAGGCGGACAAGAGCGATCTGACTGCGGCGCTTGACGAAGAAGTGCGGGAGGAGCTGTATACCCCGGATTCGCTGGCGGTCTATCACGCCGCTGCCCAAGCGGCGCGGGCGGTGGAGGAAAACATTGACGCCACCCCCGAGGAAGTGGCCGCGGCTCTGGGCGAGCTTCTCGACGCGCGGGCAGGGCTGACCTACCGGGAGCTGGGCGAGTTGATCGGCCGTTTTGGCGGCAAAACGGTCACCGCCAGCCATTCGGCGCTGGATATCGGCTCGCTGCGCGCCGACGCGCCGATCGACCTGTACGGCCGGGATCTGACCCAGGTGTATCTGCTGTTTACCGTGTCGTTGACCAACCCCTCCGGCCGGCCGGACAAGGAGATCTTCAACACCGGGATGATCCGGCTGCAGGACGGCCATGGCGGCGAATTCGTTTTCAACGTTTACAGCATGGCTTTCGGCTTCCACGCGGGGGACAACGTGCTGTATTTTCCGCTGGTGGACGTGGCCAAGGGCTACGGCCGTCCCGAAAAGGACGCGTTTGACTGGCGCGACTGGCAGACCTTCCGGATGTATCTCGACAGCATGGGCGGGGAAGAAGGCCCCTTTACCATGACCATCAGCGATATCGCCGTGTGGGACGTGTCCGCCTCGTCCGTTTTGCCGGGCGACGTGGACGAAAGCGGCGAGGTGACCGCGGCTGACGCCCTGATGGCGCTGCAGGCCGCGACCGGCAAAATCGCGCTGGCCGACGCCCGGACCGCGGCCGCCGACGTGGACGGTGTCCCCGGTGTGTCGGCCGCCGACGCACTGATGATCCTGCAGGCCGCCACAGGCAAGATCGTATTGGAATAACCCAAACGCTCCGCCGTTCGTGATCGCACACGAACGGCGGTTGTTTTTTGCCGAAGATGTGGTATACTGGTAGTGACAAATCCATCGAAAGGCGGTGACGCGCTTGGCGGAGAAAACCTATCTGGCGATCGATCTCAAATCCTTTTACGCCTCGGTCGAGTGCGTTCAGCGGGGATTGGATCCGCTGACCACCAACCTGGTGGTCGCCGACGAGAGCCGCACCGAAAAAACCATCTGCCTGGCGGTCACTCCGTCGCTGAAGGCCCACGGTATTTCCGGCCGGGCGCGGCTGTTCGAGGTGGTGCAGCGGGTGGGGGAGGTCAACGCCCTGCGCCGGCAAAAAGCGCCGGGGCGGGTCTTGCGGGGCCGGTCGTACCTCGCAAAAGAACTGGAGGCCGATCCGTCGCTGGAGCTGACCTATCTCGTCGCGCCGCCTCAAATGGCGCGGTATATGCAAGTCAGCGCCGCTATCTACAACGTCTATCTGCGTTTCGTCGCGCCGGAGGATATCCACGTCTATTCCATTGACGAGGTGTTCATCGACGCCACCGATTATCTGCGGATCTACCGGCTTTGCGCCCACGATTTTGCCCGCAAGCTGATCCGGGAGGTGCTCTCCGAGACCGGTATCACCGCCACCGCCGGCATCGGCACCAATCTGTATCTGGCCAAGATCGCCATGGACATCGGCGCCAAGCGGATCGCGCCCGACGAGGACGGGGTGCGCATCGCCGAGCTGGACGAGCGATCCTACCGCCAGAGCCTGTGGAGCCATCGCCCACTGACCGATTTTTGGCGGGTGGGCAGGGGCTACGCCAAAAAGCTGGAGGAGCAGGGACTGTACACCATGGGGGATATCGCCCGCTGCTCGATCGGGGAAAAAGGGGACTACTACAACGAGGATCTGCTGTATAAGCTGTTCGGCGTCAACGCCGAGCTGCTGATCGACCACGCCTGGGGCTGGGAGCCCTGCACCATCGCCGATATCCGGGCATACAAGCCGGAGAACAATTCCATCAGCTCGGGGCAGGTGCTGCAGCATCCCTATACCGCCGAAAAGGGCCGGCTGATCGTGCGGGAAATGACCGATCTGCTGGTGCTGGATCTGGTGGACAAGGGGCTGGTGACCGATCAGATGGTGCTGACGGTGGGCTACGACATAGAAAACCTGTCCGATCCAAAGCGGATGGCAGGGTATCGCGGGCCGGTGACGGCCGATCACTACGGCCGCCGGGTGCCCAAAAGCGCCCACGGCTCGATCAATCTGGGGCAAAAAACCTCCTCCACCAAGGCGATTTTGGAGGCGGTCACCGCCCTGTACGACCGGATCGTCGACAAAAACCTGCTGGTGCGGCGGATGTACGTGGTGGCCAACCACGTCGTGGAGGAGGCCGCCATGACGCCCGATGAGGAAGTCGAGCAGATGGATCTGTTTACCGATTACGAGGAGAGGGATCGTCTTAAAGCGGCGCAAAACGCCGCCCGTGAGCGGGAAAAGCGGATGCAGCACGCCGTGCTGGACATCCAGAAGAAATTCGGCAAAAACGCCATTTTGAAGGGCATGAACTACGAGGAAGGCGCCACCACCCGCGAGCGCAACGGCACCGTCGGCGGGCACAAGGCGTAGGAGAACGGGTATGCAAAACGACGAACACAAATACGACGATATGATCGATCGGCCCCATCCCGTTTCGCCCACCCGCAAGCGGATGTCGGCGGTGGAGCGGGCGGCGCAGTTTTCGCCCTTCGCGGCGCTGACCGGGTACGAGGCCGTGGTGGCGGAATCCGCCCGGCGGACCGATCAGCGGATCGAACTGACCGAGGAAAGCAAGCTGGCGCTGGACGAGCGGCTGCGGATGCTGGCCGATGCGGCCGGGGACGGCCCGACGGCGGCTGTCACCTATTTCGTCCCCGACGAGC
>JBMNVL010000090.1:0-7698 GCA_050946775.1 Acutalibacteraceae bacterium
GTATTAAATTTCTTGTTTAGCAGCAGTCAGGGCAAGATGTCATTTTCTCGGAAACGCCTTGTTTTCAAGCCTTTTTCGGTATTCAATTCTGTACCCTTGACATCAATACTACGCACTCAACGTGCGCCGTGCGGGGAAACATATCCACCGGGGTGACGCGGGTGACGGCGTAGCCGCGCTCCGACATACGGCGGCAATCCCGCGCCAGGGTGGCGGGATCGCAGGAAACGTAAACGATCCGGGAGGGCGCCATCGCCGCCATGGTATCCAGCAGCGCCTCGTCGCAGCCCTTGCGGGGCGGATCGACGACGATCACGTCGGGAGCGACCCCCTCCTTCCGCAGCCGGGCGGCGGCTTCGGCGGCGTCGGCGCAGAGAAATTCCGCGTTTTCAACGCCGCCCACGGCCGCGTTGCGCCGGGCGTCCTCCACGGCGGGGGCGACGATCTCCACCCCGATCAACCGTTTTGCCCGGCTTGCCATCGACAACCCGATGGTGCCGGTGCCGCAATACAGATCGAGCAGCGTTTCCTTCCCGGTCAAGCCGGCGGCGTCGGCCGCCAGGGCGTACAGCCGCTCGGCCTGGCGGCGGTTGACCTGATAAAACGACCGGGGCGACAGCAAAAACCGCAAGCCGCACAGCTCGTCCTCGATCGCCGGCTCTCCCCACAGAGTGAACTCCTCGTCCCCCAAAATCACGTTGGTGTCCCGCCGGTTGAGGTTGACGATCACCGATTTCAGCCCCGGCACCGCCCGGCGCAGGGCGTCGACCAGCCGGTCGGCAGCGGGAATCTTGCCCGAAGCGGCGACCAGGCAGACCATCACCTGTCCGGTGGCCTCTCCCTGCCGGATATACAGATGCCGCACCAGTCCCCGGCCGGTCGCTTCGTCATAAGCGGAAACGGCGTTTTCGATCATCCAGCGATAGACGGCGTCCACCGCCGCGGCGAATACCGGCGGCTGCAGCGCGCAGGCGTGCTGCTCCACCACCCGGTGACTGCGGGGCGCGTAAAAGCCGATGCGCGGCCCGTTTTCGCCGGGAGTGACGGGATACTGCGCTTTGTTGCGGTAGCCGTCGGCGGCGTCGGCGCCGACGATGGGATCGACGGCAACCTCCAATCCGCCGACGCGGGCAAACGCGTCGATCACCCGCCGGCGTTTGTACCCAAGCTCCGCTTCATAGGAAACGTGGCGGTAAACGCAGCCGCCGCAGCGGCCGTATACCCCGCAGCCGGGGTCGTCCACCCGGTCGGGCGACGGCGTGAGCAGCCGCTCAAGCTTGCCGAAGGCGTACTGCTTTTGCGGTTTGACAATCCGGCAGTCCAGGGTATCGCCCACCGCGGTAAAGGGGATGAACACCGCCAGCCCCGGCGTGCCGTCGTCCGACGGCGCGCGGCCGACGCCGCTGCCCTCGGCGGTCATACCGGTGACCGTCAGGGTCAACACGTCGTTTTTGCGCATGGTGTTCACCTCCTTGAATACGTGAAACAAAAAACCGCCTGCGGATTCGCCGCAAGCGGTTATGGTGTCGGCGCCTACCTATCTTCCCGGGCCGCTTCCAGCCAAGTATTTTCGGCGCAAGTGAGCTTAACTGCCGTGTTCGGGATGGGAACGGGTGTACCCTCACCGCCATCGGCACCGACTGCTGCCGCCTCATTGAAGCGGCAAAACGCAGTATAGCACACTCCCCCGACAAAAGTCAAGGGATTTTCACCATTTTCTTGCAAAAATCATCCGCCGGATCAAGAATAACGCATCAACCGCTCGAGATTTTCAAAAAAGAACCGGATCATCTGATCGGCGATCCCCACTCCAAGAGCGACGGCCAGCAAAAAGACCACCGCGTAAACGCAGATCCAGGCGATCAAAAACCCTTTTGCCCGACGGCGATACGTCTGGATCACCGCGAGATCGACCGGCCGCAGCGGTTGGCCGCATAAGGCGCAGAACGACGCTCCCTCCGGAACCCACCGGCCACACGTTTTGCAGACGATCATCCGCCCGCCGACGCGGCCGCGCATGGCCAGATACACGATCGCCGGGATCGCCCCCAAAAAGCCGCACAACAGCGCCCACATCAACGCCCGGGGATTTTGCTCGGCGCGGGCGTCGTAGTAAACGCAAAACGCCAGCATCAGACCGGCGGCGATCTCCATTACCACGATCAGCGGGATCAATGCCAGAAAATAATACAGATTCACGGGCGCACGCCTCCTTTTTTACAGATACATCTGCCGCTCCAGCAGCATGGCCCGCACCGGCGCCGCTTCCGCGCCGCCGATCTTCATCGGCGCCGCGAGCAGCATATACGCGCCGGGATCGGCTTTGGACAGATCCAGCCCTTCCAGCAGCACGATGCCGTTGACCTGCAGCTGCCGGTGAACGGCGGCGGTCTCCTCCGGCAGAGCAACCGACGCCCCTTCCACCCCGATCAGCCTGACCCCGGCGTCGCCCAGCACGAAGGCCGCGCTGGCGCTGATCGCCACGTTCCCCTTGAAAAGCACCCGCTCGTGAAGCCGGGGCAGGATCCGTTCGGCCTGATCCCCCAGCAGGATCCCTTCAAACGCCACCACGCTGCATTCTCCCACCACGAGCTCCAGCGGCAGATCGGTGATCGACGCCCCGTCGGGGATGGAATGCAGCGGCGCGTCGAGATGGGTGCCGTTGTGCAGACAGCCGGAAAACGCCGTGACGTTGAAGGCGTCGCCGGTCGCCATGCTTTGGAAGGTGGTCAGCGCCGGCGCCGGATCGCCGGGATAGACCGGCGCGCCGACCCATTCCCGGGTGATATCGATGATCTTCATAACCATTCCTCTTTGCAAAAAACGGCCGGAATCCCCGCGGGATCTCCGGCCGTTCGGTTCGGATGTTATTCCTCTTCAGACGTCTCCTCAGCGGGTTCGTCCTCGTCCTCTTCATCCAGATCAAACTCCAGATGCTCGCCGCAGTTGGGACATTCCACGCCGCCGTCCATCAGGGTCTGCTCGTCGACGCAAAACTCCTCGTCGCAGTTGGGGCAGGTGACCTCGTAGATCTCGTCGTCGCCGTCCTCGTCCTCCTCGTAATCGTAATCCTCGTAGAAGTCCGACTCCAACTGATCGAGGTCCTCGTCGATGGCGTCGACCTGCTCGCTCAACTCGGCGGAATAATCCTCCAGATCCTCCACCGACAGCGCCAGATCACCCAGCACGTCCATAACGGCCTTCCACAGCTTGCCCTCGTTGGTATCGGGATCAAACTGCATTCCCTCGAACAGGCCCTTCAGATAGGCCACTTTTTCGGCAATCGTCATCGTTGTCTCCTCCTTTGATCGGGCGCTTTACGCACGCTCCATGTATTCGCCGGTACGGGTGTCGATGCGGATCATTTCGCCCTCGTCGATGAACAGGGGCACCCGCACCTCGGCGCCGGTCTCCAGCGTGGCGGGTTTGGTGGCGTTGGTCGCCGTGTCGCCCTTGAAGCCGGGATCGGTCTGGGTGACCTTCAGCTCCACGAAGTTGGGCGGGTCGATGCCGAACACCTTGCCCTTGTAGGACGCCACCTTGCAGATCATGTTCTCTTTGACGAATTTGAAGTTGTCGCCCAGCAGATCCTTGCCGATGGGCATCAGCTCAAAGGTCTCCTGGTCCATGAAGTAGTACAGATCGCCGTCGTTGTAGGAATACTCCATGTCCTTTCTCTCGACGTAGGCGGTCGGGAATTTGTCGGTGGGGCTGAAGGTGCGCTCCACCACCGACCCGGCGATCACGTTGCGGATCTTGGTGCGGACAAACGCCGCGCCTTTGCCGGGCTTGACGTGCTGAAACTCGATGATCTGATAGACGCTGCCGTCCATCTCAAAGGTCACGCCGTTGCGAAAATCACCTGCAGAAATCATATGAAAAATCCTCCTGTTTTATGCCCAAAAAAGGAAGCGGGCAGTTTCCTGAGACCAGTATACCGTATTTTGCGCCGCTTTGCAAGACAAAACGGGAAATTTTTTACAGGGTGATCAATTCCTTGGGGCTGGCGGTCAGATTCTCGTGCCCGTCGTGGGTGATCAGCGCCATATCCTCGATCCGCACGCCGCAGTTGCCCGGCAGATAGATCCCCGGCTCGACGGTGACCACATTGCCCGCCTGCAAAACGGTATCGCCCGCCGAAGGCGCGAGACTCGGCTCTTCGTGGATCTCCACCCCGACGCCGTGGCCGGTGCTGTGGCCGAACGCCTCGCCGTAACCGGCGGCGTCGATGACATCCCGGGCGGCGGCGTCGCCGTCTTTGCAGGGCAAGCCCTCGTGCAGGGACGCCAAACCCGCCAGCTGGGCCTTCAAAACGGTATCGTAGATATGCCGCTGCTCGTCGCTGACCTTGCCCACGGCGACGGTGCGGGTCATATCCGAATGCCAGCCGTCCAGCAGCGCGCCGAAGTCCATGGTGATGAAATCGCCCGGCTCGATCGGCTTGTCCGAGGGAACGCCGTGGGGCAGCGCGCCGTTGGCGCCCGACACCACGATGAATTCAAAAGCAACCCCCTCGGCGCCCTGCTTGCGGATGATCCATTCCAGATCCAGCGCCACCTCCCGCTCGGTGCGCCCGGCACGGATCAGGGGCAGGATGTGTTCAAACCCGTAATCGGTCAGCGCCTGGGCGGCGCGGATGCCCTGCACCTCCGCCGGCGTTTTCACCAGCCGCTCGGTGCGCATCCACTCGTCGAGCGATTTGTCCCGGACCAGTTCGATGCCGGTCAGCTTTTCTTCCCAGAACGCGGCGTCGGCCAGCGGCATTTGGGACGCCTCGACGTAGACCCGCTCGATCTTTTGATCCCCAAGAAACTGCGCCACCCCTTCGCTTTGGCGCTTGTACATACGCGCCTGCATCGACTTGACCGCCCGCTGTGCGGCCTCGATGTAGCGAAAATCGGTCATGTACACCGCCGTGTCGGGAGTGATCAGCACCACCCCGTCGGAGGACGGGAACCCGGTCAGATACCGGCGGGTATGGGGAGCGGTGACCATCAGCGCCTCCCCTTTTTGCAGATGGGCGGCCAGATTTTCCACGTGACTCATTGTATTCCCTCCAAAGCCTGCAAGGCCAAAATATAGCTGTCCACACCGAACCCGGCGATCTGCCCTTTGCACACCGGCGCGATCACCGAACGGTGGCGGAATTCCTCACGCGCGTGGACGTTGGACATATGCACCTCGATCACCGGGATGCCGATCGACGCGATGGCGTCGCGGATGGCATAGCTGTAATGGGTATAGGCGCCGGCGTTGAAGACCACTCCGTCGTACGTCCCCATGGCGGCTTGCAGCCGGTCGATCAGGCCGCCTTCGCTGTTGGACTGGTCAAAAGCGACGTCCAGCCCCATCGTCCCCGCCGCGGCGGCGATTTTTCGGCAGACGGCGTCGTAGCTGTCCGGGCCGTACACGCCGGGCTCCCGGATCCCCAGCAGATTGAGGTTCGGGCCATTGAGAACAAGAATCTTTTTCATTGGATTGCCTCCTTTTGCTGCTGCCACATTTGCTGCATGGTCAACGCGTCCTCGGCCTGGGTGCCGCTGGACTCGCAGATCACCGTCGGCTCCAGATCCCGCCGGGCGATCAGCGCCATCAGCGGCATCGGCTCGGGGCCGAAGATGTCGTCGGCAAAGGTGAGGTGTTTTTTCTCCCCGCCCGCCGAATACTCGATTTTGGAAAAATGGATGTGAAACGCCCGGGCGCGTTCCTCGCCCAGCGTGTTCCGGATGCGATCGACCGCCCCGGCAAACGCCTCGGCGGAATTCATCCCGCCGCCGGTGCGGCAGTTGAGATGGCCGAAATCGACGCAGGGCAAAAACCGCTCGTCCACCCCGCACAGGGTGAGCACCTCGTCGAGATCGCCCAGTTGATTGATCTTGCCCATGGTTTCGGGACAGATGCGCACCGCGGCCAATCCCTCCTCGTCCAGCGCCCGCTGCGCCAGCGCCAGCGTCTGCGCCGCCAGGGCGGTGGCCTCCTCGCGGGTGCGGCCGCCCAGTCCGCCGGGATGCACCACGATCCGGCTGCCGCCCATCCAATGGACGATCCGGCCGC
This sequence comes from Acutalibacteraceae bacterium, assembly GCA_050946775.1. Lineage (GTDB taxonomy): Bacteria > Bacillota > Clostridia > Oscillospirales > Acutalibacteraceae > UMGS1474. Next base: position 6,055 of record JBMNVL010000090.1, read on the forward strand.
TTTCGACGATATAGCGCACGCTGTTGAGCCGCTTTTCCTCCTCGGCGGAGGCAAGCGAGATATAATACGGCGCGTGAACCGACACGGCGATGCCGTGCTCGGCGGCTTTTTTGCCAAACGCCTCGGCGGTGGCCTGCGGCACCCGGGTGCCGTGACCGCATTGGTATTCGTAAGCGGTCAGCCCCATTTGCCGCAGCCAGCCGGGGACTTGCAGATTGGATTTGTACCCGGCCTCGCGAAACGAGTCGCTGTTGCCCGCCGGGCCGAATTTGGGCGGCATACGGTTCCCTCCCCCGTTATTTTTCGTCGTTCGACGACCGGCTCTTGTATTTCCAGCCGAGCACCACTTTTTCCAGCCAGCGCTTGAGGGCGATGGTGGGCTTGCCCCGCTCCAGCTCGATCGGCTGCAGCAGGATGGATTTCATCCCGCACAGATTGGCGCCCACCACGTCGGTGAACACCTGATCGCCGATGATGACGCATTCTTTGCACCGCAGACCCATCCGCCGCGCGCCGCGGATATACCCAAACGGCGAGGGCTTGCAGGCGAAGGCGATGCTGCGCAGTCCCGCCTTTTCCGCGAACGGACGCACCCGCCGGGGCAGGCCGTTGGAGACGATGGTCAGCGAAAGACCCGCCGTCTGCATCCGTTCGATCCAATCCCGCACGTCGTCCGCCAGCTCCTGACTCTTGTAGCGGGTCAGGGTATTGTCCACGTCCAGCAGCACACCCCGCACGCCCATGGCACGCAGGTCGCTTTCCGTAACGGCGGTGATGCGGTTTTTTCGTACGGTTGGATACAGCATGGCGGATCTCCTGTACACGGAAATAGATGCTTTCATTATACCGGGTCGCGGCGCACATTACAAGCAAAAAAGCGGGCTTTCGCCCGCTTTTTTGAAAAAATTATTTGTACTTTCTCTTGCGAGCCGCTTCCGATTTCTTCTTGCGCCGTACGGAAGGCTTCTCATAGTGCTCTCTTTTGCGCACCTCGGCAAGAGTACCGGCACGAGCGCAGGATTTCTTGAAACGCCGCAGGGCGCTCTCCAGGCTCTCGTTATCTTTGACTCTGACCTCTGACATACTATTCCCTCCCCTCCGCCTGCCGGCAGGGGTATTACACACAAATTGCGCAAATGATATTATACACGAAGAATTCATTCGCGTCAAGTGCTTTTTTGCAAAAACGCACAAATTTGTCGAAATCCGCCGTCAGTTGGGACGCACCACGATGTTGACCAGCTTGCCGGGAACGTACAGCTCTTTGACCACGGTGCCCGCGGCGATCGCCCCGGCGACCTTTTCGTCCGCCCTGGCGGCGGAAAGCGCCGCCGGCTGATCGGCGTCGGCCGGGATCACCACCCGGGCGCGGACCTTGCCGTTGATCTGCACGGCGATCTCCACCGTCGACTCGGCGCATTTGCTCTCGTCGTATGCCGGCCACTGCGCCTGCGCCAGCTGTCCGCCGTAGCCCAGCCGTTCCCACAATTCCTCGGTCATATGCGGCGCGAAGGGATTGAGCAGGATCAGCAGGATGCGGTATTCTTCTCTGGTCGGGCTGCCGGCGTCGGTCAGATCGTTGATCAGCGCCATCATGGCGGCGATGGCGGTGTTGTATGTGAGGGATTCGATGTCGTCGCCCAC
>JBMNVL010000091.1:0-7634 GCA_050946775.1 Acutalibacteraceae bacterium
CTCAGGATGACAGCGCAATGAAAAGGAGAGTCATCCTGGGCAACATTTTCGACCGCGCCCGGTGGGCAATACAGGGAGAAAATGGTGGGCGCCGCGGTCGGCGATCGGTGAGCGCGATAGCGCCACACCTCAGCCGGGCACCGCAAGTGGGTCACGCGGTAGCCCGAAAAATCTTTTTCCTGCGTCATCCCGCGGGCGGATGATATCCGCCCCTACTTGTGCCATTTGGCGGGGTACGGCGTACCGCCGGTTTGCGCGCCGCGTTAAGTCCGGCAAAAAAACGATCCCCGGCAGCTATGCTGCCGGGGATCGTGGCTATTATGGGTATTTAGTCCTCAAAGGGGTCCTCGGTGCCGTCGCCGCCTCCGATGGGTTCGCCATCGTCGCCGTTATCCTCAAGCTCCAGCGTTTCGAAAACGCCCTGCAGCGTCTCGATCTGCGCGGCAATCTCGTCCGGGGTGGCGTCGGGGTTGGCGGCCACCGGGCGGGCGGCATCCACCGCCGCTTTCAGCGCGGCGATGCTATCCTCGGTAAAGAGCTCGGCCATAGGCGATGCGAAAAAGGCGTCCATCTGATTGATCACCAGCTGCAGCATCTCCGGGGTGTTCTGGTATTCCAACTCATCCAGAACGTTTGTCATTTCCTCAATCACCGCACCGATCTCCTCGGCGGTGGCGTCTTCGAAGTGGGCTTGCTTAAAGGCCTTGGCGTCGTTTACCACCTGCTGCACCGCCGCAACGCTGTCCGCGGTAAAAGCGTTCGGGTTATCCAGCACCCGCTGGCACTGGCCAAGCGCACTCTCAAACTCCTCCCAGGCAACCTCTTCCTCGCTCTTTTGCTCCAACGCCTCTTGGGCGGCGGCCAGCGCGGCAAACTGCGCGGCGACCTCGTCGGGGGTGGCGTCGGGGTTGGCGGCCACCGGGCGGGCGGCGTCCAAAGCCGCCTTCAGCGCGGCGACGCTGTCCGCGGTATACATCGCTTCGATGAACATCATAACGTCGTCTATATCATCGATCTTCTTCTGCAGCGCGGCGGGAGTGTTCCGGTATTCCAGTCCGTCCATCGCTTCGTCCATCCGCTCGCACAGCGCGTCGATCTCGTCAAGATCAGCGTCCTCGAGGTGTGCTTGCTTATAGGCCTCGGCGTCGGCAATCGCCTGGCGCAGCGCATCCACGCTTTCGGCGGTATAAATATCCGCCATATCGGGAGCGGTCACCTCGTCCAGCTGGTCGCGGGACATATCCAGCAGATAATCGAAGTAGCTCCAGGGATCGAACTCCTCCTCCAGCCCGTCGAGCGCCTCCCGGATGGCCGCGAACTGCGCGGCGACCTCGTCGGGGGTGGCGTCGGGATCAGCGGCCACCGGACGGGCGGCGTCCAGCGCCGCGGTCACCGCGGCGACGCTCTCGTCGGTATAGGTGCCCAAGGCGCCTTCCCCGATGTTCTCATCGATAAAATCGAGATACGCCTGCAGCGCTTCGGGGGTGTTCTGGGTCTCCACGCTGTCCAGCGCGGTCTGCATCCGCTCGCACATCGCCCAGACGTCGGCCGGCTCCACGTTTTCCGCGTTCTCCTCAAGAGCCCCGGCGTCGGCGATCACCTGCTGCAGCGCGGCGATGCTTTCGGGGGTAAAGACGTCGGTCAGTTCCGCCTGCATCCGGCAATTCGCCAGCAGTCCCCAGAAAACGTCCCACGGATCGTCCTCTTCGCCGGACTGGCCGTCTTCCAGCCGCCGCAGAAGGGGTTCGATCTCGTCGAACGCCGCGTTGATGGCGTCATCGTCCTCCTCGCCTTCCAGCAGGGGACGGGCTTCGTCGGCCAGACGGGCCAGTTCGGCGACGTCGTCGGCGTCAAAGGCGTCGGGATCCTCTTCGGCGCGGCGCAGCAGATCGTCCGCCGCGTTCAGCAGATTGCGCAGCCGGTCGCGGGGCGTCAGACGGGGTTCCACCCGGTCGATCGCGTTAAGCAGACGGCCGCAGGCGTCGCGCAGATCGTCGTCGGAAGCGCCGGGATCCTCCAGCACCTGCTGGGCGGCGTCTTTCACCCGGGCCAGTTCTTCCACCGCCTCGGGATCGAACCGCTCGGGCTCTTCCCCGGCGCGGCGCAGCAGATCCGCGGCCTCACCGATCACGCGATCCAGATCGCCGCGGGGATCGTCCGGCAGGTTGAAGGGATCGTTGGGGAACCGATTGATCTTCTGGGTGGCGTATTGCAGGATCATCAGGGCGTCGGCCGCGGTCACCTGCCCGTCGCCGTCGACGTCGGCGGCCGCTTTCTGCCCGTCGGTCATGGTGATCTTGCTGGTAGCGCCCTGCAGCGCCATCAGCGCGTCGGCGGCGGTGATATCCCCGCTGCCGTCCACGTCGCCGATCTGCGACAAGGGGAAGGTTTCGGGAATAAAGCCGGAAACCACCAGCTCCTTGCCGTCGCCGCTGATCTGATAGATGATCTCATCCAGCGGATAGGCGGTACCGCCGTACACGAAACGGAACCCGTCGGCAAAAACGTAGCCCTCTTTGGCGGCCAGCCGGGCGGCATAAACGTAGCCCCGGTCCGCCAGGGCCGGCTCGTCAAATTCGGCCAGACTGGACAGAACGTGCCCGTCGGTGGTATCGGTCCAGGTCTGCTCGACCAGCTCCATCTGGTCGGTCAGCCCCGGCTCGTTGGGATTGACCTCCCCCTCGAAACCCACCGGCTGGTTGGCAAACAGCACCGTCCAGACGCGGCCGATGTCCACCAGCTCGATAGCGGCGTCGCCCTTGGCCAGCGCCGACATCGGCAGCGCCGCCAGCAGCATAACCGCCGCCAGCAACAGGCCCAGCGTACGTTTTGCGTGTTTCATATCCGTGACCTCCTTGTTTTATTTGCGTATCCATCATACCACATCCGCCTGCCAAATGGCAAGCGAAAAATCCGCATTGTCACGACCCCTTGGCGGCGATGGGCGGCTTGCGTTCCCCGGCGCGCAGAGTAAAGACCGCGCCGGCGACCAGCGTGAGATAAAACGTGATGACCCGCCACAGGATCAGCGCGACGCCCAGCTGACCGTCGCCGGTGAAAAACCGTTGAAAGAAAAAGTAGAAAAAGCCCTCGGCGCCCACGCCGGCGCCCGGAATGGGGATGAAGGCCGACACCATCATCACGAACGCCTGCGCCGCCACGATGGTCAGCGGATCCACCGCCGTCAGCCCGAACGCCCGGTAAAGCAGATACGGGATGACCATGTAGACCAGCAGCTGCGCCACCGACAAAGCCAGCGCCAGCAAAATGGTGGGGATCTGTCCCGTCATTTTGCGAAAGCACTCCCGGAACTGGCGCAGCTCCCGGTCCATGTAGTCGATGCGCGCCTGCGGATCCTTGACCAGCCGGATCTTCGCCAGCAGCCGGATGATCCCCCGGCTGAGCTTGTCGGTGAACGCCGGAAAAAGCGCCACCGCCACCAGCGCCGCCATCACCAGAAGATTGATGGCGAAGCCCACCAGCACCACCAGCGAAAAGTTGCTGACCGACAGGCGGAAATAGTCCAGCCGCAGGATCAGCAGCACCGCCGAGACCACCACCAGCGCCGCCTGATAGACGATGAATTTGGACAACAGCGCGTTCATCGCCACCCCCAGCGGCACGCCCTGGCGGGTCAGATAATACGCCTGGAAGGGCTGTCCGCCCGAGGCAAAGGGGGTGATGGCGTTGAAATACTGGCCGCCCATCGCCACCCGAAAGCTGTTCAAAAACCGCTGCCCCGGATAAGCCGGGCGGAGCATCCGGTGAAGGATACCGGCCTCCAGCAGCCAGTAGACGATCATGCAGCCGACCGCCGCCGCGACCCACCACAGCCGCAGCCGGTGGAATTGCCGCGCCAGCGCGCCGGCGTCGGACGAGAAAAAGACGAAGCCCAACACGATCAGTCCGCAGGAGACGCAGATGAAGATATTGAGTTTTTTGTTTTTCACGTCCTCATACCGCCTTTTTTGTTTTCTGGCGCCGCGGATGGGCGATCCGGGCGGTGTAGAACGCGTCCCACATCTTCGCGACGTTTTCGGTGGAATAATACGCGCTGCCCGCCGCCGATCGCTCGCTCGCCTGCCGGAACGCTTCCCCGTCGGTACACAGCCGGTCGATGGCGCTGACAAAGCCGTCCGTATCGGGGCACATCCGCACGTAATCCGACACCACGCCGTGGTATTCGGGCAGATCCCGCACCACGATGGGCATATGGCAGTTGAGCGCCTCGAGAATGGTCATGGGGAACAGCTCCGCGAAGGAGGGCAGCAGCAGCAGATCGGCGGCGTTGTACCAATCGTTCATCTCGCCGCGATCCACCATGCCGACGAACCGCAGATTGTCCGGCGGCGCGGCCATGACGGCCTTGATCTGTTCGTAGCCGTCGCTGATCTTGCCAAAGGAAAACCCGCCCAGCCACAAAAACAGCTTGTCGGGATGCGCCTTGGCGACCTCGACGAAATCCAGCACCCCTTTGCGGATCTGCAATTGTCCCGCGCCGATGACGATCCGCTTGTCCCGGGGAAGTCCCAGCCGGTCCCGCAGCGCCGCCTTTTCTTCGGCGGACAGGGGATAAAACGCGTCGGTCGACACGCAGTTGGGGATGTAGGTGATCTTGTCCCGCTCGATCCCGGCCTCCACCAGATCCTCCACGAAATGGGGATTGACGGTGACCAGATCGTCCATCGCGTGGTAAAACCGCATCACGTACCAGTAAAAGGGCGCCCTGGCGATTTTCCACAGATGGACGCTCTCCTCCAGCGTTTTGGGGACGAAATGCACGAATCCCACCGTTGTGCCCCGGTGACGGGCGATGGGCAGCGTCAGGAAAAAGCCGGGGTTGATGGTGTGGTAATGATAAATATCCGCCTGCTTGACGGTGTTTTTCTGCAGACGGTACTTGTCCGGGTAATAGGTTTGCAACAGGGTCATCAGTTCCTCGTAAACCGACAACACGCCATGGCCCTTGGTCATATCGGCCTTGGACATCATGGAGATGGTGTTCATACTCGTCCCCTCTCTTTGTGGTAGTCTTTATACTCGTACTTTACCACAATTATCACCCGATTGCAACCAAAAACCCAACGAAAAACCCGGTCAAATCTGTGAGAGCCTCTTAAAAACGAAGATCCTGCCCCTGGGGCAGGATCTTCGTTATCGTTCATCTTACGAATCGAAAAAATGCCGGCCATCGCCGGTCACTGGCCGTTCGGCCCTGGGATAGGCAAAGATCGCGTCGTTTTCGGCGTTGGCTTCCAGATAGGCGGCGAATTCCCGCGCGTACCATTTGGCCATCCCCAGATTGTGCATCAGGCAGTGCCCGCAGTTGACCGGCGCGGCGCCGGGCACCTCCCGCGCGTCCTCCACGGCCTTGAAGGCGCGCAGCAGCAGATCGTACAGCTCCCGCGGCGCGCGGTTCCCCTTGAGGATCAGATAAAAGCCGGTCAGACAGCCCATCGGCCCCCAGTAGACGACCTCGTCTTTCCAGTCGGGGTCGTTGCGCAGGAAGGTGGCGATGATGTGCTCCAGCGAATGCATGGCAGCGACGTCAACGACCGGCTCTCGGTTGGGCCTTTTCAGCCGGACGTCGTAGGTCGTGACCGACCACTCGCCCAGGCGATCCACCCGGCTGGTGAAAATGCCGGGGACGATGCGGGTATGGTCTACCGAAAAGCTTTGAATCAGTTCCATATTCGTTTCTCCTTTGTTCCATGATTCTTGGTCGTGTCATTAGTATAACATGAAAACGGCAATTTTCAATCCTTTTGCAGATACAGGCTGAACCGCAAGGGACATCGCCGCCCGCGGCGGCTGATGATGTTTCTCCGCTTGCGCTCCGAAATGATGTTGCTCGCTATCGCTCACAATGATGCGATGTTTGCCCTTCATGTGCCGCAGGCACATATCATTGCCGCAGGCAACATCATGTGCGAAGCACGCATCATTTGCCCGTCAGGGCAAACATCATTGAAAAAACCTCGTCTTGCGACGAGGTTTTTCTGTATAAGAGCGCCATAAGGATACACGCTTGTCATCCCGACAAATTTGAATTTGAAAACCACGATTTCATAAGTGGTTACTGCCCCTCATAGGGCTTTAATAAAATCCTCCAAAACGCTTGAAAACAAAGGATTTATCGCAATGTGTCCGCCTTATCCCTTTATACGATTTCACTTGCGTTTATGCTTCCCTCGCCACCTCATAAGGGCAAAAATAAGGGAAGAAAAATCTGATAACAAGCTATAAAAACAAGTGGCAATCGGGAAACTGTGACATATGTGCGAATATATTATACTGGAGGATTTCAAGATGGACAAGTACATTTATGATGAAAACAACGGTCTTTGGTATGAACTGCAAGGCGAATACTATTTGCCGTGCCTTAGCTTGCCACCCGAAGAAGAAAAGCCTATCGGGATATGGGGACAGCGGCACAAACGCTACCTGAAAGAACATAGAAAAGCAACCTACACAACACTTCTGACCAGCGGTAAGCTCAACACTTATCTTTCCGGCATCAACGAACAGGCGCAGGAACGCTTTGAACGGCTCATAGATGGCATGAAGCAGGCACAGGGTATCACGGAACAATTAAAGGCGGAAAACGCCTTAGAATGGGTCAGGAGAATGAATAATATACGGGCTTGTGCGATGGAGATTGTGAATAAAGAAATCATCTTCGCATAGCAGACTGGCGGTAACGCAAAGCGAGGGGTAAAGGTGTAAATGCCTTACCCCTCGTATTTTATGACGAGAATATGGCTTAACACAAGGCATTTGTGGGTTAAAAGCGCTACAGTAGAGAGATTATGCTGAAAACATAGGGTTTGGCAATCCAAAAGCAAACTTTTTATGAATGTTGTCTGTTGCCTCTTGACTTATATCGGCAATCTATATATAATCGATATGTAGACTGTCGATACAAGGAGGGACATATATGGCAATTGATAAATCTCTGATTTCAGGGAATACAGATATGCTGATTTTGAAGCTGCTTGAAAAACAAGATATGTATGGGTATCAGATGATAGAAGAACTTGCGAAGCAATCCGACCATACTTTTGAATTGAAAGCAGGAACATTATATCCTCTGCTCCATCTCTTAGAGCAAAAGCAGTATCTTGTGTCCTATGACGGAGAAACTGTTGCGGGGAAAACAAGAAAATATTACAGGATTACAGATGAAGGGAAAAGATTTCTTGTGGTGCGGCTGTCTGAGTGGGAAAGCTACTCTGCCGCAGTCAATAAGGTTTTGTCGGGGGGTGTTTTGCTTGCAGGAATATAATTTTCCCGAAGAATATATCAAGGATGTTCAAAGATACATTCGTTGGAGCAGAGCAAAGGTTGTGGCAACAAGAGAGCTTTCTGACCACATAAACGACCAATACGATGCTTTGCGGGAAAACGGTCTGAATCAGAAAGAAGCAATGAGAAAAGCCATTGAAGAAATGGGCGATGCAGATGTAGTTGGGACAGAGCTTGATATTGTCCACCGCCCGAAAGTGAATTGGCTGTTGCTGCTCATAGCAGGCGTGTTGCTGCTGAGTGGTATTCTAATCTCTGCTATGCTAACCTCAATATCCCTGACCGTACCAAAGATAATCGGTATTGTGCTTGGAGTTTGTGTTGCTGCT
>JBMNVL010000092.1:0-7538 GCA_050946775.1 Acutalibacteraceae bacterium
AACCGGAGCTGCCGCGGGCAAAGGTGCTGCCGGCGGCGCGTGTGGTACCCGCCGAAGATGCCGCGCCGGTCCGGCCGCTCGTTTTGGTCGATACCAAGCTCCCGGTCGTGCCGCTTTGGCGGCCGGGCAGGGAAGTGCCGACCGGATCTTCACGCCCCGTCGTCTGTCCGCCCACCTGTCCGCTCGCCGTCACAGACGCCGTCACGGCGGCGTCAGAACGACCGGCGCCGGATGCGTCGCTCGCCGTTTTTTCGGGCGTGACGTTCGCCGCCATGGGATCGCCGCCTTTCCAAAGCCAAACGCCGCCGGCGACCAACAGCCCCAGCGCGACCGGGACGATCGCCAGCAGCCACCGCCGGCGCCTGTTGGGCTGGCGGTCGGTCAAAACCGTTTTTTCTGTCAGCGGCGACATACAGTACAGGCAAAACCGGGCGTTTTCGGCCAGCTCGGCGCCGCAAAAGGGACAGATCTGTTTCATCCCAGCGTCTCCAGTCCGTATTCGTAGAGCAGCTCGTTGATCTGCACCACCGTCAGATGTTTGCAAATGCCGTACAGCACCACGCTGTCGAAGGGCAGCTTGACGTACAGCGGCGAATACCCGGCGCATTTGAGCAGTGTCTGCACCTCGTCGAGATTCAATTCCATACCCACCGCCAGACACAACAGCTTGGAACGGGTCGGCACCCGGATCCCCGAAAAGATCTGGTAGGCGTAGACCTCGGACAATTCCGATTGCTTGATCACCTGCGCTTTTTTCAGTCCTTTTTCGGCGATCAGCCGGTCCAGTCGTTCAGCCAGGGTATCGGCGATCATGTAAGTTTTATTCTCGTTATAAAAGGCGGAGAAATCGTCGCAGCGGGACAATTCCTCCACGATCTTGGCGGTATCTTTGCGGATCATATCGTCATCTCCTATGCTGCAAGCATACCAAATTCATTATTTTTTGTCAACTATGCTGCCAGCATAAGACACCGGGTTTTTTGCGCGGTATAATAGCAAACGAAAAGACCGCCTCGCGGCGGCCGGAAAACAACAGAAAAGAGGAGTGCAAACATGAAAAAAGCGTTGGTATGCGTGTTGGCGTTGGTGATGGTGATCTCGCTGGTCGCCTGCAGCGGCGGCAGCATCGTCGGCAAATGGGCGTTCGGCGTCAACACCTACGAGTTCCGGGAGGACAACACCGTGTCGGTGTCGATCAACAACACCCTGAATTACGACGGCACCTACACCGTTGACGGCGACAAAGTCACCCTGACCGTGAAAGGGCTGATCGGGGAGCAGACGGTGGATCTGACCTGGTCGGTCAAGGGCAGCACCCTGACTCTGACCGGCGACGTCACCCTGAGCGGCGCCTCGTCCACCCTGACCTTTGAGCGGGTGTAACGTCCGCGCGGTACGAAATGCTCACTTTTTGAAATGAAAAAAGGAGGATCTTATCATGGCAAGATTTACTTACACGATGGACGACGCGTCGGCGGTTTTGAAGATAAAACAGGCGATGGCGGGCAAAGCGGCGATCTTGAAGGACAAAGGCAACGAGCTGACCGTCGGTTCTCCCATGATGACGGTGAAGATCACCGTCCAGAACGGCACCGTCACCACCAACGCGTCGCTGGCGGGAAAAATGCTGCTGAGCACCATCGATTCTCTCATTGAGATCACCGAGGGCTTTACCAAAGGGTAAGATCGCCCGGTCGCGTGCGCGATCAGTTTTGCCCGTCGGGGAAAAGGTCGCTGATCGGGGTGTTGAGCGCCTTGGAAAAGATCATCAGATCGATATCGGTGACAAACCGCTCGCCGTTTTCCACCCGTCGGATGAAATAATGGTCCACGTCAAACCCCAGCAGCTGCATTTTGCTGGCCAGCTTGCGCTGGGACAGATGCTGCTCCTTGCGGATCTGTGCCAGCCGCTGCCCGGTCAGATTGTTGGTGCCGTCCGGCGCCTTGATCTTAAACATACGATCTCCTCATTTCGTTGAACACTGTTGACTTCCTTTCTATTGTATGGTACAATTCACAAGGAAATGTTGAATAGTATTCAACATAATGAGGAGATTTTTTATTGGAAAAATGTGGGATAGTGTTTTCATTATACACGTTTCTTGACACTTGCCGCAGCACAATATATAATAAAAATGTGTAAATCCGGAAAACGCATATAGGAAATGAGGGAAAACAATGAAAACGGGAAGAAAAGCGTTGGCATTGCTGCTGTCAGTCGTTTTTTTGCTGACGGTGCTGCCGGTCATTTCGGCCAGCGCCGATGACAACGGCACCTGTGGGGCTAATTTAACGTGGAATTATAACTCGTCCACCAAAACCCTCACCATTTCCGGTACGGGGTCTATGACAAATTATGAATATGGTGGCGCGCCATGGTACACGTATCGTTCTTCCATCGCTACCGTTATTATCGGTAACAGTGTCACCAGCATTGGGGACGTGGCTTTCTACTACTGCACCGGGTTGACCAGCGTTACCATCCCGAATAGCGTCACCAGCATTGGAAATGAGGCTTTCTACAACTGCGCTGGGTTGACCAGCGTCACCATCGGCAACAGCGTCACCGGCATTGGGTGGTATGCTTTCTCCGGCTGCACCGGGTTGACCAGCGTCACCATCCCGGATAGCATCACCAGCATTGGGGATTGGGCTTTCGAGGGCTGCGCCAAGTTGACCAGCGTCACTATCCCGGACAGTGTCACCAGCATTGGGGATTATGCTTTCTGCGACTGCACCGGGTTGACGAGAATTGACGTAGAAGAGGATAATCCGGCCTACACATCGACAGATGGCGTATTGTTTAACAAGGACAAAACGGTGTTGCTTTGTTATCCGGCAGGCAAAACCGGAGTGTATACCATCCCGAACAGCGTCACCAGTATTGGAGAGGATGCTTTTGAGTACTGCAGAGGGTTGACCAGCATTATCATCCCGGACAGCGTCACCAGTATTGGAGAGTATGCTTTTGGGTACTGCAGAGGGTTGACCAGCGTCACCATCCCGGACAGCGTCACCAGCATTGGGGATTGTGCTTTTGAAGGGTGCACCGGGTTGCTCAACGTCACCATCCCGGACAGTGTCACCAGTATCGGGAGTTGTGCTTTCAATGGCTGCGCCGGGTTGACCAGCATCACCATCCCGGACAGCGTCACCAGCATTGGGGAGTATGCTTTCGCCGACTGCACCGGGTTGACCAGCGTTACCATCCCGAATAGCGTCACCAGCATTGGTGATGTTGCTTTCTACGGCTGCACTGGATTGAAGAGAATTGACGTAGCAGAGGATAATCCGGCCTACACATCGACAGATGGCGTATTGTTTAACAAAGACAAAACGGCGTTGATTTGTTATCCGGCAGGCAAAACCGGAGTGTATACCATTCCGGACAGCGTCACCAGTATTGGAGAGGATGCTTTTGAGTACTGCAGAGGGTTGACCAGCATTATCATTCCGGACAGCGTCACCAGTATTGAGAGTGGTGCTTTCTTCTGCTGCACTGGGTTAACGATATACGCAACAACCGGTTCTGTGGCCAAGCAGTACGCGAGTAAAAATGGGCACAAATTTGTAGCGGTGATTTTTCTTGAAGGGCAGGCGTGTTATGCAAGTTGGACGGTGGATATACCCCCTACCTGCATTGAACCTGGCAGCCAATCCCATCACAGCGTTATTGGAGACAACCCGTATGGATCGATTGCTATTCCCGCTGCAGGACACGCCTATTCCACTAAATGGACGATCGATGTGGCGGCGACTTGCGAACAACCGGGTATAAAAACTCATCACTGCCAAAACTGTGATGCGGTCATCGACGAGACAAGGATTCCCGCTACTGGACACATTTGGCTGTTGAGAGGTCACAAAGACGCCACCTGCACCGAGGATGGATACGACGATTACGTTTGCGCCAACAATTCGACGCATACCAAGCGGAAGGTTATTACTGCAACCGATCACGCCTATTCCACCGAGTGGACGATCGACGTTGCGGCAACTTGTGAACAGCTGGGCATAAAATCTCATCACTGCCAAAAATGCGAGGCCGTTACCGACGAGACAAATATTCCTGCTACCGGGCACACTTGGCGGTTGAGTGTTCGCAAGGACGCCACCTGCACCGAGGACGGATATGCCGATTATGTTTGCGCCAACGATTCGACGCATACCAAGCGGGAGATTATTACTGCCACCGGACACATCTATTCCACCGAGTGGACGATCGATAAAGAGCCGACTTGTACGACCGATGGCAGCAAATCTCGTCACTGCCAGCGGTGCGATGCCGTTACGGACATTACAGCGATTCCCGCATTGGGACACGATCCGCAGATCGCTTTTGACAAATTGAACGGCGCCGCCGCCAAGACCGAAAAAACAACCCTGACGATCGGTGAAGACGGTACGTATACCTATGATCTGACGCAGAATCTGGCCGATTGGGTCACCAATACGGTTTATGCGCCGGACGGCTCGACTCCCTTGGACTTGCGGAAATACAAATGGCTGTACTTCAATGTTGTCGGTCTGACCAACGGTTACTGCACCAACGCCAAGGGCGAGTATATCGACGGCAACAATAAAGTGGTGCCCGATCAGAGTATGGCCAAAATGCAGGCTGCCTTCGTGGCGAAGGTCAGCTTGGTCGACAGCAAGGGCAACCGGCTGAAAAAAGGCACCGACGACTGGAACATCCTCGGTAGCGATATTCGCAACAAGTCGTGGGCACGGGTCGATTTAGAGTCGCTGCGGTCTTTAATGGCAAGAGATGGCAAGAACGTGGACGAGTATTTTAGTCAGGCCAGGTTGGCACTATTGGTTTATGGCAAACAAGTTCAGATGGAATTGTACGCCACCAACAACGATGAATTTGACCCACAGAATCCGGAAGACTATTACTTGTGGGAAGTGGACAAAAACCCCACTTGTACGACCGAGGGCAGTCAATCCTGCCACTGTCGGCGGTGCAACGCCGTCGTTTACGTCACGCCCATCCCGGTGGTGGATCACAACTGGAAAGAGAGCGAGCGCAAAAACGCCACCTGTCTGGGTACCGGGTATGTGGATTACGTGTGCGGGTTTGAATCCTCCCATACCAAGCACGAGATCCTGCCCCTGACCGGTCACCGGTTCACCGGCAACTGGACGGTGGTCAAGGAGGCCGGGCTGTCCACCGGACTGGAAAGCAATATCTGCGCCGTTTGCGGGCAGAAAATCTACCGGGTGATTCCGATGCCCTACGCGTGGGACGAAAACGGCCACATGATCGACGCCGCGACGCCCAAGCTGACCGTTACCGCCGACACCTTCCGGGCAACGCCCGGCTCCATCGTGACGGTGTCCGCCGCCGTGATGGGGGTATACGATACCAACCGCTGGGATCTGATCGACTTTTCGCTGATCTATGATCCCGATAAACTGGAACCGGTGGACGCCCAGCCCGGCAGCGCCGTGACCTCCAGCGTGTCGATCACGACCGAGCATACCGATACAGGGGTGCTGCAGGTCGTGGCGATGGACGGCGGAAAGGACGGCCAGTCCCGCGAGGGTACGGTGGCGACCGTGTCGTTCCGGGTCAAATCCGGGCTGGAGCCGGGAGAGACGATCCATATGCTGGCGACGCCCCGGTATTTCGTGCGCACCATTGTGGAAAACGGCCGCCCGGTCGGACTGGCGTATTTGCAGTTGGCGGGCAATCAGCCGGTGGAAATGACCGTCAGCGACTACACCCTCGGCGACGTGGACAGCCAAAACGGCATCACCGCCGCGGACGCGCTGATGGCGCTGCAGATCGCAACGGGGAAGGTGACCGGCGATCCTACCCAGCAAGCCGCGGCTGACGTCGACGGCCAAAACGGCGTGACCGCGGCTGACGCGCTGCTGATTTTGCAGTACGCAACGGGCAAGATCGATCAGTTCGCCCAACTGTAATAACCACTGCTTTCTCACCGCCCGCGATCGGCTGATCGCGGGCGGGTTTTTATGTGGGAAATAATATGTAAATAAATTACACAAAACCAATTATCGCGCAAAACAACAAAATCTTGTTTTTACCACTTGTCTACCAACGCAAAATATGGTATAATGACCCCAAATAGGTTGAAAAGGGGAAGGATGCGTCGATGAAGCCGGAAGGGGAACGCCGAATCAGCGAGGACGTGCTGGCGGGACGAAACGCCGTCAGCGAGGCGCTGCGCGCCGGACGGCCGCTGGATCAGGTGTGGGTCGCCAGGGGCGAACGCACCGGCAGCATCCGCCCGCTGATCGCCCAGTGCCGGGAACGCGGCATCCCGATCAAGGAAGTGGACGTGCGCAAAATGGACGCCGTCTGCGGCCCGCACCATCAGGGAATCGCCGCCATGGCCGCCTGCAAGCAGACGGTGTCGGTGGAGGAGATCCTCGACGCGGCCGCGCAAAAGGGTGAGCCGCCGTTTCTGGTGATCGGGGACGAGCTCAACGATCCCCACAACCTCGGCGCCATCATCCGCACAGCGGAAGCCGCCGGCGCCCACGGGATCATCATTCCCGAGCATCGCTCGGTGGGGCTGACCTCGACGGTCTACAAAGCGTCGGCCGGGGCGGTGGAATATCTGCCGGTCGCCCGGGTGGGCAATCTGGTGCAGACCATCAAGATGCTGAAAAAACGGGGCGTGTGGGTCTACGGGCTGGATATGGACGGCGCGCCCTGGTGCCAGACCGATCTGACCGGGCCGCTGGCGATCGTCATCGGCTCGGAAGGAAGCGGTCTCGGCCGGTTGGTCAAAGAGGAATGCGACGGCATTTTGTCCCTGCCGATGGCGGGACGGATCAATTCGCTCAACGCGTCGGTCGCCTGCGGCATCGCCTTGTATGAGGCGGCGCGCCAGCGCGGCGGCGTCAAAGCGCGATAAGGAAGGCAAAAACGATGGATCACAACGAAACGAAGGACGAACGCAAGACCGGCAAACGGGGAAAACGGCGTATCGCCGAACCGGAATTTGAAGGCGATTTTTTTGTGCTGCCGCCCGATATGGAGGACGACGACGCGATTTTGCATACCGTCGCGCCGGCGGCGGATTCGCCCGAGGCGCAGGCCGCGGCGGAAAACGTGGTGCTGCTGGAGGAATTGGTGTCTCCTGCCGATAAGCAGCCGCAAGACACGGACGAGGAGACCGACGCGACCCGGGTGGTGACGTTGCTCGACGATGACGAACAGGACGAGCCGGACGTCGGGGACACCCGGATGGTCGAAACCGAATCCGACGAGGCGACGGCACCGGTCGTTCTGCATCCGCGCGCCCGTCCGAAGCCAAAGCCGGTGGACGAGGTCGAGGGTCAGCTCAAGCTGGACGACTGGGAGGAAGAGCCTAAGCTCGACGAGGATTGGCAGGAACGGCTGCGCCGTACCCGTCAGGAGCAGATCGAGGATTTTGAACGCCGCCGGGAAAAGGCGGGGATGAAGATCACCGGCGAGGAGGAGCAAAACGATCCGGTGGAGGAAGCGCCGGTGCCCGAGGAAGAGGAACCGGAAAGCGACGAGCTGGAGGATTACGGCTCCT
>JBMNVL010000093.1:0-7434 GCA_050946775.1 Acutalibacteraceae bacterium
CCGCAGTCCCAGGGCCGTGCCTTCCACCCGCACCGCTTCGTCCCGCACGGTGATCACCCGCTCGGGATCCAGCGCTTCGGCCGCCAGCAGAGCCGTCATGATCTTGGTGGTGCTGGCCATCGGCCGGGGCGTTCGCGCGTTCTTTTCAAACAGGATCCGCCCGCTTTCCGCCTCGATCAAAACCGCCGACGACGCCGACACCTCGATTGGATCGATCGACCCCGCCGACGCCCACGACGACAAGGCGATCAGCAAACAACCGATCGCCGCAGCCATCCGTTTTCCAACCATCGCCCTCACGCTCCTCCCTTGAAGATATGTGAAGGCGGGTCAAATTATCAATCCTCAGACTCGGTCTTGTCTTTTTTGAACAGGCCGCCGACCTTGTCGATCACGTCGGGGATCATGTTGACGATGCCGTCGTTGGTGTCGGGCTTGGAGACGACGGGCATCATCCGCACGTCGCCATTGTTGACGACGATAAAGGCCACCGGCGTGATGTTGACGCCGACGCCCGAGCCGCCGCCGAACAGCTCCTTGTTTTCGTTTTTGCTGGGCAGATCCGAGCCGCCTCCGGCAAAGCCGCAGCTGATCTTGGACACCGGGATCAGGGTGATCCCGTCGGGCAGTGCGATGGGGTTGCCGACAACGGTGTTAACGTCCACCATTTCCTTGATCTTTTCCATCGACACTCCGAGCAGATTCTGCACCTTTCCTTCCATGTTGCTCATCCTTTCCGGTTGAAATAGATTTGTCTTCCGACGTAATTTTGACAAAGCCGAACATCGCCGCCAGTGCAATCGCCACGATTCGCAGCGGGATCACGTGCACCCGCACGTCGGCGACAACAGCGCCTTTCTCCCGGCCGAAGCCGGGCGTTACCGTCAGCCGGTGGCGTTTGACCCGCATGGTCTGGGTCAGAGTGGTCATCGCAGGATACAGCACCGCGCAGGCTTGTCCGTACCGCACGGCGGTGGCGTCCGCCTCGCCGGCGACGACCAGCAGATCCAGCTCCAGCCGGTCAACGGTGATCGCCCGCAGCAGACGCTTGGCGGTCTTTGTGACCAGCCGCAGCAGTTCGCCGGCCAGCCGCAGGGTCTCACCCGGGCTGTCCCGCTTGAGATTTTCGGCGATCTGGGCGAATTTTCCGGGCGGTTTTTCCTTTTTGGGTTTTGGCTTTTTGGGCTTTTTCGGCGGCTTTTCCGGCTTGGGCGTTTTTTCCTTGCGGGGATACAGGCGGATTTTGATCAGCCCGTACCGCACCCACGCGATCAGCTCGCCGTCGTATTTTGCCCCGGCGCCCGTCGGGATCAGCAGCAACAAAAGCACCGACCCGAGAATCGCCAGCAGCACGTACAAAACGATCATACCGTTTCCTCTGCGTCCTCATCGGGCGGCGTTTCTTCCTCCTGCGGCTCCACCAGATCCCCCAAGGTGACCTGGCCGTCCAGTGCGCCGTCCATGCCGGGCAATCCCGCCTCTTCCTTTTCGGGAAGCGGCGGCAGATCCTGCAGCGACGTCATGCCGAAGCTGAGCAGAAAATGGGGCGTGGTGCCGTACAGCAGCGGCCGGCCGGGCAATTCCAGACGCCCGCGCTCCTCCACCAGGCCTTTTGTGATCAAGCCCTGCAGCACCGCGGAGCAATCCACACCGCGCACCTGCTCGATGAAGGCCTTGGTAACCGGCTGATTGTACGCCACCACCGCCAGCACCTCCATCGCTGCCTGGGACAAGGGAGTGTTGCGCCGCAGATCCATCGCCTTGCGGACGTAGGGCGCGTAATCCGGCTGACTGCAAAGCTGATAGGCGTCGTCCAGACGCCGCAGCGTCACGCCTCCCTGCTGGCGGGCGTAACGCTCCATCAGCCCCTCGGTCAGATAGCGGATCTCGTCCTCGTCCAGCTCCAGAGCCAGCGCCAGCCGGCTGACCGGAACCGGTTCGCCGCTGGCGAACAGAATGGCCTCGATGGCGGCTTGTTGTTGTCTTGTTTCCATCGTTTATTCCTCCTGCGCCGTTTCGGCGCGATCCAGCATGGTGACCGTCTGATCGTCGCCTTCACCGTCCACCCGGATGCGGCGCGCCTTGATCAATTCCAGCAGCGCCAAAAACGTCGCCACCAGCTCGGAACGGCTTTGAGCCGTTTGATACAGGGTGTCATATTCCACCCGGCGCTTGTTGTTGCGGCGCAGCTTGCGCAGCACAAACATGATCTTGGAGGACACCGACACGATCTTGCGGGATACAATGCCGCTGAACGCCTGCACCGGCGGCGGCAATCGCCGCTGACCGCGGCCGGCGGCGGCAAGATAGGCGTCGGCCATCACCTCGGGCGGATGCACCCGGCGATAGGTCCAATCCGGCTCGATATCCTCGGTGGGATGCAAAAACAGATCGCCGCCGATATACTGAAGCGCCATTTTTCCCGCCATCAACTGACAAAGCCGGTATTCGATCAGCTCGCCGGTCAGCTCCCGCTTGAGCTGTTCGGCTTCCTCGTGCCTGGGCAGCAGCATGGCGGATTTGATCTGTACCAGACGCGCCGCCATTTCCAAAAACTCGGTCGCCACGTCAAGATCGGTTTCCTGCATCTGCCGGATGGCGTCCATATACTGCTGCAGCAGCTCGGCGATGGGAATGTCGTAAATATTCAGTTTGTTCTTCTGCACCAAAAACAGCAGCAGATCCAGCGGCCCTTCAAAGGCGGGCAGCTTATAGGAAATCGCTTCCATTTTGTAACGTCCTTATTTATATATTTAGAACAAATACGGCATCCCGAACAGTGCGCCGATCAGGCCGCACAGGCCTTCCCGCAGCCAGTACAGCGGCGTATCCAGCACCCCGGTAAACAGCAAAACAAACAGCCCGATGGTGATATACCGCTCGTACTGATCCATATAATAGGCCCATTTGCGGGGCAATATCGCGGCAAAGATCCGCGAGCCGTCCAGCGGCGGGATGGGCAGCAGGTTGAAGACCGCCAGCCCGATGTTGACGCTGGCGAACACCTGGATGAGCACGATGTAAGCATAGTACATCCATTCGTTGTCCACATACAGCGAATTGCCGACCACCCTAAAATCGCCGCCGAAAATCATCAGCACCCGAAAGATCGCCACCGACAGCACGGCCATCAGCAGATTGGACACCGGACCGGCCAGCGCCGTCAGCGCCATGTCCCGGCGGGCTTTTTTGAAATTGCGGGGCGATACCGGCACCGGCTGGGCGTAGCCGATCCCGAACAGCAGGATCATCGCCGCGCCGATCCAGTTGATATGCGCCAGCGGATTGAGAGTCAGCCGGCCGTTCCAGCGCGGTGTTTTATCTCCCAGCTTATCCGCCACAAGGGCGTGGGAAAATTCGTGCACCGGCATCAGCACCAGGATCAGCACCATATACGCGCCCAGCAAGAACAGCAGCTGGGTAAAATCCACTTCGCCGCTGCGGATCATTTGGATGACGGTTCTGAACATATCACGCTCTCCTTTTAAGCAGGCATATATATTTTATATTATAGTAAATTTTGCCGCCGATTACAAGTCCGACCGGCATTTTTTTGGCGCCGACCGAAGAAATTTATCTTTTTTTGAAAAAACACTTGCATTTTGAGGATTCGTCTGCTAAAATATATCCGTTATTTTGCTTTAGGAGGTGCCCAGACATGGCAAAATGTGATATCTGCGGGAAAAGCATGGTATTCGGCATCAAGGTGTCCCACTCCCACAGACGCTCCAATCGCGTGTGGAAGCCCAATATCAAACGCGTCAAAGCGGTGGTCGACGGTTCTCCGAAAAGAATCTACGCCTGCACCCGTTGCCTGCGTTCCGGTAAAGTCACCCGCGCGCTGTAATGCATTTGCGACCCCAAAGAGCTGCCATATTTGGCGGCTCTTTTTGCTTGACTTGTTATTTGCGTGAAAGTAGTCTATAATATAATAAAACTAAATGGAAATGAGGGCATCTATATGAACGGGGATCCCCAGGGCAATTTGACCATGCTGACCGATTTTTACGAGTTGACCATGGCCAACGGTTTTTTTGAAAACGGCAAGGGCGATCAGATCGTCTACTTCGATATGTTTTTCCGCCGCATCCCTGAAAACGGCGGATTGGCGATCATGGCCGGACTGCAGCAGGTGATCGAGTATCTGCAGGAACTGCGGTTTTCAGAAGACGACATCGCGTATCTGCGCGGCCGCGGCTGCTTCTCAGAGGATTTTCTGAAGTATCTGGCGGACTTTCGCTTCGCCTGCGACGTGTGGGCGGTGGAAGAGGGCACGCCGATCTTCCCTCACGAGCCGATCCTGACGGTCCGCGGACCGGCGATGCAGGCGCAGCTGATCGAAACGGCGGTGCTGCTGACCATCAACCACCAGTCGCTGATTGCCACCAAAGCCAACCGCATCGTACGGGCGGCGGCCGGTCGCAGCGTGATGGAATTCGGTTCCCGCCGGGCGCAGGGCTACAGCGGCGCGCTTTTGGGTACCCGGGCGGCGTATATCGGCGGCTGTTCCTCCAGCGCCAACGTCTTGGCCGACCGGCTGTACGGCATTCCGGCGGTCGGCACCATGGCGCACAGCTGGGTACAGCTTTTCGACAGCGAGCTGGAGGCGTTTCGCGCCTACGCGCGCACCTATCCCGACAACTGTCTGCTGCTGGTCGACACTTACAACGTCCTCAAATCCGGCATTCCCAACGCCATCAAGGTATTCCGGGAGGAACTGGTGCCCCTGGGCTTTCGTCCCAAAGGGATCCGGATCGATTCCGGCGATATCACCTATTTGAGCAAAAAAGCGCGCCGGATGCTGGATGATGCCGGCTTTGGCGACTGCGCCATCACCGCCTCCAACGCGCTGGACGAGA
The DNA here is from genome assembly GCA_050946775.1 of Acutalibacteraceae bacterium. Taxonomy (GTDB): domain Bacteria; phylum Bacillota; class Clostridia; order Oscillospirales; family Acutalibacteraceae; genus UMGS1474. The sequence continues at coordinate 4,860 of JBMNVL010000093.1, forward strand.
CCATCATCCGGGATATGATCGCTCAAGGCGCCGCCGTGGACAGCTTCGGCGTCGGCGAACGGCTGATCACCGCCGCAGGCGAACCGGTATTCGGCGGCGTTTACAAGCTGGCGGCTATCGAAGAGAACGGCCGGATCATTCCCCGGATTAAGGTCAGCGAAAACGTGACCAAGATCACCAACCCCTGCTTTAAGAAGCTGTGGCGGTTGTTTGACGTCGACACCGGCAAAGCGATTGCCGACGTGCTGACCATGCACGACGAGGTGATCGACGATACCCGTCCTTACGAGATCTTCGATTCCGAGCACATCTGGAAGCGCAAGACGGTGACCAATTTCCGGGCGGTCGAGCTGCTCAAGCCGATTTTCAAGGGCGGCAAATGCGTTTACCGTTCGCCCAGCGTTCACGAGATCCGCCAGCGTTGCGCCGAGCAGGTGTCCCATATGTGGGACGAGGTGCTGCGGTTTGAAAATCCCCACAACTACTACGTGGATCTTTCGCAGGCGCTTTGGGATGAGAAGCAACGGCTCCTGGCGGAATACAGTGAATAAACATTCGCATTTTTATCCCAAGAATTCACAATTTGTTCATATTTTCTTTATAAATATGAGTTAATATTAAACTATGTTAGTGTGGTGTACTATTACATCCTGACAGCAAACACAAACGAGAATGAGAAAGAGAAAAAAAGGAGGTCCTTGCGATGCCTAAACTGGTGTACGTTTACGGGGACGATCAAAAGATGCTGGAGGTGCTGGTTTCCTCCTTGCGGAACAACGGGTATTCGATCGAATACACCGATATTTCCGAGGAGAATCTCGGCGGCAACATCACCGCGGACATTTCCCTTGTCTGCAAACCGGTTTCCATCACCGAAAAGATCACGATGGGCGGGTTGACGGTGGATCTGGATAACATGTCGGTCACCAATGAGAAACAGGAAACCATTCATTTTACGCCCACCGAGTTTTCGATGCTGACCTATCTGATGAAAAACGCCGCACGCGCCGTTCCGCGCAGCGAACTGCTGCCGGCGGTCTGGGGGATCGATCACAACCCGGCGACCCGCGTGGCGGACGATACCCTCAAGCGCATCCGCCGCAAGCTGGCCGGTTCCCGGCTGACCATCGACACGGTGTGGGGCTACGGCTTCAAGATCCGGGAGATCTGAGAAAACATACAAGGGCCGAACGCCGCGGTGTTCGGCCTTTTGCTTTGAGAGGAAGGAATGGATGATGCGACTGCATCCGGCAGCGACACGGTTGATCGTGCGGCTGTATGAGGCAGGATTTGAGGGATACGCCGTGGGCGGCTGCGTGCGGGACGCCCTGCGGGGCGTTACGCCGCGCGATTGGGACGTGACCACCAACGCGACGCCCGTTCAGGTCATAGCCGCCTGCAGTGAATGGCCGGTGATCCCTACCGGCGAGGTTCACGGCACCGTGACGGTTTTGATCGACGAGACGCCTGTTGAAGTCACGACATACCGGGTAGACGGCAGCTACCGGGATCACCGTCATCCCGACGCGGTGCGCTTTTCGACCTCGCTGCAAGAGGATCTGGCCAGGCGGGACTTTACCGTCAACGCCATGGCGTGCGCGCCGGACGGGTCGATCATCGATCCCTTTGACGGCCGTCGGGATCTGGCCGACGGAATCATCCGCTGCGTCGGCGATCCGGATCACCGGTTTTCCGAGGACGCTTTGCGGATACTGCGGGCGCTGCGGTTTGCCTCCACCCTGTCCTTCGGCATAGAGCCGAAAACAGCGGCGGCGATCCACCGTTTCGCAGGCCATTTGAAGGCCGTATCGGCGGAGCGGATCTACGCCGAGTTGACGGCGATGCTGTGCGGAAATAACGTTGGCGCCGTATTGACGGATTTTCCCGACGTTTTGGAGGCGGTGATCCCGGAGATCGTCGCCATGCGCCGGTGTCCCCAGCGCCATCCCTGCCACGGCGAAGACGTATACGCCCATACCGTACTGGCAACGGCCGCGGCGCCGGCCGATCCGGTTTTGCGCTGGACCATGCTGCTGCACGACTGCGGCAAACCGCTTTGCCACACCACCGACGCCGCCGGGATCGATCACTTTTACGGCCACGAAAAAAAGGGCGCCGAAATGGCGCGTCAACGGTTGACAGCCCTCAGAGCCGACCGCAAAACGATCGATGCCGTCGGCACGCTCATTGAGCGGCACGGAATGGTTTTGCCCCCTACCCCACCGGTGATCCGCCGTTGGCTGGGACGGTTGGGCGAAGAGGATCTGCGGCGGCTGACGGCGGTGCACCGCGCCGACGCGGCGGGATGCAATCCGGCGGTACGAGAAAAGAAAATACACGAATGCGACGAATGGGAGCGGGCGCTGGAGGACGTGATCGCCGCGGCGCCCTGCGTGCGGCGGGATCAACTGGCGGTCAACGGCCGGGATCTGATGGCCTTGGGTATTCCCGCCGGGCCGGTTTTGGGCGACTGGCTGAACCGCCTGCTCGACGAGGTGATCGCCGGCCGTCTGGCAAACGACAAGGAAACGCTCATAGCCTATGTAAAAGACGCTGCTCATTGAGCAGCGTCTTT
>JBMNVL010000094.1:0-7366 GCA_050946775.1 Acutalibacteraceae bacterium
CTCGTTGAGATGGAAGTACCCCTCCATCACCTCGGGCATATCCCCGATCACCCCGCCGGCGATCTGCAGGTTGAGATTGGCGTCGAGGTGGTAATATCCGCCCCAGCCGGCGCCGGTGTCGCCCGTCCAGACGCCGCACAGATCGGACACCGCTTCCTCATAGCCCGAGCACAGGAAATAAAACCGCCCGGCGTCAAAGATCCGCTCGTACAGCGCCTTGACCGGCAGGGCGCTGGTCTCCTGCTCGGCCAGCAGCTGCTCGTTGGTTTTGGCGCGATCGGCGTTCGAGGCGTCGAAATCGACGCAGACGCGGTTATAGATTTCGGAATGGATCGCCGTGTGGGCGGCCAACAGGGCGTCGTAGTCGTCCGGCAGGGTATCCAGCCGGGCGGCAAGGGCGTCGCCGGCAAACGCCTTGGTCGACCCGGTATAGTATTTCTCGGTTTGGGTCAGCATCAGCAGCTCGTCGGCGTTTTCCACCACAAGGTTGTTGCCGTCCATTCTCACGCTGCCGCCCTTGACCGTTATCCGGGTGACGCCCTCATAGCCGGCGTCGTCGGTATTCGACCCGTATTTGGCGCGAAAGCGCAGATGGGCGGTATCGTTTTGCTGGGAAAAGGTCATCCCGCCGAACATTTGCATAGCGGGATCGGTCCCCAGCGATACCGAGCAGGTCAGCTTGCCCTCAGTCGGCGCCTGCAGCCGCTGCACCGTGACGTTGTCGGCGCGGGAGGTGAAGGCCGACCGGCTCCAGTTGCCCCGGTTATCGCGCCACTTCACCGTGATCTCGCCGGTGGAAAAATCGCATTGCCGGCGATAGCCGGTCACCCCGCCGTCCTGCGGGATGGACAGGGTCATCTTGTAGCCGGGATGGCGGCTGCCCTCGCCGCCGTCGCGCCAGCCGTGGGCTTCGTTGGCCAGATCGTTGGCGGTTTTCCAATCCCCGCCGGCGCAGGCTTTCTTGATGGCCTCCAGCATCTCCCCGGACACCTCGTTGAAGGTGCGGGTGGGGTTGTTTTTGTCGGCGGCCTTATTGAAGCCCCGGTCGCAAAAAACCACCGTGTCGCTCAGCGGATCGCCGAAAACGATGATCCCCATTTTGCCGTTGCCGGTCATAAAGCCGTTTTCCCAGTCGCCGTAAGTGGTGGGATACCGGTCGGATATCCCCATTCGCTGCCGCATACTCGTTTCCTCCTGCCCGTGGAGCGCACGGAATACGGGCGCTCCGGTGATCGTCAGACACCCGATTGCCAACAGGGCGATCAGACGTCTTCTCCATAGTTTTTTCATCATAAAACGCTCCTTTCCGAATGGCATCTCTGCTTTCAGTATACAGCATATTTCCAAAAGAATCTCGCCATTTTCGGACAAATTTGATGGAAATAGTAGACAAAAACTCTAATCGGACGGCTATAGTCGGGGACAACGGGGTCTGGCATCGGCCATGACGGCATACCGTAAAAGAGCGGGAGAAAAGAATTGCTTTTAACGGGGAAATGTGGTATACTGATTCTGTTTGCAGTTTTAAGAAAGGTGGGCGCGTATGGAAACGACGATCGGCGGGCGCAAAGTGGCCTATATCGACCAGGGCTCCGGTCCGGTGGTGCTGCTGCTCCACGGCTGGGGCGCGCCGGGGGAGACCTATCGGCTGATAGTCGACCATTTGTCGGCCTATTGCCGGGTAATCGTTCCCGATCTGCCGGGCTTCGGCGGATCCGAGGAGCCGGAAAAGCCGTGGAATCTCGACGCGTTCGTCGATTTTGCCGAAGCCTTCGCCGCCCAATTGGAGTTGGACGAGGCGATTTTGATGGGGCATTCCTTCGGCGGGCGGATGATCATCAAATGGATGAACCGGCCCGGCCGGACCCTGCGGGTGAAAAAGATCGTGCTGCTTGACGCCGCCGGCATCAAGCCGCGCCGCTCTCTTGGCTATTATATAAAGGTGTACCGCTTCAAGGCGGCCAAATGGTTTTTCCGTCTGCCGGGCATCCGGCGGCTGTTTCCCAACGCCGTGGAAAACGCCCGCAAAAAGCACGGCTCGGCCGATTATCAGCAGGCCAGTCCCGTGATGCGCCAAAGCATGGTGATGGCCATCAACGAGGATCTGACGGCGCTGCTGCCGGGGATCGACGCCTCCACTTTGCTGATCTGGGGCGAAAACGACACCGCCACGCCGCTGTCCGACGGAAAATTGATGGAGCAAAAGATCCCCGACGCGGGACTGGTGGTGCTGGCGGGTGCCGGGCATTTTGCCTTTGCCGAGCGGTGGGGACAATGCGCCCGGGTGCTGGATGCTTTTTTGAAATAAGGAGAGATTATGGAACTGGCTTGTCGGATCGTCATGCTGATCGCCTTCGCCGTCTACGCGGCGGCGCAGGCGGTGTACTATACCCATATGCTGCAGCTCAATTCCTACCGGCCCGAGCGGTATCGCCGCTGGTGCCTGGAAAACGCCCGGCGGATCCTTACCGGCGGCCGGCTGATCTTCCCGCTGCTTGGGGCGGCGTGGGCGGTCGCCTGGCGGCTGATCGGGCTTGATCCGGTCTGGCTGTTTGCCGGCGCGGCGGCGCTGGCGCTGACCGGGGCGTGGGTCAACCGCCCCCGCAAAGCCAAAAAGCCGCTGGTGGTTACCGCGCGCGTCAAGCGGCTGTTCGCCACCCAGATCATTTTGCTGCTCCTGTGCGGCGCGGCGCTGTGGATGCTGCCGGTGTGGATCGGGGTGCTGATCTACGCGGCGCTGGGCTGGCTGCTCTTTTTGTGGGTGGCGCTTTCCAACCGCGTCAATATCCCCGCCGAAAAGGCGGTCGCCCGCTGGTACGTCAACGACGCGGGCAAGCGCTTGCGGTCCATGCCGGATCTGATCGTGATCGGCATCACCGGCAGCTACGGCAAGACCAGCACCAAAAATTTTCTTCACGCTCTGCTCAGCGCCCGGTACAACGTGCTGATGACTCCCGAGAGCTACAACACCACCATGGGGGTGGTGCGTACCGTGCGGGAGCGGCTCAAGCCCTCCCATCAGGTCTTCATCGCCGAAATGGGCGCCAAAAACCCCGGCGATATTCAGGAGATCTGCGATCTGGTGCATCCCCGGTACGGGATGATCACCTCCATCGGCGAACAGCATCTGGAGACGTTTAAGACGGTGGAAAACATCGTCAGGACCAAATTCGAGCTGGCCGACAGCCTGCCGGCGGACGGCGTCGCCTTTCTCAACGCCGACAACGACCTTATCCGCTCCCGTCCGGTGAGCGGCAAAGCCGTCACCTACGGGGTACAGCCCGGCGCCGACTACGTTGCGACCGATATCGCCGTGGACGGGCAGGGCAGCCGGTTCACCGTCACCGCGCCGAACGGCGAGCAGGCGGCGTTTGTCACCAGGCTGCTCGGGGCGCACAACATCCAGAATCTGGTGGGATGCGTCGCCGTGGCGCACACGCTGGGCATTCCGCTCAAGGAGCTGGTCTACCCGGTGCGGCTGCTCAAGCCGGTGGAGCACCGGCTGCAGCTGCTGCCCAACGGCTATATCGACGACGCTTACAACTCCAACCCGGCGGGCTTCCGCTCGGCGCTGGACGTGCTGGGGGCGTTCGACGCCCAGCGGGTACTGGTCACCCCCGGCATGGTGGAGCTGGGCGAGCGGCAGGAAGCTCTCAACCGGGAGCTTGGACAATACGCCGCGGCAAAATGCGACTGGGCGATCCTGGTGGGCGAAAAACAGGCGCCGCCGCTGCGGCAGGGACTGCTGGACGGCGGCTTTTCGCCTCAGCGCATCCACGTGGCGCCCACCCTGCAGGAGGGTCTCGCTTTTCTGGCGACCCTGCCAAGCGATAAAAAGCGGATCGTTTTGCTGGAAAACGATCTTCCCGATAACTTTTAAGAGGAGCGATTGACGATGAAGACAAAAGTCGGCGTGATGTTCGGCGGACGCAGCGTGGAGCACGAGGTGTCCATCATTTCGGGACTGCAGGCCTTCGCGGCGCTGGATCGGGACAAATACGATCCCGTGCCGATCTATATCACCAAGGACAACCGTTTTTTCACCGGCGCGAGCATGGGAAACATCGAAACCTTCAAAACGGCCGATCCGCTGGCCGAGGCGACGAGGGTGCTGCCGGTGTCCGCCGACGGCGGGGTGGAGCTGATCCGCTATCCCGGCAAGCGCTTCGGCAGCAACCTGGTCGAGCGGATCGACGTGGTCGTCCCGGTGGTGCACGGCACCAACGTCGAGGACGGCACCCTGATGGGGATGCTGGAAATGCTGGGCGTGCCCTACGCCGGGTGTGATCTGACCTCCTCGGCGCTGGGGATGGACAAATTCCATATGAAATCCGTCCTGCGCCAGGCGGGGCTGCCGGTTCTGCCGGCGCTGGCTTTTTCGGGCAAAGAATACGCCCTCGATCCCGACGGCGCGCTCCAAAAGATCGAAGGAGAGATCGGTTATCCGGTCATCGTCAAGCCGGTCAATCTCGGCTCGTCGGTCGGCATTTCCAAGGCCGGCGACCGCGACGCCCTGCAGACCGCGCTGGACACCGCTTTCGGCTACGCCTCCCGGGTGCTGGTGGAAAAGGCGGTGGCGCATCTGCGGGAGATCAACTGCGCGGTGCTGGGCGACGCCGACGAGGCGATCGCCTCGGTCTGTGAGGAGCCCATCGGCAGCGACGAGATCCTCAGCTATAAGGATAAATATATGAGCGGCGGCAAATCCGCCGATAAGACCGGGGAGGGGATGTCCTCTCTCAAGCGCCGCTGTCCGGCGGACATTCCCGACGAGCTGCGGGATACCGTGCAGGATCTGGCGGTGCGCACCTTCCGGGCGCTGGGCTGCGCGGGGGTGTCCCGGATCGATTTTCTCAACGACAGGGAATCGGGCGAGCTGTACGTCAACGAGATCAACACCATTCCCGGCTCGCTCTCCTTCTATCTCTGGGAAGCGGCGGGACTGCCCTTCGACCAATTGATGGACCGGCTGGTGGAGCTGGCGTTCAAGCGCCAGCGGCAGCGGGACGCGCTGACCTTCAGCTACGACGTCAACCTGCTGGACAGTGTGTCTCTGGGCGGCGCCAAGGGCGCCAAGGACAAGGCGTAAAAAGGAGGGATCCCTATGCGTCTGCCGGCGGTACATAACGCGAAGGAATTGACGGCGCTGGTGGAAGAGATCGGGTTTTTGCCCTTTTTCAAAAGCGGGATCCCCGGCTTTTCCCTTGCCGAATGCTGCCCGCCCGAGCTGTGGTTCGTCGAGGGGGTCGACGGCCCGTGGGAATGGAAAGGGCCTGCCGCCCGTTCGGGGAAATGCGCCTACGGCAAGTTTTTCGGGGGCAAGGCGGGGTATATCAGCCGGGAGTGGTTTCCCGATTTTGCCAACTTTCGCCGGGACGGGTACGATTTCGACGCCCGGTTCGACGACGAGCTGGCCACCTTCAAGGAAAAGAGCGTGTACGACGTGCTGGCCGCGCACGGCTCGCTGCTGTCCAAGGAGCTGAAAACCCTTTGTCACTACGGCAAAGAAGGGCAAAAGGGGTTTGACACGGTGATCACCCGGCTGCAGATGCAGACCTACGTCATCGTGCGGGATTTTGAGTATATGCGGGACAAATACGGCCGTCCTTACGGCTGGGGCGTGGCGCGGTACACCACGCCGGAGGCCGTCTTCGGCGACGATTGGCTGGCCGGCGCCTATCTGCGCCAGCCCGAACAGTCCCGGGAAAAGATAAAAGAACATTTGTGCCGGCTGCTCGGCGATCAGAACGACAAGCTGATCGACCGTCTGCTGCGGGTTTGAAAGGAGCGGGAAAGTGAAACAACGCAAATTCAAATGGACGACCGCCCTGGGGGTGGCGACGGTCGCGGCGGCGACGGCCGCGGCGGCCAATTACTTGAGCACCAAATATTTTCTCAAGCTCGCGCTGGACCGTCAGCAGCCCATCGCCAACCAGCCGATGGTGATGAAGACCGCCACCCGGCTGTTGACCGGCATGGCGGACGAGGAAGCGTTTTTTGCGGCGCTGGACGCCGCCAAGGAAGCGCTGGGGCAAAAAGAGAACGAAACGGTCTCTATCACCGCCGCCGACGGCGAAACGCTGGTGGGACACTGGATCGGGCAGGAAAACGCCAAACGGGTGATCATCGCCATGCACGGCTGGCGCTCTTCCTGGAACCGGGATTTCGGGATGGTGGCCGACGCCTGGGCGGAAAACGGCTGCAGCGTGCTGTTCGCCGAACAGCGGGGACAAAACAACAGCGGCGGCGATCATATGGGCTTTGGACTGACCGAGCGGTTTGACTGCCTGGACTGGGTGCGCTGGGTCACAAAGCGGGTCGGAACGGATCTGCCGATCTACCTGTGCGGGGTGTCGATGGGCGCCACCACCGTGCTGATGGCCGACGGACTGGGACTGCCCTCCAACGTCCACGGCATCATGGCCGACTGCGGCTTTACCTCGCCGCACGCCATCTTCAAGCACATCGCCAACGACAACCTGCACATTTCCTACTGTATGCGCGGCGCCATCGCCGACGTGCTGATGCGCAAAAAGCTGCCCGACCAGTCGGCCAACGAGTCCACCGTGGACGCGCTGAAAAAAGGCACCGTGCCGGTGCTGTTCATCCACGGCACCGACGATCATTTCGTCCCGGTGACCATGACGTATGCGAACTACAAGGCCTGCACGGCGCCCAAGCGGCTGTTCGTGGTGCCCGGCGCCGACCACGGGATGAGTTATTTCGTCGATAAAGAAGGCTACGAGAAGGCGGTCAAGGACTTCTGGCAGGAGTTCGACGCCGTCCCTTCCGCGGGAGAAGCGCCCGCCGAATAAACGCAAAGGAACGTACGATTTATGGCACGATATTGCCCGCTTTTCAGCGGCAGCAGCGGAAACTGCACATACGTCGGCACCGCCTCGGACGGGGTGCTGGTGGACGCCGGCGTCAGCGCCCGGCGGATCGAGAACGCGCTGCGCCAGCGGCAGATCGATCCCGCCGCCATCCGGGCGATCTTCATCACCCACGAGCACAGCGATCATATCGCCGGGGTGCGGGTGCTGGTCAATCGCTATCACATCCCGGTCTACGCCTCCCGCGGCACCCGGGCGTATCTGATCGCCCATGGGATGCTGGCGCCCGACGCGCCGGGCGAGGCGCTGGAGCCGGGTACCCGGGTGATCGCCGATATGGAGGTGCGGGCGTTTCACACTCCCCACGACGCGGTCGAAAGCATGGGCTTCGCCTTTCATCTTTCGGACTACCGGCGGATCGCCGTGGCGACCGATATGGGCGAGGTGACCGACGAAATCCGCGACGCCATCGCCGGATGCGATCTGGCGCACATCGAATCCAACCACGAGATCCCGATGCTGCAAAACGGACC